>NZ_DATDBG010000147.1:0-75729 GCF_036524955.1 Streptomyces sp.
ACCGGCGGTGGCCCCAGGGCCCCCGCCGTTCCGTGTTCTCCACCCCGCCGCACCGGGTTCCGCCGACCGCCGGCGCTGTCAGGGCTGCCGACGAACGACGACCGTCAGGCGGGGAGCTTCGCTGCGATCACGTCGACCTGCTCCATGGAGGGCGGGCCCGCGAACAGCGCCGCGCCCTTGCCCATCAGAATCTCGGCCAGTCGGCCGGCCAGGTGCGCCTTGCGGCCGTCCTCGTCCGGGAAGGCGTCGAAAATACCGAACTCGGACTCGCCGATACGGATCCCGAACCAGGCGATGGTGCCGGGCTCGTCGTTCACCAGCGGGAGGGCCTCCTCCAGCAGAGCGGCGAACTCGTCCTCCTTGCCGGGCTGCACCGGGAAACGGGCCAGTAGTCCTACGGAAACCATAACGGGTCCTTCCGTCATCAAGGAATTCGGTATCGCGGTCGCAAATCGGCAATCGCAGGATGCCCGGCGCGCGCTCGCCGCAGGGGAATCCTCTCAGAACTTCCGTGACACACGGCGGGAACCGGCCAATTTCCGCGCGCTTTCCGGAGTTGGCCCGCGGTGTCACGCACACGACCGACACGCCGGGTCCGTGGCGTGCGGGCCACGCGTACCCCGGCCGCCCGGCCGGGCGGCGGCGGAGCCCGGAGCGGACCGCCCGGGCGGTGGAACGCCCGGTCGTTCCAGGGGAACCGGGCCGGTTCCGGCCGCGCTCACCCGCCGCCCGGGCCCGCCGAGCAGCACCGCGAGCCCGCGCGCCGGGCGGCGGCCCCGATCCGCCCCCGCGGTGACCGCGTGATCTTCGGCACGTCGCCGCCCTGGCTGAAAACCATCGGTCCGGGCCATGCGACCCGGCGGCGATGTCACACCTGGCCGGTTCCATCCCTTGTCATCGGGTGCGCGCTGTCAGCGCCTTGATTCGGGCAACCGGCGATACGGGCAACCGGCCGCGCGGCACCGTCCTCCGGGGCCGCACGGCGTCCCGCCCCCGGCCGCATCGGCGCTTCTCAGGGCCACCCGGCGGCCGTGGGCGGCGGCAGGTAGGCGCGGTACCCCTGGACGGAGGCGCCGTCGGGCAGCCGGAGCGGGCGCCAGGCCCGGGCGTACGAGGGTGGCCGCTGGTGCGGCGGCACGATCACGGCAACCGGCTGGACACGGGCCGCCGCGAGCACGCCGGCCGGCGTGATGCTGCTGTCCGGCCCGGAGGTCTGGCGGGAGGCGCAGCCGGCGTAGAACGCGATCGGCACGGCGCGGTCTCCCGAGACCAGGCACGGCGGACGCACCCCCGCGCCGTGCAGGCGGGCGGCGACCGCGCCGTACTCCGTGCTCAGCGCGTGGTTGTTGCCGACGATGTTGGCCAGCACCCCGTACTGGACGGCCAGATGGCCGCACAGCGCCACCGCCACGACCGCGGCGAGCACCGGCCGCGGCCGTCCCGCAGGGCCGCTGACCAGCCACCACAGGCACTCCGCGACCGGGAGCGCCAGCAGCGCGTAGGCGGGCAGCAGGAAACGCGGCGCCGCGTAGTCGATCGTGAACAAGTAGGGGTAGGCCAGGAACCCCGCGACCAGCAGTGGCAGCACGGCCGTGGCCCGATCGCGCACCCGGGCCGCCACCAGGGCCCCGCCGACGGCCAGGACCGGCAGCGCGAACCACCACACCGAGGTGACCTTGTGCCGCCACGGCACGTCGCACGGCCGGCACAGCCCCCGGCCGTCCAGGGACCGGATCTGGTCGTCGACGGCGACGTGCCAGCCCATGCCGCCCTGGATCTCGCTGCCCCGGGTGATCCGGGCCGACAGGCCGCCGAAATTCGCATACGCCTCGATCACCCATTCCGCGCCGCCCAGCAGCAGCCCGGCCGCCAGCGCCGCGAAGAGCGCCGGACGCCGCCAGCGCCGGACCACCGCCGTCGCACCGGCCAGCGGCAGCGCGAGCCAGACCGCGTCCGGTGGCCGCATCAGCGCGACGACCGCGACCCCGGCAGCCAGCCCGGCCAGCGCCGCGCGGTCGCCGCGGTCCCGCCCGGCCCGCAGGAAACAGCCGACGGCCGCCAGCGCGCCATAGGCGCTCCACAGGTTGGGCATCACCTGCGGCCCGTAGAACACGGTGATCCACAGCGTGGCGAAGAGCGCGCCCGCCAGGGCGAGCACCCCCGCCGGGACGAGGGCCGGTCCGGCGGATCGCGGCGGGTCCGCGCCCCGATCCCGGAACTTCGCCCAGCAGCCCGTACGCCGCCGCGTTGCCGCACCGGTCGCCCGCGACGCGGTGGGACTTCCCGGGCGTGCCCCCGGGCGGAGCTCCGGGGGAGTCGCGGGCCGGTACGCCGCGATCCGCCCGGCCGGCCCCGGCACCTGCCAGCACCGCAACGCGAGGTAGAGGCCCGCCCCGGACAGCAGCGCCAGCCAGATCCGCAGCGCGAGGACGGACGAGGTCAGCCCGGCGACCGGTGCGGCGAGGAACGTGATGCCGCGGGCACGCGGCGCGCTGAAGAACGCGGCCGGCACGAACCCGCTGACCTGGCTGGTGTAGACCGTCTCGTCCCAGCCCAGCCCGGTCCCGGGCACCACCAGCACCAGCTGGGCGAGCGTGAACCCGATGCACACCGCCGCCAGCGGGCGCCGCGCCTGCGCCGCCGACCGCCGGACCACGAAAGGAGGCGCCGTGCCCGGCCGGGGCGTGAGCTGTTCGCGCATCGGACGTCCTCGTGCGTGGGGGCCGGTGGCGGTCGGGAGAACTCGCCGCCACTGTCCCCACTATCCGCCGACCGCCCCCGTCCGCCAGCCGCCTGCGGCATTCGGGGTCCCGCGGGGCGGCACTCCGCGCGGCCGCGATTTCCCGGCGGAGGTCCCCTGCGGAGGGAGGCGGCGGCGCCGGGACGTACCGGCGGACGGCCGCCCGTGCGATGCGGGGTGCGGCGCCGGGCCGTCGTGGTCAGTCGGAAAAGCCGGGAGCGGTGGCGCGGGGGGAAGGCTTAGGCTCGGTGTATGGCGGGACGTGAAGGGGAACCGGGCGGCGGCACCGTGCGAGTGGACCTGTGGATCTGGTGCGTGCGGCTCACGAAGACCCGTTCCCTGGCCTCGGCCGCGGCCAAGGGCGGTCACGTGCGGGTGAACGGTGAGCGGGTGAAGCCCGCACAGGCGGTACGGGTCGGCGACGAGGTACGGCTGTTCCACGCCGGGCGCGAGCGCGTCGTGATCGTCTCCCGCCTGCTGAACAAGCGCGTGGGCGCGCCCGTCGCCACCGAGTGCTACGTGGACAACAGCCCGCCGCCGCCCCCGCGCGCCGACGTGCTGGCCCTGGGTGTCCGGGACCGCGGCGCCGGCCGTCCCACCAAGCGGGACCGCCGCGAGATGGAACGCCTGCGCCTGCTCGGACCCACCTGGCGCCCGCCGGCCGGCTGACGCGTGTCCACCGTGGCCGAAACGCCCGAAGCGGCGTTCGAGCGGCACCGGTCGGTCCTGACCGGCCTCGCCCACCGCCTGCTGAGCGGCATGTGGGACGCCGAGGACGTGGTCCGGGAGGCGTATCCGCGGTGGACCCGCGCCGCCCTGCGACCGGTCGTCGGCCGCTCCCACATGATCCCGTTCCTGCCCGGCCAGCTCGCCCGTCACACCGTGGACCACGTCCGCCCCACCGAGGCCAACGGCCTGCCCGCACTGCGCCCGGCGGTCGGCGGCCACGAGCAGACCACCTTCCTCGACGTGCGCGACGGCCGTATCCACGGCGTGTTCGCCGTCCTCAACCCGGACAAGTTGACCCGCCTGAGCGAACCCGGCACCGACCCCTGACCGCCCCGGGCCGGGCCATGACACCCTCGCCTCCGTGAACGCGCGGTGCCGGTTCACGAAGGCCCCGCCGCGCCAACCGAGGAGCCAGCGATGCGACCTGTCCACTTCGCCGCCGCCCGCCGCACCCCCATCGGCAAGCTGCGCGGGGCGCTCTCGACAGTCCGGCCCGACGACCTCGCCGCCACCGTGATCCGCGGCCTGCTGGCCGACGCACCGGCGCTGGACCCGGCCCGGATCGACGACGTGTACTGGGGCGCCGCCAACCAGGCCGGCGAGGACAACCGCAACGTCGCCCGGATGGCCGTACTCCTCGCCGGGCTGCCCCAGACCGTGCCGGGGGCCACCGTCAACCGCCTCTGCGCATCCGGGATGGAAGCGGTCACCACCGCCGCCCGTATGATCGCCGCGGGTGAGGCGGAGATCGTGATGGCGGGTGGCTCGGAGTCGATGAGCCGCGCCCCCTTCGTCCTGCCGCGCCCCCAGGAAGCGCTGCCGCGCACCCTCGAGACCTACGACACCCGGCTCGGCTGGCGGCTCACCCATCCGCGCATGCGGGACCTGCACGGCGTGCTGTCCATGGGGGAGACCGCCGAGGAGGTCGCCGAGCGGTACGGGGTCAGTCGCGCCGACCAGGACGCGTTCGCGCTGCGCAGCCACCGCAACGCCGCCGCGGCCCGCAAGAACGGTCTCTTCGACGCTGAGCTGCTGCCGGTGAGCCGCCCCGAGGGGATCACCGTCACCCAGGACGAGTCCGTCCGGGAGGACACCACGGCCGAACGGCTCGCCGCCCTCCAGCCCGTCTTCCGCGAGAACGGCACCGTCACCGCGGGCAACAGCTCACCGATGAACGACGGCGCCGCCGGACTCCTCCTCGTCAGCGAGGACGCACTGCGCGAGCTGGGTCTGGAGTCCCTCGGCCGGTACGCGGCGGGCGCGAGCGCGGGCGTTCACCCCGACGTCATGGGCATCGGCCCGGTCCCCGCCACCCGGCGCGCACTCGCCCGCCTCGGCCGTGGCGTCGACTCCGTCGAGGAGGCCGAAGTCAACGAGGCGTTCGCCGCCCAGACCCTCGCCTCGATCCGCGAACTCGGCATCGACCCCGACCTGGTCAACCCCGACGGCGGCGCGATCGCCCTCGGCCACCCCCTCGGCTGCTCCGGCGCCCGCATCCTCACCACCTTGCTGCACCGCATGCGCCGCACCGGCGCCCGCCGCGGCCTGGCGACGATGTGCGTAGGGGTCGGCCAGGGCAGCGCGATCCTGATCGACCGCGACTAGGCGGGACGTCCCCGGCACGGCAAGGGCCTGATCCCTGAGACAGGCTCCCCAGGCGGCGACGCGGCGGCCCGACTGCGCGGGGAGGGCCCGGACCGTCCGGCGTCGTCGCCGGCGTTCTTGTCCACGCCTGCGACGCCGCGGCGGTGCTCGGCGTCAACGCACCCGGTGACGGCCGCGGTGCTGAGTACCGCGCCGGCGAGCGCCGCCGCCTGGGGGAACGACTCCGCTCAGCTGATCTCCCCTGAAATGCCCTGGGCCGGGCCGGGCCGGGCCGGGCCGTGGACGTGGACGTGACGCCTGCCCGCGAGCAGGGCGTCGAAAGGCGCCGTGGAGCGGGCTGCCGGGCGACTTGCGGCTGGTCGTGGCCGGCGCGCCGAAGTTCCGCGCGCCGCCTGGCGCAGGCGCAGTGCAGCCGTCGGCGTGGGCCACCAGCCCCCTGCCCTGGGCGCCGGTGGTGATGTCGCTGAAGTCCGGCGGGTCGCGGCATCGCGGCATCGCGGAACCGCCGTCGGCCCGTGTGGCTCCTCGGGCGGTACGGCGCGCCCGCCGTCGGGCCGCCGTGTTCGGGGCTCCGCCACGGCCGCGGTGGAGCCCGCCGCAGGCAGTGTCACGTGTGCGACACGCGCTCGACGTGTTACCGCCACGGTGCGCCCGTAAACTGGGACGGCAGCGCCCGGCCGAGGTCGTCCACAGGCGAAAACACCCGCCCGCAACGACGAAACGGAGCCGCGCCGATGGCGATGTCGAGGAAGTCCTACGTGCTCCCGGCCTGGCTGGCGCACGCGGTGCGCTGGCAGCGGGGACCGGTGCCGTGGGGCGCGGTGGCCCGCGGTGCCCTCGGCGCGGGGACGCTGCTCGCCGTCGCGGGCGCACTCGGGCGGCCCACCATGGGGGTGATCGCCGCCCTCGGGGCGATGCTCGCCGGCGTCAACGACCGTCCGGGCAGCCGCAGCTCCGCCGTGTCCCGGCTGGGCCTGCCCGCGCTGGCCGGCGCGTGCGGAATGCTGATCGGTACGTCGGTGGGCGGTGCCTCGCCCCTGCTCCTGGTCCTCGCCCTCACCGCGGTGGCGCTGCCCGCCGGGGCGCTGAGCGCCGCCGGCCCGGTCGCTTCGATCGCCAGCACGCAGCTGCTCATCACCATCATGGTGGGTGCGGGCATGCCGCTGCCCGAACCCGCGTGGCAGCGCGCCGTGCTCTATCTGGCAGGCGGCTGCTGGCTGGTCGTGCTGAGGGTGACGATGCCCTCGCCGGGCGCGCGGCTGGACTTCCTCGACGGCGAGCGGGACGCGGTGGCCGCCGCCTACGACGCCGTGGCAGACCTGCTGCTCGCCGCCGGCGGGCCGAGGGCACTGGACCGCCGGGCCCGGCTGACCGCCGCGCTCGACCGGGCGCAGGACGCGCTGGGCGGACCCCGCTGGTGGCGCCGCCCCATCGCCGCGGAACGCCGGATCCGCTCCCGGTTCGCGGCCGTCCTCCCGCTGACCGAGGCCGCCACCGCCCTGACCTGGGCGGGCGACCCGCTGACCGACCGCGCCGCGGAGGGTGCCCGCCGCCTGGCCCGGGCGGTCCGCACCGACGGCCCCCCGGGACCGCTCCCGGCGCCGGTACGGGACACCCCCGGTCTGCGCGCCCTGGACGACGCCCTGCTGAAGGCGGCCGAGGCGTTCGGGACACCACGGGCGGCCGCCGCCCCGGGTACGACAGGCCGCGGCTCGCAGCGCACCACCCGGAAGACCGCCGTACCGCACCTGCCGCAGGGCGCCCTGACCGTCCCACGGACGGCCCTCGGCGATCCGCCGACCGGCGCCCATGCCCCCCTCGACCGCCCCGTGGCGCCGTCCTACCCCGCCCGGCCCAACCCCCGTACCTCCGCTGCCCGCAGGGCGTTCGGGCGGGCGGGGCGGGAGTACGGGGTGCGGGTGGCGGCCTCCATCGGGGCGAGTGCGGCCGTGGCGCAGGCGCTGCACCCCGGCCACTGGTACTGGCTGCCCGTCACCGCCGTGTTCCTGGTCAAGCCCGATCTGGGGCCGCTGGCCTCGCGGGTGATCAACCGGGCACTCGGCACCGTCGCGGGGGTACTGCTCTTCGCCGTGATGGCCGCGGTCGTGCCCGGCGGGGTCTGGCCGTACCCGTTCGCCGTGGTGTGCGCGGCGCTGGTTCCGGTGGCGACGCGGCACTTCGGGGTGCAGACCGGCGTGGTCACGATGCTGGTGCTGGCCTTCGTGACGGTCGGCGGCGACGCGGGGGCGTACTGGGACCGGCTCAGCGACACGTTGCTGGCCTGCGCGATCGTGCTGCTCGTCGGGCATCTGCCGTGGCCGGTGCGGCGGGGCGGCGACGTGGCGGTACGGCTGTCGGACGCGACCGAGGCGGCCGAGCGGTACGTGGGCCACGTACTGGAACGGTCCGGGGACACCGACCGCAGGTTCGCCCTGCGGCGCGCCGCGTACCGTACGCTCGCCGACGCGCGGTCGGCCGCCGAACTGGCCGCCGCCGAACTGCCCCCGCTCGCCCGGCACTCGCGCGGGGCGACCGGGGAGATCACAGCGCTGGAACGGCTGGTGGACGCTGCGACCGCCGCCGCGGTACACCTGGACCACGGCGACGGAGCCGCCCGCTCCGAGCTCCTGCGCCTCGCCGCTCACCGCGGAACCTGCCGCTCCGTGACGATTCCCGCGCCCCCGCGCCCCGCGACCAGCGCTTCTCGCCCGCCCCGCACCGACACCCACCCCGTCGGCTCGAAGCGCGGCTAGCATGCCCGGGTTCCGGGCCGACCCCTTCACCCGGAAGGGGGTTTTCCCGGAGGCGCAGGTCTGGGAGAATGTTTCCCGTGCATATACCGACACGTGGACGGGCGGCGGCACGTTGACCGCCCCGGGCGGGGCACAGCTCCTCGCGATCAGCGACCTGCACGTCGGATACGCCGCGAACCGCGCGATCGTCGAGCGGATGCGGCCGGAAACGGATGGAGACTGGCTGATCGTCGCCGGTGACGTCGGAGAGCGCTCCGCCGACATCACGTGGGCCCTGTCCACTCTGAAGGAGCAGTTCGAGACGGTCATCTGGCTGCCGGGCAACCACGAACTGTGGACCCCGCCGGACGACCCGGTCACCCTCCGCGGCGAACAGCGGTACCGCCACCTCGTGGAGGAGATCCGGGGCCTCGGCGTGGTCACCCCCGAGGACCCGTATCCACTCTGGGAGAGCCCGCAGGGGCCGGTCGCGGTCTGCCCGATGTTCCTGCTGTACGACTACACGTGGCGCGACGGCACCCCCGGGGCCACCACCAAGGAGGAGGCCCTCGCCTACTCCCGCGAACTCGGCGTCGTCTGCACCGACGAGATGCTGCTGCATCCCGACCCGCTGCCGGGCATCGACGACTGGTGCCGGGCCCGGGTCGCCGAGACCGAACGCCGCCTGGCGGCCCTGGACCCGGCGCTGCCCACCGTGCTCGCCAACCACTGGCCCCTCCAGCGCGACCCCACCGCCATCCTGCGCTACCCGTCCTTCGCCCTGTGGTGCGGCACCGAACGCACCGAGGACTGGCACGTGCGGTTCCGCGCCACCGAGGTGGTCTACGGCCACCTGCACATCCCGCGCGTCACCTATCGCGACGAAGTCCGCTTCACGGAGGTCTCGTTGGGCTATCCGCGTGAATGGGGCGCCCGGCCCGCCGGACCCGCCGGGCCGCGCCGTATCCTCGCGGGACGGCAGGGCGTGCGGCAGGGGGTGCCCCGGTGATCGAGTATGTGGTGCCCGCCGCCGTGCGCTCCCGCGCCGCGTACGGCGACGAACTGGACCACGCCCCGCTCTTCCCCGAAGAGGCCGAAGCCGTCGCGCGGGCGGTCGCCAAGCGGCGCGCGGAGTACGCGGCGGGCCGTGCCTGCGCCCGGGCGGCGCTCTCCGCGCTCGGCACCGAGCCCGTGCCGATCCTGCGCGACGCCGAGCGGGGCGCGCCGGTCTGGCCGGACGGCGTCGTCGGCAGCATCACCCACTGCGACGGCTACCGCGCGGCGGCCGTCGCCTACGCCACCGACATCCTCACCCTCGGCATCGACGCCGAACCGCACGGTCCGCTGCCCCAGGGCGTCTTCGACGTCATCACGGCCACCCCGGCGGAGACCGACGCCCTGGCCGACCTGACCGGCCGGGCACCCGAGATCCACTGGGACCGGCTGCTGTTCAGTGCCAAGGAGACGGTCTACAAGGCGTGGTACCCCTTCCACCGCCGCATGCTCGGCTTCGAGGAGGCCGAACTCCTCTTCACCCGCGACCCGGACGTCCCCGACCGGGGTTCCTACACCGCGCGGCTGCTCATCCCCGGGCCGCTGCTCGCCGAAGGCACCGGCCCCGACCATTTCAGCGGCCGGTGGATCGCCCGCAACGGCTTCGTGGTGACCGCGATCGTGGTACCCAACGAAGAGCGGGGGGAGGGCGCAGGGGACGAGGAGCAGGCGGCCTGAACGCCCCCGGGGAGCACGGGGGAGGCGAAGGACCGCGGGCCGAGCACACCCGGTGCCGGCAGGCGGGACGTACGCTCCGCGCCGACGCGCACCCGGGAACCGGCCTTCGAACGCGGGGAATCAGCCTTCGAGCCCGGGAAACGACCTTGAAATCACCGGAGAGGCCCCGCGCCGGACCGGTGATCCGGCACAGTGGACGGCATGCTGCCGGACGCCTCCTCGCCGCACGACCCGCACGTGCGGCACATGCGCCGGATGTTCCTCCACGAGCACGGGTCGGAGCACGGGTCGCACCACGGCCGCGACCGGGACGGAGAACACCGATGACCGCCGAACTCCCGCCGTACGACGTCCTGGTGGTGGGCGGCACCGGTATCGACACCATCGTCCGGATCGACGAACTCGCCATCCCCGGCGGGGACTCCACCCTCGTCCCGCCGATCCGCGACTACGTGGCGCACACCGGCAACGGCGTGGCCCTGGGCTTCCACGCGCTCGGCCTGACCACCAAGTTCATCGACTTCCTCGGCGACGACGCGCAGGGCCGTATGATCCTCGACCGGTACGCCGCCACCGGCCTGGACTTCAGCCACCTGCCCGCGCCGAACGGCACCCCGCGCAGCGTCAACCTGGTGGACCGCGAAGGCCGCCGCTTCTCCTTCTACGACGGCCGGCACCCCGAGGACCTGCGGCTGCCCCGGGACTTCTACCTGCCGTACGTGGCCCGCGCCCGCCACGTGCACGTCTCGCGGTCGGCGCACGCCCGGGAGGTGTTCACCGACGCGGTACGCCTCGGTCGTACCGTCTCCACCGACCTGCACGCCTGGGACGGCGAGGACGCCTCGGCGCACCCGTGGGCGTACGGCGCCGACCTGGTGTTCCTCAGCGCCGCCAAGGTCGGGGAGGGCGTCCCCGCCGTGATGCGGCGGATCGTCGAGCGCGGCCGGGCCGAACTGGTCGTCGCCACGGACGGTGCCGCGGGCTGCCACGTACTGCGGCGCGGGGAGGAGTCGCCGCGCCGCTACCCCGCGGTAGTGCCGGAACGGCCCGTGGTGGACAGCAACGGCGCCGGGGACGCCTTCCTCACCGCCTTCCTGCACGCTCGGTTCGGCGGCGCGGACCTGGAGGCGTGTGTCGTCGCCGGATCGGTCTCCGGGGCGTACGCGTGCGGCAGCCCGGGCACGCACGAGGAGACGATCTCCGCGGAGGCACTGGCGGCGGCCGTCTCCCGGGCGCGGTTCGCGGACGACGTGCCGGTCTGAGCCGGCCGCCGCCTGCTGAACCGGGCGCGTCAGCCGGCCTCGATGCGGCGGACCGCCATGTCCAGCGCGGCGTCCTGCGACGCGTACACCTCGCACACCGGCTCACCGCTCGGTGTGCGGGTGTGGTCGATCTCCCACAGGCTCACCTCGCTGCCGTCCAGCAGCAGGAAGGCGTGCTCGTACAGCGACCAGGACACCAGGCGGCCGGCGATCATCGCGCTGCGCCGGGTGACGATGCTGATGTCGTGCGCCAGGGCGGCGCGCAGCCGGGCCAGGACGTCGTGGCCCGGCGCGTTCGCGTTGGCCGCGCGGCGCAGCAGCCGCCGGGCGTGCTCGGCCGAGTCGCCCTCGGTGTACGCGCGGCGGTACGTTCCCTGACCCGTCGCCAGCAGCGCGTCCAGCTCCGCGGGGTCGTCCGCCTGGTCGCCCGGGCTCAGCGCGGGTGGCGGCGGCGCGGCCTGCGACGACGGCTCCGGCGGCCCGTAGGAGCCGCCGAACGCGATGTCGACCGCCCACTCGGCGAGCGTCAGGTCCTCGCGGTCGGCGAAGACCGCGTGGTGGACCGCGCCGTCCGGACGGGTGTTGTGCTCCAGCTCCCACACCACCCGCACGTCGCCGTCCGGCAGCAGGAAGCTGTGCCGGAAGGTACGGCGGTTCAGCCGCCGCGGCGGCCCTTTGGCGTGGCGGCACGACTGGAGCCCGCAGTAGTGCATGAGCGCGGACCGGACCTCGGCGAGGTACCGTGCCGCCTGCTCGCGGTTCTCCGCGCGCTCCAGCAGCCCGGCCAACTGCTCGGCCGGCCGGCCACCCGACCGTACGACCTCTGCCGCGCGCGCAGGCTCTGCGTCCATACGGCCCTCCCGGTCCGACGTCGCCCAACCCTCCCCCGGCGACTCAGGGTAGTAGCGCGGTCGCCGATTGCGCCTGTGAACGACGAGATTTCCCGGCGCGCGAGCCGGTTGCGCGCCCCCAAGAGCCGGTTCGCTCCAAGACCGCCCGTACGTTCGTTCGCTCGGCGGGCCCACGGCTCATCCGGGTCGAGCCAGTGCGCGTGGCCCAGGCTGATGATCCGCATCCGCATCCGCGCGGCGTGCAGGAGGCGGTCGCGGGCGCGCCCTGCTCGGTCTCGTGCTCGGTGCCGCCGATCTGGTCGTCCTGGTCGCGCTGGCCGTCGCCAACGACGGTGTGATCCGGTCCTCCGGCTGATCCGGGCCCGGGGCCGGGCCCGGATCAGCCGGTCCGGCTCCCGGCGGCCCCGCGGGCCGATGCGGTTCTCTGACGCCGGGGCGACGGACCCATGGACTCCGGGCTGCTCGGCCCCGGGGGCCGCCGGTCCCGGACCCGCCCCGCCGGTCCCGGGCCCACCCCTATCCCGGGGCACTTCTTCCCGTGCGCCTCGCAGGGGCGTCAGCTCAGGTCGATGCCCGGGTAGAGCGGGAAGCCCGCCAGCAGGTCGGCCGCGCGCTTGGCCACCTGCTCGGCGACCGCCGCGTCCAGCACGTGATGGGCCTTGGACAGGCCGCCCTTGGGGGCCGGCGCCGCGCTCGTACCGGACAGCACCGTGTCGATCAGCCCGGCGATCTCGTCCATCTCCGCGGGCCCGAGCCCGCGCGTGGTCAGCGCCGGCGTGCCGATCCTGATGCCCGAGGTGTACCAGGCGCCGTTGGGGTCCTGCGGAACGGAGTTGCGGTTGGTGACGATCCCCGCGTCCAGCAGCGCCGCCTCGGCCTGGCGGCCGGTCAGCCCGTAACCCGACACGTCGATCAGCACCAGATGGTTGTCGGTGCCGCCGGTGACCAGCCGAGCGCCCCGGGTGAGCAGCCCCTCGGCGAGCGCCCGGGTGTTGTCCACGATCGCCCGCGCGTACGCACCGAACTCCGGCCGGGCGGCCTCCGCCAGCGCCACCGCCTTCGCCGCCATCACATGCGGCAGCGGGCCGCCGAGCACCAACGGGCAGCCGCGGTCCACGTGCTCGGCGAGCGAGTCGTCGCACAGCACCATGCCGCCGCGCGGGCCGCGCAGCGACTTGTGCGTCGTGGTGGTGACGATCTGGGCGTGCGGTACCGGGTCGAAGTCCCCGGTCAGCACCTTGCCCGCGACCAGGCCCGCGAAGTGCGCCATGTCCACCATCAAGGTGGCGCCCACCTCGTCGGCGATCTCGCGCATGATCCGGAAGTTCACCAGCCGGGGGTACGCCGAGTAGCCCGCCACCAGGATCAGCGGCCGGAACTCGCGGGCCGCCGCCCGCAGCGCGTCGTAGTCCAGCAGCCCGGTCTGCGGATCGGTGCCGTAGCTGCGCTGGTCGAACATCTTGCCCGAGATGTTCGGGCGGAAGTCGTGCGTGAGGTGGCCGCCCGCGTCCAGGGACATGCCGAGCATCCGCTGATTGCCGAACTCGGCCCGCAGCTCCGCCCAGTCCTGCTCGGAAAGGTCGTTGACCTGCCGTACCCCGGCCCTGGCCAGCGCCGGGCTCTCCACCCGCTGGGAGAGCACCGCCCAGAAGGCGACCAGATTGGCGTCGATGCCGGAGTGCGGCTGGGCGTACGCGTGCGCGGCGCCGAACACCTCGCGCGCGTGCTCGGCGGCGAGCGACTCGACGGTGTCCACGTTGCGGCAGCCCGCGTAGAAGCGGCGGCCGACGGTGCCCTCGGCGTACTTGTCGCTGAACCAGTTGCCCATCGCCAGCAGCACGGCCGGCGAGGCGTAGTTCTCGCTCGCGATCAGCTTGAGCATCTCGCGCTGGTCCGCGATCTCGTTCCTGATGGCGTCCGCGACCCGCGGCTCGACGCCCGCGATCACCTCCAGCGCACTGCGGTAGGCGATCGACTCGGTGCTGTACGGGGCGGTTGACGGCTCTGCTGCGGCCATGGGAGTCCTCCGGGTTCGGCAACGGGACGGCCCAGGCGCACGGCACTTCGTGAGGCAACGCGAGCCGCTCCCCGATGGTTGCACCCATCCCAGCGCGCCAGTCACGGCTCGCCGCGAGCTTAGCAATGAGGAACGAACCGGGGCGAGCGCGATCAACCTTCGGGCGGGAGCGGTGGCTGCCGGCGGTGAGGCGGGCCGGCCACCCGCGCCACCGCGTGGCTGCGGCCCGCCCCGTCCGCGCGCTGACCGGCGGTGCCTCGCCCGTCGGCCGCCGGCTGCCCGGTTTCGGGTCGTGGGCGGACCCTGGGGAGCGCGGCGCGGTCGCGCACGGCGTGTGGCCCGGCGGGGACCGGGGATATTCCGGGCACCGCCCGGTCCCGTGCGTCCGGCCGGCCCGGGAAGCGCGGCCTGATCACGCCCGGCGCGCGGGCCAGGCGTGCGGGCCCGGCGTGCGGGCCCGCACGGAATCCGCCTGAACCGTACGCACCGGACACCCCTGCAGGCCCGCGCGGGCAGGCACCCGGGCGCGCCAGCCTCTCTGGCGCTCCCGGGAAGTGTGCTGCGGGCGGCCCCGGCCGCAACGGCCCGGCGCGGCGGGTGTTGGATGGGCGTTCGCCCATGCCGTAGGAGCGCGGGATCGTCCGATCCGTGGGGAGAGCGATGGAGCAGCACGCCGAGTCCGGGGGAGCCGGCCGGGGCCGTACGTCCCCACCCGGTGTCGTCACGCGGGTGGCCGCCGGTGTCGGAGTGATCGAACTCGACCGGCCCGGGGCGCTGAACGCCCTTGACCTCGGGATGATCCGGCTGATCACGGCCGCGCTGGAGGAGTGGCGGGACGACGGCGCCGTGCGGTCGGTGGTGGTGCGCAGCACCTCGCCGAAGGCGTTCTGCTCGGGCGGCGACATCAGGGCGGTGCGCGAGGCGGCGCTGCGCGGCGACGACGCGGCCGTGCTGACGTACTTCTCCGCCGAGTACGCGCTGAACGCGCTGATCGCCCGCTACCCGAAGCCGTACACCGCGCTGATCGACGGCTACGCGATGGGCGGCGGGCTCGGCATCTCCGTGCACGGCACAGCGCGGGTGGTGACGGAGCGGGCGGCGCTCGCCATGCCGGAGACGGGCATCGGGTTCTTCCCCGACGTCGGCGCGAGCTACTTCCTGCCGAGGCTGCCGGGCGGGATCGGACTGTACCTGGGCCTGACCGGGACACGGATCTCCGCCGCGGCGGCCGTCGAGTGCGGGCTCGCCACGCATTACGTGCCCGCCGCCGAGCTGCCCGCGCTGGAGGCAGCGCTGCCGGGCGGCGGCGACCCGGCACGGGTACTGGACGGTTTCGCCGCTGCCGCCCCGCCGTCGGAACTGGCCGGGCACCGCGAAGCGATCGACCGCTGCTTCTCCGGCTTCTCCGCCGGCCTGGCCGACGGGGTCGGCGAGGTGCGGGCCCGGCTCGGCGCCGAGGACGACGACCGGGAGTGGGCGGACGAGACGCTGGCCCTCCTCGGCCGGGTCTCACCGATGAGCCTCGCGATCACCTTCGACCTGCTGCGGGACGGTGCCGGCTCGGGCCTGGAGGCGTGCCTGGCCCGCGAACTGGAGCTCGCCCGGCGCACCACGCGCAGCCTCGACTTCGCCGAGGGTGTGCGGGCGGCGCTGGTCGACAAGGACCGCAGGCCGCGCTGGTCGGCGGGCGACGGGCCCGGTTCCTGAGACCCCGGTGCGGTCACGGGCACACGCGCCCGGGGCGACCGCCGCGCGGCGTCGGCCCGAGCCCAAGGGAACAGCCGCCGGTCCGCCTGCTCGTCACCGGAGGCGGCTGGTCGCGTTCCGGGCCGCGGTACGGGCTTCAGAGTGGCGGTGCAGGCCCGGGCAGCGGCTGTCCGGCACCCCATCACCCGTGCGTCGCGCGGGGTTCATCGAACGTGTTGACCCGTGTGGCCCTGCGCGGGTAGGTCCGCGGGTGTCCGGCCGCCTACTCTGGACGCGCCGTCCCCGTACTTTTGATGCCGTTTGGCACCATCGTCCCGAACGTTCACTCCGCCTTGCCGCTCGCGCAGCCGTTTCGCTTCCGCCGCTCCCTGCTGTTCCGCCGCCTTCCCGGCACGCCGAGCCCCGCTCCGGCGGGCCCCGCCGCCGTCCCTCACGCGACGAGGAGTACCCGTGTCCATCGCCCGCAACGAGGGTGCCGTGTGGCAGCGCGCGTCGGTGCGGTCGGTGGCGATGCTGCTGCCGGTGGTGGCGGTCGCGGCCCTGGCGGTGAGCAAGTGGCCGATGATCGACTCCAGCGCCGGGCGGCTGGGCGCCGCGGACGGCGAATGGATGGCCCTGGCGGGGCTGGCTGCCTTCATGACCTGGGTCTGTTCGGCCACCGCGCAGCAGGGCGCGGTCGTCGAGACGCTGCCGCCCGGGCGGCTGCTGGCCGCGCAGTTCGCGGCCTCCGCCGCCAACCACGTACTGCCCGCGGGTGTCGGCGGCAACGCGGTCAACCTGCGCTTCCTGGTCCGCCGCGGTCTGAGTCCCACCCGCTCGGTGGCAGCGCTCGCGGTCAGGGCCACCGCCGCCGCCATCGGCAGGATCGCCCTGCTGCTGGTGCTGCTCGTGGTCTTCCCCGGCGCCCTGAGCCTCCAGCGGCTCGCACCGCACCGCGCGGAATCTCCCGACCCTCCGCTGTCCGACCCCGCCGTCCTGTCCGGACAGGTCGCGCCGGCCGGCCGGGCGTCCGCGCCGACCGGCCGCTCCGGTTTCCTCGGCTCCGCGCTCACCGGGCATCCGCTGCTCGTCGTGGCCGGTGCGGCGGTGGCACTCGCGCTCGCCGTGGCACTGCTGCGGTACGGCCGCAGGCTACGGGACCGGGTGCGCGCCTTCGTGGCCTCGGTGGCGTGCGACGTACGGACCCTGCACGGCAAGCGGGCGCGGGTCGCGGCGCTGTGGGGCGGGTCGCTGGCCTTCCCGGCGGCGCATGCGGCCGTACTGGTCTCCGTATGCCGCGCGGTGGCCGTGCCGGTGCCGGTGAGCGGGGTCGTGGTGGCGTACCTCTTCGCGAGCACCGCGGCCGGCTGGCTGCCCACGCCCGCCGGACTCGGCTCGCTCGACGCGGCGCTGGGGCTCGCCCTGGTCACCGCGGGCGCTTCGGCGGTCGCCGCCACCACCGCCGTCCTGGGCTACCGGCTGGTGACGGCGTGGCTGCCGCTCATCCCCGGCGTCCTGGTACTTGCGGTGTTGGTGCGGCGCCGGGAACTATAGGTACAGACCTTTGCTGTGCCCCCACCTGCTCGCGCCCCCACCCGCTCGCGCCGCCCGACCGAGGAGTCCGGCATGCCGGCATTACCCCCCACCCGACGCGTCCCACGCATACGTCCCCTCACCCTGCTCGCCGCCGCCTTGCTGCTGCTGTGCGGCTGGCTCCAGCAGACCGCCTCCCCCCACCCCGCGGCGAGCACCCCCAACGCCGCCACCGCAGCCGCCACCCCCACCTTCACCGACGACTTCAACGGCCCGGCCGGCAGTCGGGTCGACGGCTCCAAGTGGGGCTACGAGACCGGCGACAACGTCAACAACCACGAGCGGCAGTACTACACCGACAGCACCAGCAACGCCGCCCTCGACGGCCAGGGCAACCTCGTCATCACCGCCCGCAAGGAGAACCCGGCCAACTACCAGTGCTGGTACGGCACCTGCCAGTACACCTCCGCACGGCTGTCCACTCCGCAGAGGTTCACCCAGGCGTACGGCCACTTCGAGTCCCGCATGAAACTGCCGCGCGGCCAGGGCATGTGGCCCGCCTTCTGGATGCTCGGCAACGACATCGGCACGGTCGGCTGGCCGGGCAGCGGCGAGATCGACATCATGGAGAACGTCGGCTTCGAGCCCGGCACCGTGCACGGCACCATCCACGGCCCCGGCTACTCCGGCGCGGGCGGCATCGGCGCGGCCTACACGCTGCCCGGCGGCCAGCGCTTCGCCGACGCCTTCCACACCTTCGCGGTCGACTGGGCTCCCGGCTCCATCACCTGGTCGGTGGACGGCGTCGTCTACGAGCACCGCACGCCGGCCGACCTCGGCGGCAACCGCTGGGTGTTCGACCACCCCTTCTACCTCATCGTCAACCTCGCCGTCGGCGGCTACTGGCCCGGCGACCCGGACGCGAGCACCACCTTCCCGCAGCAACTCGTCGTCGACTACGTCCACGTCACCACGGCCGACTCCGCCGCCACCCACACCATCACCGGCATCGGTGGCAAGTGCGTGGACGTCGCGGGCGCCAACCCCGCCAACGGCACGGCGATCCAGCTCTACGACTGCAACGGCACGGCGGCGCAGGCGTGGACCGTGGGCGGCGACGGCACGCTCCGCGCGCTCGGCAAGTGCATGGACGTCACCGCGGCCGGCACCGCCGACGGCACCAAGGTCCAGCTCTACGACTGCAACGGCACCGGCGCCCAGCAGTGGGTCGTCACCGCCGCCCACGACCTCGTCAACCCACAGGCCGGCAAGTGCCTCGACGCGACCGGCAACAGCTCCGCCAACGGCACCCGGCTCCAGATCTGGAGCTGCGCGGGGACCGCCAACCAGAAGTGGACGGTGAGCCCGTGAGGCGGCAGCCGGCGTGCCGCGCGGCCGGCGGGACACCCACGGGCAGGGCCCCGGCTGCCGGGAAAGCGGCTGCCGGGAACGCTGCGGCCGGGAACGCTGCGGCCGGCCGGTGGCCGGCGGCGAACCCGCGGACCCGGAACCGGCCGAGGCGCGCGGACGGCGGGTGAGGCCCGGGTAGCCGCCGAACCGCCGGTGGCCGGCGGCGAGTCGGACAGACCGCCCGACCGCCCGCCAGACCGCCAGACCGCCAGACCGCCCGGCGGATCCGCCGCGCCGGGCCGTCGGCGGTCCGCCGGACGCCCGGTGAAGAGTCCACGCTCCCCGGCTGTGCGGCATGGTTCCCGCGATGCGACCATGCTGCGGCCGGGGAGCGGAGGTGGGTTCGGTGACAGGAACACCGAGGGGGCGGACGGGTGCGGCGGGCTCGACCGGTGCGACGGGCTCGACGGGCGAGCGGGACGTACCCGCGGTGGAGGCCGGGCCCGGTCTCCCCGCTGGCCGGGTCCTGGTCGTGGACGACGACGCGGCGATCCGCCGCTCGCTCGGCCGCGCCCTGCGGCTGCGCGGTTTCACCGTCTCCGAGGCCGACGGGGGAGCAGCCGCCCTCGACCTGCTCAGCCGCACCCCGCCCGACGTGCTGGTTCTCGACATCTCCCTGCCGGACATCGACGGCATCGAGGTCTGCCGCACCCTGCGGGCCGGCGGTGACGACCTGCCCGTTCTCGTGCTGTCCGCGCTCGACGAGGTCGCCGACCGGGTCGCCGGGCTCCAGGCCGGCGCCGACGACTACCTCGTCAAACCCTTCGCGCTGGAAGAGCTGGTGCTGCGTCTGCACGCGCTGCTGCGCCGCCGCCCGCCCCGCCCCGACGACCAGGTACGTGCCTGCGGCCTGGCCCTCGACCCGGCCGCCCGAACCGCCACCCGCGACGGCGAACGCCTGGACCTCACCCGCCGAGAGTTCGAACTCCTGGAGGTCCTGGTCCGCAACGCCGGCCTCGTCCTCACCCGCGGCCAGCTCCTCGACCGCGTCTGGGGCTACGACTTCGACGTACGCAGCGACGCCGTCGACACCTTCGTCAGCTACCTGCGGCGCAAACTGGAGGCCGGCGGCCGTCCGCGCGTCCTGCACACCGTGCGCGGCGTGGGCTTCGTCCTGCGTCCCGCAGCTCCCGGCGACGGGAGCACCGGATGAGGCTCTCCACCCGGGTCGCGCTCGCCCTCGGCGTGGTCGTACCCCTGCTCGTACTCGCCTCGGGTTGGATCATGGTGCGGTTGGTCGGCCACGACGTGCACACGGCAGCCGACACCCACCTGCGGGAGCGGGCCGAGGCGGTACGGACGGAGGCCCGTGGTCTGCTGCGGGCCATGGCCGACGACCGTCCGGCCGGCGTCGAACAGGCACGGCCGCGCCGGACGTCGGCGTACGGGTCGTCCCGGTGACGGCGGCCGTGGTGGCCACGGTGTCCGGCGGGCCGCAGTCCCCGGCTTCGGTGGCGCTACGACGCCGACCTGGCTCGCCACCGATGCCGCGCACCGGCGCCGCGCCGGTAGCCGATGCCCCGCAGCAGTAGGTACGTCGAGGACTGGGCGACGGTCGGGGAGCCGACGACGCCCCTGTTCACGTGGCCGAGGATCTTGCCTTGGGCCACGCGCCCCGTTTCGACCGGGCGGGTGGTGGGCGCCCCCACGGCCAGGCCCGAGGCGTTCTCGACGCCCTCCGGCAGCCCGGAGCAGCTCAGGACGTGCGGCAGGCGGCTGGCACCCCGTGCCGTACCCCCGTGGTGTTGGACGGCCACCGGCACTCGGCCCGGCGTGCCCGAAGAGTCGACAGCCCGGCCGCCTTCCCGGGTGAGGGTGCGCTCGCGTAGGGGATTCCGCTTCTTCCCGCCGGATCCCGCCGCCGTCCCCGGACGGGTGCCCTCCGGTCGTCCCACCACGCCTTCCGCCGGTCGCGGACCCGATCCCCCTAGCCGCCGGTTCCCGGCGCACACCTCCGTCCGGGGCCCGCCGGGGAAGGCGCTAGGGGACGGTTAAGGGTGGGGCCGCCCGGCGGAAATCCCTAGGGTTCGAGAGCGGAGAATCAGTTACCGAAACCCATCTCATGAGGCCCGTGCCGGGTCTGATGGCGGGGGAAGGAACGGCGTGGAATCGTTGACCGAGGCTCTGTTGGAAGGCGCTCCTGGCGAGCACCCGCGCACACTCGACTTGCCGGGGGATTACCTGGCCGCCCGTCTGGGGGCCGAAGAGGTCGGAATGTTCGGGGGCGCCGAGGACAAAGACGTCCGCAAGCCACTCCACGTCGGCGCCGTGCCCATGCCGGAACTCGCTCCGGACGAAGTCGTCTTCGTCATGGCCAGTTCCGTCGACCACAACACCGTATGGTCGGCGACTTTCGAGCCGGTCCCGACTTTCGCCTTTCTCGAACGATTCGGCAGGACGGACGGATTCGCCGCCCGGCACGACCTGCCGTACCACGTCGTGGGCTCCGACGCGTCCGGTGTCGTGGTCCGGGCCGGGGCGGGCGTCAGGCGCTGGCGCCCCGGCGACCGGGTGGTCGTCAGCTGCGTCCAGATCGACGGCCAGGAGCCCGCCACGCACGACGACGCGATGCTCGGCGCCGGCCAGCGGATCCGGGACGCCGGCGGCATCCCGGTGGGCGTGGTCGGCTCGGAGCCCATGGACGAGCTGCTGCGCGGCCTCGGCTGCGACGTGGTGATCAACCGCGACGAGATCGGGCTCGGCGACGACCGGGTGGGCACCCCGGAGCAGACCGTCAAGAGCGGCAAGCGCCTCGGCCGGGCCATCCGCGCCCGGGTCGGGAGGACCCGCACGTCGTGTTCGACTTCGTCGGCCGGGCGACCGGCGGCATCTCGGTGTTCGTGGTCCGCAAGGGCGGCGTCGTGGTCACCTGCGGCTCCAGCACGGGATACCAGCACGAATTCGGCAACCGTTGTCTGTGGATGAATCTCAAGCGCGTCGTGGGCAGTCACGCGGCGAGTCTTCAGGAGCAGTCGGAATGCAACCGTCTCTTCGGCATCGGGATGCTGTCGCTCGTCCTTTCCGGTGTGTACCCCCTCCAGGAGGGCGCGGAGGCCGCACGGACGGTTCAGCTGAACCGTCATGTCGGCAAGCTGGGCGTGCTGTGCCTGGAGCCGGCTCCGGGTGACCGATCCCGAGAAGCGGGAGCGGATCGGTGTCCGCCGTCTGAATCCTTTTCGATGAATGTGGAGAAACGGGGATTTCGGAATGGCACAGCACGGCCACGGTGATCCTCCTCGCCCGGATCGCCGCCGAACTCTTCTCGGTGGGCGCGGTGCCGGCCAGGCCGCCGGCCCGGTCGCCGACGAGCCGGCAGAGTCCAGTGGTCGAGCGACGTGTACTGCGCCGCCCCGGCCACCGGCTCGCCGGCCACTGGCGGCAACTCGCCGCCGAGGACCCGCCAGGACGGGCCGGACCACAGCGGGATCGCGCACCTGGCTGCGCGATCCCTCGACGACACCCCCGCGGAGCCGTCGGCCCATGCCCCGCAGCACACCGGAATCTCGTGAAAGGGAGGCCCGTCATGACCGAGACGACGTCCGAGGTTGACCGCGAACTCGCGGCGAGCATTCTGCCGTTCGACGCCCTGGACCCGCAGTACCGCACCTACCCCTATCCCATTTACCAGAAGCTCCGCGAGGAGAAGGGCGACATATTCCGCACCCCCGGCGGCATGATCGCGGTGCTCAGCCACGAGGGGTGCCAGACGGTTCTGACCGACCCGCGGCTGGGCTACGGCGACGACCCGGTGGTCAAGGACCAGTTCAAGCCCAACCCCGACGGCCCGGCCGGCCGGCCGCTGATTTTCATGGACCCGCCGGACCACACCCGGGTCCGGGCCCTGGTCTCCCGGGCGTTCACCCCGCGGATGGTCGAGAAGATCCGGGCCCGGACCCGGGAGCTGGCCGTCGAGGCCTTCGCCGAGGCCCGCGCATCGGCCGTCGACGGGGTCGTCGACCTGATGGCGACCTTCGTCCGGCCGCTGCCCGGGCGGGTGCTGGACGCGCTGATCGACGTGCCGAAGCGGTACCACGCGGATTTCATCGGCATGTCCAACCTCAGCGGCCGCGGTCTGGACCCCGGTTTCCTGCTGACGGAGAAGGAGAAGCAGCAGCGCGACGAGGTCCGGGAGGGCTTCGTCTCGGCCGGCATGGAAATGGCGCGGGATCGGCGCGCCAACCCGGGCGACGACCTGATCAGCCAGCTGGTGATCGCGTACACCGAGCACGGCAAGCTCACCGAGATGGAACTCGGCATGACGCTGATGAACGTCCTGGCCGCCGGCTTCAACGCCACGGCGGGACTGATCGGCAATGCCTCGCTCGCCCTGCTGCGCCACCCCGAGCAGTACAAGTGGCTGCGGGAGAACCCGGACCGGATCGTGAGCGCGACCGAGGAACTGCTGCGGTTCGACTCGCCGTTGCAGATCGTCCCGCGCACCGCCTTCGAGGAGCTCGAGATCGGCGACGTCACCGTACAGCCGGGCGAGCACGTCGCCGCGGTGCTGGGCGCGGGCAACCACGACCCGAAGGCGTACGACGACCCGGACGTGCTGAACCTGGCCCGCCCGGCCGGCCAGAACCTCGGCTTCGGGCACGGCATCCACTTCTGCATCGCCGCGCCCATCGCCCGGATGACGGCGCACTATGCACTGGCCGAACTCGTCAAGCACGACGTGGAACTGACCGTGGAGGAGCCCGAGCGCTTCCCCGGGATGGTGCTGCGGACCCTGGGCGAACTGCCGGTCAGGCTCAGCTCCGCCGCGTGAGGAACCGCCCCCCGTCCGCCCGCCCTTGAGGTGTTTGAGGCGCTGTGCGACGGACACGGCCCCCGGACCGGCCCCGCGGTCGGCCCGGGGGCCGTCGGGCGCGGCCCTGTTCATCGGCATGATCGGCACCGGGGTCGGGTTGGTGGCCGTGACCGCCGGGATGTCCGTGGGCGGCTCGTTCTGGGTGGTCCTTCCCGGCATCGCCTTCTTCGGCCTGGCCGGTGGTGTCACCTGCGTCACCATGTTCGTCGCGGCCGGCACCGGCGTCGCCGCAGAGGAGCAGGGCGTGGCCTCCGGGCTCGCCGTCACCTCCCAGCAGGCCGGCGGCGCCATGGGGCTCGCCGGGCCGGTTCCTGATCACGGACCGTACGACGGCCCGCCCGGTCGCCCGCCGGGCTCCGGCCGCCGTACCGGCGTGCGGATGACAGGACTCCGCACGCCTCGGGGCTCATGGCACCGATCCCCCGTACGGTCGCACGAGCCCCTCTCAGCCGTCCTCCCGGTCGGAGGCCGGGCCCGCGCCGATGGGGTCCGCTCCGATGGGGTCCGCGCCGACCGGGCGGCCCGCTCCGACGTCCGCCCGTGAGCGGGCCCGCAGGCCGAGGCCGGCGTGCAGCTCGTCGGCGAGATCCGTGCGGTTCTTGACGTTGAGCTTGCGGTAGACCCGGGTCAGATGCTGCTCCACGGTGCTGGTCGTGACGAAGAGCTGGTGGGCGATCTGACGGTTGCTGTGCCCGCCGGCCGCGAGGGTGGCCACCCGCAACTCCGCGTCGCTGAGGGCGTCGGACCACTCACCGCCCTGCGCCGTCCCCGGTGGACGGTCTCCCGTGCCCCCCGCCGGTCCGGGCAGCAGCCGCTGCGGCAGCACGATCCCCAGGTCGTCCGCGAGATTCTGCGCCCGGCGCAGCGTCTGCCGGCTCTTGCTGTAGGCGCCCTGTTCCTGATGTGCCCAGCCCAGGTCGACCAGGATGTGCACCAGCTCCAGCAGGTCGTCGCTGTCCTGCGCGTGCTGCGTCGCCCTGGTGAGCGCCGATGTGCGGCCCTTCGGGGGACCGGCCGCGGCCAGCACCCGGAGGGTCGCGCCCAGCACCCGGTGCTGATCGGGTCCGGCCAGGGCCAGTTGCTCCTGGGCCAGTTCCCGGGCCTGTCTGGTGTCCCCGCACCGGACCAGCGCGAGCGCCGCGTCGCCACGCCAGGGGATGACGGCGGGGACGTCCTGCTTCCACCGGTCGGCCATCCGCCCGATCGTGCGGAAGTCCCCCAGCGCCGCCCGCGGTTGGCCGGTCGCCAGCAGATAGTGGCCGCGGGCCCGGAGGTAGAACATCCCGATCGGGGTGCGCAACAGGGCCTCGGGCACGGGTTCCTTCAGCAGGGTCAGCGCCTCGTCGTACCGCCCCTGCGCGGTCAGCGCCTGGAGGGCGGCTCCCACGGGAAACCCGATCGCCACCCCCCAGCTCTCCAGCGAGACCGTGTCGAGCGCCCGGTGGGCGCGGAGTTCGGCCGTCCGGACATCGCCGTTGCGCAGCGCGACCAGCGCCTGCACGGTGAGCAGCATGCCGTGCCACACCGGGGCGGACCGCCCCTCGGCCTCGGCGGCGAGGGCGTCGGCCCAGTGCCGGGCCTCCGGGAGACGGTCGTTCAGCCACAGGGTGACCAGCGCCGCCATCAGGGACGGGAAGGTCTGCTCGGTCAGCGGGTTCCGGTACAGGGTCTGAAGCGCGTCGGCCACCGTGTCGGGGCCGGGCCCGGCCGTCAGCACACCGCGCACCGTGGCCACGGCGCCGGGGTGCGGCGAGACCGCGGACGCGGAGTGGGCGTCCATGACGGCGTCGCCCGCTCCCGGGCCGCCGCCGGTCGCCGGATAGAGCAGGTCGAGCCAGAGCCTGGACATCCCCAACTGCGCGAGGGCCTCCGTGTCCTGCGCGGTGCCGGCCCTGCGTTCCGCCTCCTCCAGTACCGTCCGGGCCTCCTCCTCGTTGCCGAACCACATCAGCCCGTGGACCGGCAGCGCCATGGCCTGCCCGGACAGTGCCCCCGTCCGGGCGGCGTCGGCCAGTTCGGGGAGCCGGCGGGCGGCCAGCGAGGGGTCTTTGCGCCACTCGGTGCGCAGCAGCAGCGCCAGGGTGCGGGCATGGGTGTGCGGAGCGGTGGGATGACGGCCCAGCAGGCGCAGACACCTGAGTGCAAGGTCGTGGTCGCCGTCGGCGAGCCCCTGTTCGGCGGCCTGCTGGAGCAGCGGTACGGCGCAGTGCGAGTCGATCCGGTCGGCCGCGATGAGCAGCCGGGCGGTGACGACCACGGAGGCACCCACCGTGCACAGTACGTCCGCGGTGCGCACGTACAGGTCGCTCCGCTCGCGCGGGACCATCCCGGTGAGCACCGCTGCCCCGATCTCCGGGTGCCGCAGCTCCCTCCCCGCCACGATGCCCGTCGCGTTCAGGGAATCAAGGGTCTGCACCGTGGTCTCGACGTCCCATCCCACGAGCTGGCTCAGCAGGTCGTCGGGCAGCGGGCGGTCCAGTACGGCCAACTGGCGGACGAGCGTCAGCATCGCCGGATCGCAGCGGTACAGGCAGTGGAGCACCGCCCGGCGGAATCCCGCCCCGACGACGGCCCGCGGCCGGTCCTCGGACGACGCGGGCTCGGGGTTGTCCTCGGCCAGTCCGCGGACCAGGTGCGGGTTCCCACCGGAGAGCGTGTGGATCTCGGCGCTCAGCCCGCGCGCCGCCTGCGGGCTGAGCCGCTCGGCCAGCAGCGCTTCGACACCCCCGGGCGTCAGCGGCTCCAGCCGCAGCCACCGCGACCGGGGCTCGGGCGGCAGCTCCGCCAGCAGCAACGCGGTGGAAGGCCCGGGCTGCGGTGTCTCGTTCAGCACGACGAGCAGCCGCGACGCCGGCAGCCGTCCGATGACGGCCGACAGGCAGCGCAGGGACGGAACGTCCGCGTACTGGACGTCGTCGATCCCGATGATCACCGGCTGGTCGCTGTGCTCGATCAGATCGAGCAGGACGAAACACAGACCGTGGAAGAGCTGCGGCAGGATCTCGTCGGTGGCGGCCGTGCTCTGCGCCTCGCGCAGCAGCCGGTTGACGCGGACGCCCGGTTCGCCGGAGATCCGGGCGGACCGGAAGAGCTGGGCCAGCACCCCGAACGGCACTTCCCGCTCGGCCCCGTAGGCCAGGGCCGTCAGCCGGACGGCGGCGCGGGCGTCCGGATGGCGGGTGAAGGTGTGCAGCAGCTCGGTCTTGCCGTGGCCGGCCGCGCCGCTGACCACGACGACCCCGCTTCTGCCTCGGCGGGTTTCGGCGAGCAGTGCCAGGAGGGAGGACAGCTGGGCGTCACGCTCGTACAGCGCTTGAGGATCTGCGGTACGGGCTTCAAATAATCCCGTACCGGCAGAACCGGTCCACGTGCTGGTAATCAATCTTGCCCCCCGGCCTTAGGACGCAGTCTCGACTATCTCGGCGAACATTAAGAGTCAAATGCCGGTCTCCCGATCTGTCAATGATTTTTCATGGGAGACGAGATCGCTGCGGGGCGCGTTCCGGTCGCCGCGCGTCGGTGCGCTCTTCGCCTCGGTCCGGTCGCCGCCGTCGGTGGGGCCCTTCATCGTACGGGCTCGCCGACATGCCCGGTGACCCGGGGAAGACCGGGGCCGGAAGGCAAGACGGTATCCGGCTCGAAGTGCGGATCAAGGATCGTCGTGCGGTTTCGGGAGGCGAAACACAACCTTAACGTGCCATGCGTGAGGGGCATTCCCCGAGGGGTCGACGGCGTCGGCGGCGGCGTCCGGTGGGAAGGGGGGAGTCGAGATGTCCGGTGCACCGGCACGAGAAAGAAGGCCGGAATTGTTCGCGGCGATGGCGGATTTCGGGCCGTGATGTGTGTCACTACCGCTCCGGGACGTGCGGCACGGCTGTTCCGAGGTGGTCGGCAGGGGGGTGCGAGCGACCGTGTGCCGACGCCCGCAGTAGGATGAGGCTCTGGTGGTGCATGGGTTCCCGCGGGGAGGGGCGGACGGGACCGGTCGCGCCATGAATCCTCCAGCCGACGTCTTCGGTCTCCCGCATGGGTCGTGAAACAGTCCTGTCGTCCCCAATCCTCTCGACCGTGTTTCCCCGGGAGCGCCCTGCGGGAGAGAACCTCTGCATTTCAGGTGGGAGTCCTGGTGTTACTGTCTGGCTGCGCATTTCTCTCCGATTCCTGGGTTGCCGGCTCTTTCGACTGCGGGTCAGGAGCCGAACCGCCCGGCATCGGGCTTGCGTGCACCGTCGCACCGGCCGTGATCAAAGCGGTAGATGTATACGAAATAGGCTCATTCCCGTGTGTCGCGATCGGCGACTCGCCTCGCTGCTTGCCTGCCGAACAGTATTCGGAGCCCAGGATAGCCGTGATCGATGCCAAACCTTTGGACTCGTGGGTCACGGGGTCGCGGGTTCGAATCCTGTCGCCCCGACCTCGCGGCCAGTGGGCTCGTCGCCGACGAGGGGCCCTGAATGCGTCGGTGGGACAGGTGACGGTACGGTGACGGCAGTTGCGCGCGGGAAAGCAAACGGAATTGATCCATCGGGTTTCCCGGCCGCCGCTTCGGTGTCCGTGGCGCGCACCGCCGCCAGGTGACGTCACGCGCGGTGGGCGGCACGAGGCGAGTCGCCAGTCGGCCCTCACCGACCCGGCTCGGCCCCGGACGTTCGATCTGCTGCTTCCGGCATATTCCGCCAGACGTCCTGGTGAGCGCTGCTGTCGGTGCACGCTCACCCGTTGTGGACAGGTCGGCTGCCGGGGACGGGTCTGCGCGGTGCTCGGTGGACCGGCCGAGCCGCCGGACGCCGGTACGGCGCCGAACTCCATGTTGGGTTCACAAGGGAGGACCCTGACCGTGACGCCTGGCCGCCGCAGTGCGACGATGCTGCGATCGCGAAGCGGAGGCTTCGGGCGGCAAGGCGGGTGGTGCCGGGGAACCGGCCGGCCGACAGCCGAAGGGGCGACCGCGGCGGGCGCCAGGCACCGGACGTGACGCCCGGGATGCTCCGCTCACCGGCGATGCCGTCCGGCAGCCGTTGGGAGAGGGGAGTGGGCGGATGAGGCTGTCGACCCGGATCGCCCTGGCGGTGGGCGTCCTCGTGCCACTGCTGGTGCTCGCCTCCGGGTGGATCATGGTCCGCCTGGTGACGGGCGACGTGCACCGGCAGGCGGACGTGCATCTGCGCCAGCGTGCCTCCGACGTCCAACGGCAGGCCCGCGACCTGCTGCGGGCCATGGCCAACGACCGTCCGGCGAGCGTGGAGGAGGCCCGCAGACGCAGGCTCTTCAGCGCCGCGCTCGACGTCGGCATCCGCGTCACCGGCCCCCAGGGAACGGTTTCCGGCGGGCCCCAGCCCGCTGACTCCGTGCCGCTGCCGTCCGTTCGGAGCGCCGCCCGGCCAATCACTCTTCGTGCCGGACACCAGAGCTGGCGGGTGCTGGCCGTGCCGGTCCGCGGGGCCAGGCCCGCCGCGTCCGGCATGCTGTGGCTGTTCAGCAGCGACACCGCGGGCCAGTCGGAGATCGACCAGGTGCGGCGCCGGGTGCTGACCGTGGCGCTCCTGACCGCTCCCCTCGCCGGCGGCCTGGCATGGTTTGCGGCAGCCCGGGTGTCCCGCCCGCTGCTCCTCCTCCAGCGACGCGCCAGCGGCATCGACCCCCGCACCAGCAAGGCCCGCCTCGACCACGCTCCGACCCGGGTGCCGGAGATCGACGACCTGGCCCGCACCCTGCAAACCCTTTTGGCCCGCTATGACCAGCAGGCCGTCCGCACCGCCGACGCGCTGGAAACCGCCCGATCGTTCTCCGCGGCCGCGTCCCACGAACTGCGGACCCCCTTGATGAGCATGCGGATAAATCTGGATGTACTGGACGGCGATCCGCTGCCCGACCCGGCAGAGCAAGCCGAAGTCGTCGCCGACCTGCGAGCCGCGCACGAACGGCTCCTCGGCTTGCTCGTCATGCTGCGTACCCTCGCCCAAGGCGACCTGGTCGAGGCCGACGCGTTCGTACCCGGCGACCTCGCCGAACTCGTGGACGCGGCCGTACGCGACCTGCGCCGTGACTACCCGCAGGCCCACATTGAGACCGTCGCACCCGGCCCCTGCGTGATCCAGATGTGGCCGCCGGGCCTGCGCTCGGCCGTCGACAACCTGCTCACCAACGCGATTGTGCACGGCGCAGGTCCCGTCGAGGTCTCGCTCCAGCCCTCCCCGGACGGGACCGCGGTACGCCTCACCGTCGCCGATCACGGCCCGGGCATACCCCCGGCCGCCCGCCACGTCGTCTTCCACCGCTTCCACCGCCGCCCCGACAGCCTCGGTTCCGGCCTTGGCCTGGCCCTGGTCGGCCAGCAAGGAGCCCTGCACGGTGGCGCCGTCACGGTCACGGACCGAACCGACGGCCGTCCCGGCGCGTGCTTCGTCCTCGACCTTCCACGAGCCAAGGGCGTATCGACCTTGCCCCGTCAACGCGACTGGCTGACCGGCGCTACGACGGCTTCATACGCGGCGAGGCGCATATGATCGGGCCCTACTCCAGTCGCAGTTTGCTGTCTGTGCTGGTCAGGGCTGTTCTCTGCGGTATGGCCGACTGGCGCACCGTCAGGTTGAGTGAGTTTGTGACGTCGGGTGCGACGGTGAGTGCGGCGGCGGGCGACGGCCTGGTGCCGTCACCACGAGGACCAGCTCAGCGTGTGGCCGGGTGCCGGGTGCCGTCGTCCGGGACGGCGGACCGTTTTCCGGCCGTGGCCCCAGGGCTCGTACCTCCGCCGGAACCCCGAGCCGACCGGCGCGAGGTCCACAAGGTTTCCACAAAGAGCATTCCTACGCTGCGGGGGACCCGGGCACGGGCGAGCCGTAGGAATGTCGGAGGAGAAACCCCATGCGTACCACGCGTAACGCGCTGGCGGCGGCGACAGCCGCCATCGCCTTGGTGGCGGCCACCGCCGGAAGCGCCGCCGCGGACAGCCGTGAGTCGGGACTGCCCTCCGCGAGGGCGAAGGACCGGGCGCTGTGCAAGCGGGTACCGCGGATCGACGCGCGGATCGACCGGGCGCTGCGGCGGCTCAACGGGCCGGCCACGGTGCGGGGTTCGGTGGCGCGGCTGCAGAAGCGGGTGGACAACGCGGCGGCGGCGGGCAACACCGTCGTGGAGACGTACCTCAAGGACAAGCTGGCCTTCCGGAAGTCCCTCGTGCCGATGCTGAACCAGCGCAGCACGGATCTGGACGCCGTACGGACGTGGTGCGGCACGCGGCACCAGGGCGCGGGCACACCGGAGACCGCCAAGTGACCGGCCGGATCAGGGGCTTCGCGGTGCTGCCGGCGGTGGCGCTCGCCGCGCTGCTGGTCGCCGGGTGCGGGCAGGACGACCGGGGCGGGGCGTCGCCCGGGAGTACGCCGTCGGCGCCATCCGTCTCCGACCTCGCCCATCTGCGCCAGCTCGTCGACGACGCGGATTCGGCCGCCGCCGCGGCCGAGTCGGACGCGGCCGCGGACAAGTGAGCGGTCGCGCGGGCTACTTGGCGTCCAGGTAGCACTCCACCGCGTGCGTTTCCAGGGGGAACGACACCGCCGTGGCGCCGAAGACCAGGCGGCGGGCCTCGTCGCCCGCCGCCGTCACCGCCGCTTCGACCGCGGTCGCGAGGTGGACGGGCGTGTGCACGATCACCTCGTCGTGCTGGAAGAACACCAGCCGGGGTTCGGGGCCGATCGCGGTGAGCCGTCGCCGCAGTGCCGCGAGCATGGCCAGCGCCCAGTCCGCCGCACTGGCCTGGATGACGAAGTTACGGGTGAACCGCCCCCAGGAGCGGGCCGCGCGCCGGTCGGGGGAGGCGCCGTCACCGGGGTCGGCGGTCTCGTCGAGGAAACGGTCGGCGGACGGCGCCGGGGACGTGCGGCCGAGCTGCGAGCGTACGGTGCCGCCCGCCTCGCCGGTGCGGGCCGCGGACTCCACCAGGGCCAGCGCGGTGGGAAAACGGCGCCGCATCACCGCGAGGAGCTGGCTCGCCTCGCCGCTGGTCTGCCCGTACATCGCAGCGAGCAGCCCGACCTTGGCGCGCGGGCGGTCACCGGCGAAGGCGTCCCGGGCCAGCGCCGCGTAGAGGTCGCCGTCGCCCGCGGCCCGGGCGAGTCCCGCGTCGCCGGACATCGCCGCCAGCACACGCGGCTCCAACTGCCCGGCGTCGGCGACGACGAGACGGTGCCCGGGGTCGGCGACCACCGCGGCCCGCAGCGGCCGGGGGATCTGCAGCGCTCCGCCGCCACGCGTCGCCCACCGCCCGGAGACGACGCCGCCGACCACGTACTCGGGCCGGAACCTGCCGTCGCGCACCCATGTCTCCCGCCAGGCCCAGCCGTGGGCGGTGTGGATCCGGGAGAGCTCCTTGTACCGGAGCAGGAGCGCGGCGGCCGGGTGGTCCACGCCGCGCAACTCGTACGAGCGGGTGGACCTCAGGTGCACGCCGGCCCGGGCGAAGGCGGGCAGCATCTGGGCGGGGGAGTCGGGGTTCACCGGGTGGCCGAGGCAGTCCTGGATACGCCGGGCGAGGTCGCCCAGGAGCGCCGGTCGCGCGCCGGGCGACGGGCGGGGGCCGAGCAGGCCGGTGAGGAGTTCGTCGTGGACGGCGGCGCTCCAGGGCAGCCCGTCGCGGCCCATCTCCACCGCGGCGAGGGCGCCCGCGGACTCGGCCGCGCACAGCAGTCGCATCCGGTCCGGGCGCTCACCGCCGGCGATCCGCCGCTGCTGGGCCGCGTGTACGGCGATCAGGGCGGTCAACGGGTCCACATCCGGCGGCAGGCGGTGGCGGTCCGCGGTGAAGAGTACGGGCTGGTCGTCGGTGCCGGGCTCCGGGGCGTCCTCGGGCTCGGGCCGCCCGTCGAGCCGCGCCCACGCGGCGCCGAGCGACCGGGGGCGGCCGTGCCGTCCCTCCTGGCCGAGCAGCAGCGATTCGACCAGCTTCATGTCGTGGCAGCGGGCGAGGCGGGGCGCGCCGCGGTCCAGCAGCCACGGGTAGGTCTCGTCCGTGGCGACCCACACCCAGCGTGGGCCCTCGGCCGCTTCCCGGCGCGCGACCTCCGCGGCCAGGTCCGGTACGACGAGTTCCGGCCCCGCCGCTGTCCCGTCCTCCGCGACGGCGCGCAACCGTCCGCCCGACCCAACCGGATCGGCCACCACGGCAAGCCGCCCTGCGACGGCTTCGGCTCTCCCCACGCCCCGAGCGTAAGCGCCCCCACCGACAGCGCCGCCGGACGTACGGGAGCGGGGTCTTCCGGGGGCCGCGGAGGCGTTGGGGGCTCTCCGCTGCAGCCCGGGGGCGGTGGGTCGTGGTACATGCGGGAAAAGGGGGACTGGTCGCCCGGGGTGGGGTCCACCCACCGGTGGCCGGCGCGGTCCGGCGCCGCCGGGATGCTCGCCGTCGTGGCGGGAAGAACCGGCCGGCCCGGCTTCGCGACGCGGACGCGGGGTCTTCCGCTGCCGCCCGGGCACAACCGGGGGACGTGGCTCGGCCCGTTCGGGTTCGGCTCTTCCCGGTGGCGCGGCGGGACGGGGCAGAGCGCGGCGCGGCGGTGCCGGACGGGTGTGACAACCGGCACCGCCGGACCGTGAGGCTGGGCGGAAGGGGAGGGGTCAGGAAGTCTGCTGCGCCTCCGCCTCCGCCACGGATTTGCGGACCTCGTCCATGTCGAGGGCGCGGGCCTGGGCGATGACGTCCTCGAGGGCCGGCTCCGGCAGGGCGCCCGGCTGGGCGAAGATCGCCACCTTGTCGCGCACGATCATCAGCGTCGGGATCGACTGGATCTGGAAGGCCGCGGCCAGCTCGGGCTGGGCCTCGGTGTCGACCTTGGCGAAGACCAGGTCCTCGTGTTTGTCCGACGCCTTGTCGTAGACCGGCGCGAACATCCGGCACGGCCCGCACCAGGCGGCCCAGAAGTCGATGAGGACGAAGTCGTGCGACGACACGACCTCGTCGAAGTTCTCCTTGGTCAGCTCCACAGTGCTCATGCCCTCACAACGAGTCGCCGCCGCCGGAAATTCCACCTCGCCTCCGCGTCCCGTTCACTCATTCGGGTGGCGCGACCCGCGATCGCGGTGGCGTGGGCCCCCGCGCTCGTTGGTCGGCGTATGGCAGCAGCGAGACAGCACATCCCGGACAGCGGCGGCGAGGCCGGCCAGGACGCCGGCCAGGGACGGGCGGGGTGCGGCACCCGCGGCGAAACGGTTCTGTGGTGCACCGACGCTCCCGTCTTCGCGGCCCTCGCCGACCAGTGGCGTTCAGCGGGCCGCATGGTACCGGGGCACGCCGACACGGAGTGGGCCGAGCTGGTCGGCCGCGTCCCCGGGCTCACCGGCGTCTGAGGGCGGACGGACAGGCGGGTGAGTGCCCGGCCGAGCGCCGACATCCTGGAAACAGGCCCAGGAGAGCGGCATCGTCCGCCCCGGCCCCGCACGGTACGCGGGCCCCGGCCGCCTCAGCCGCCTCAGCCGCCCCCGCGCCCGGCCGCCGGCCGTCTGACGGGCGGCCCGGGTAGGGCGGTGCGCTCCGTCGAGGGCGGCGCACTCCGACCAGTGCACTCCATACCGACCAGTCGGTAATCTCGGGTCAGGCCCCCGCGCTCGCAGGCGGGGAGCGAAGCCGCCCCCGTCCCCAGGAGTCATCGTGCGCGCGATCCAGATCACCGAGTTCGGCGGCCCCGAGGTGCTGCGCGAGGTGGAACTGCCCGATCCGGTGGCCGGCCCCGGACAACTCCTGGTCCGGGTGGACACCGCGGGCGTCAACTACGCCGACACGCACACCGTGGAGAACTCGTACCTCTCCCGCTCCAGCCTCCCGATGGTGCCCGGCGCCGAGGTCGTCGGCCGCACACCCGACGGCCGCCGGGTCGTCGCGCTCACCGAGAACGGCGGCTACGCCGAACAGGCCGTGGTCCACGAGCACCTGGCGCACGACGTGCCCGACGGCGTCTCGGACGTTCAGGCGCTCGCCCTCGTCGTCCAGGGCCTCACCGCGTGGCACCTGCTGCGCACCGCCGCGCGGCTGACCGCGGGGGAGAGCGTCGTGGTGCACGCGGCGGCCGGCGGCACCGGCTCGCTCGCCGTACAGCTCGCGAAGGCGTTCGGCGCGGGCCGGGTGATCGCCACAGCCTCCACCGAGGAGAAGCGCGCCCTCGCCCTGGAACTCGGCGCGGATGCCGCGCTCGACCCCGACCCGGCGAGCCTCAAGGAGCGGATCGTCGAGGCCAACGGCGGCCGGAAGGCCGACATCGTCCTGGAGATGACCGGTGGCCCGGTCTTCGACGCCTCGCTCGCCGCCCTCGCGCCGTTCGGCCGGCTCGTCACGTACGGCATGGCGTCGCGCACCCCGCCGGCCCCGGTGGAAGCCGCCAAGCTGCTGGCCCGCTCCCAGACCCTCGTCGGCTTCTGGCTGGCGCACTGCCTCGGCCGTCCGGGGATGTACCACGAGCCGTTGGCGGAACTCCTCGCCATGACCGCGGCCGGCGCTCTCCGGCCCCGGACCGGCGGCGTCTACCCGCTGTCCGGGGCCGCTCGCGCCCACCGGGACCTGCTGGCCCGCCGCACGGTCGGGAAGCTGGTCCTCGATATGACCCGTTGAGCGGAACCGGTGAGGCCGTCCTGGTCGTTGCACTGGTGGCAGAGACACACCCACAGCGACGGAGCACGTCGGGCCGCGGACCGCGACCCACGCCCCGCACGAACTCGGGAGGGGCCATGAACCGGAACCGCTTCGCGCCCGACCGGGGACTGACGACCCGCATGATCGTCACCATGTTCCTGATCGGACTGCTCTACGTCGTCTTCGTGGGCACGCTGCTGGCGCTGCTGGGCGGCTCCTGGCCGATAATCCTGGTGATCGCGGGCATCCTGTTCATCGCCCAGTTCTGGTTCAGCGACCGCATCGCCGCCTTCAGCATGGGCGCCCGCGAGGTCACCCCCGAACAGGCCCCGGAGCTGCACGGCGTGGTGGACCGCATCTGTGCCCTCGGCGACCTGCCCAAGCCGAGGGTGGCGATCGCCGACTCCGACGTGCCCAACGCCTTCGCCACCGGGCGCAACGAGAAGAACACCGTGGTCTGCGCCACCACCGGACTCCTGCGCCGGCTGGAACCGGACGAACTGGAAGGTGTCATCGCCCACGAGCTGTCCCACGTCGCGCACCGGGACGTCGCCGTGATGACGATCGCCTCCTTCCTCGGCCTGCTCGCCGGCGTCATCACCCGGATCGGGCTGTGGGGCGGCTTCCAGCGCAGCCGCGACCCCGGCACGGCCGCCGTGGCCGTCCTCGTGCCGCTGGTCAGCGCCGCCGTGTACGTCATCAGCTTCCTGCTCACCCGCGTGCTGTCGCGCTACCGGGAACTGTCCGCCGACCGCAGCGCCGCCCTGCTCACCGGCCGTCCCTCCTCGCTGGCCTCGGCGCTCACCAAGGTCAGCCGTGAGATGGCCGCGATCCCCACCAGGGACCTGCGCAAGGCCGAGCCGTTCAACGCCTTCTACTTCGCCCCCGCGCTCAGCGCCGGACCCTCCTTGTCCAGGCTGCTGTCCACCCACCCCACCCTGGAGCAGCGGCTGGAGCAGCTCGGCCGGATCACCCTCGAACTGGGCCGCCGCTGATGGGGCTGCTGGACGTGCTGCTCGGGCGCAGCAAACCCGTACGCCCCGACCTCGACCAGCTCTTCGGGCTCAGTTCGGCCGCGATCACCCTGGAGGCGGCGAGCGACCTGCGGCCCACCGGGCTGGGCTCGGTGTGCTTCGCGGCCGTCGAGGGCGGCGCCTTCGCCGAGATCCAGCAGGACCTGCGCGCCCTGCTGACCGTCGAGTCCAGCCAGGACGACTACGGCTACACGTGGCTGCTCAGCCGGCACCGGCCCACCGAGACCACCGACCTCGTCACCGATCTGCACGCCGTCAACTCCACGCTGGAGGACCACGGTTTCGGCCCGCAGCTCCTGTGCTCCCTGCTCGCCTTCACGAACCCGCAGGGCCGCTCCCTGGCGCTGGTGTACCTCTACAAGCGCGGGTCGTTCTACCCGTTCGCGCCGCTCCCCGGCGAGAAGCGGGACAGCGCCCTGGAGCTCCAGGTGAAGGCGCTGGTCGCCAACGACCTGCGACTGGAGAACGACCTGTCGCGCTGGTTCCCGGTCTGGGGCGCGCCGGGCCTGTGACACCGTCAGAGGGCTGCCGGAGTCCCTATGGTTGGGGATCACTGCCGACGAACTCCCGCACAGGAGGACACAGATGACCGCGTACGACCCTGCCACCGTGCAGCTCAGCCCCTCGCAGTGGGTCGCCGACCAGGCCCGCCGCTACGAGGAGTCGGGCGGCACCGAGGCGACCGACATGAACGGCTCGCCCTGCCTGCTGCTGGACTACCAGGGCCGGCTCAGCGGCGACTGGCACCGTACGGTGCTGATCTACGGTCGCGACGGCGGCGACTATCTGGTCGTCGCGTCGAAGGGCGGAGCGCCCGTGCACCCCCTGTGGTTCCACAGCCTCGTGGAGAACCCGGAAGTCCATCTGCGGGTGCTCGGCGAGCGGTTCCCCGCCCGCGCGGAGACGCTGTCCCCGGAGGAGAAGGCCCGCGTCTGGCCGCACCTGCTGGAGGTGTACGCGCCGTACGAGGAGTACCAGAAGAACACCGACCGGGACATCCCGGTGGTGCGGTTGCGCCGGGTGTAGCGGACGGGCCCCCGCGTCAGCTTCTGGCGTCCAGGCAGACCTTGAGGGCGTCCAGCGCGTCCGCCAGGCGCGGGGAGCCGCAGTGCCGGGAGAGCCGGGCGGCCTCGCGGCCGAGCACGCGGGCGCCTTCCACGTCGCCGGTGAGAGCACGGGCTTCGGCGGCCCGCACCGAGTACAGGGAACGGTCGCGGACGAACGCCTCGTCCTGCATCGCCAGCGCCTGCTCCAGCAGCGGCCGGGCCTCGTACGCTTCCCCGAGGTCGAGCAGCGACTGGCCGGTCTGGGCGGCGAGTTCGGCGGCGTCGAACCAGTACAGCCAGGGCGGCCCCGGATCTCCTTCGGCCGCGTCCAGGTGGTGTTCGGCCTCGGCCGCCGCACGCAGGAAGGCGGTGTCCGCACCGAGTGCGGCATGCGCGCGGGCCAGCCGGCTGGCTGCCATCGCCCGTACGACCGGGGGAGCGCCGTCGGCCGCACGTACGGCGGCTTCCGCGGCGAGCACCGCGTCCTGCGGGCGGCCCGCGATCACCCCCTGAAGCGCGAGCCCGCCCCAGAGCGCGGCAGCCATCGCGCGGTCGCCGGCGGTGTGCGCGAGGCGCAGCCCGGTCAGATAGTGCCGCTGCGCGGCGCCATGGCGTCCGGTGTCGGTGGCCGCCCACCCGCCGAGCTGCGCCAGATCCGCCGCGACGCGCAGCAGCCGCGCCTCCATCACCGGCCCCCGCGACCCCCTGCGCAGCAGCCCGCACACCAGCCGCAGATCCGCCTCCACCCGGTGCCGTACCGCCGCGCCGCCGAACCGGTCGTCCAGCCGCCGCAGCCCCGCCACTCCCGCTTCCAGCCACTCCGCCACGGAGGCGCCGACGCCGGCCGGGTCCGTCATCGCCGGGCCGCCGCCCAGGACGCGCGGGGCCGGCTGGGCGAGCACGCGGTGGACGGCCGGCGCTGCGGGGTGCGACGCGGGACCGGCCGGCGTGGACATCCACTGCTCGCCGGTCGGCGGGGACACGCGGTCGTGCTCCGGGGCCACTGCGGAGCCGACCCGGGGCACCCGGTCGCCGCACGGACACACGTCGTCCCCAAGCAAGGCCGCCGGCCCCTCCGCCTCCGCCGCGTCCCAGTCGGCGATCGCGTCCCGCAGGGCGCGCTCGTCGGCGATCGGGAAGCCGCGCGGGTCGGCGGTGCCGTCGTCGACCAGGGAGCCCAGGGCGGTCAGGCTGCCCTCGGTGCTCCAGGGCAGGCCGTCCGGCATGCCCTGGTGCGCGGGGAGCCAGCGCGGCCAGGGGCGCTCCTCCAGTTCACGCGGCGCGATGCCGAGCGCACGGGCCAGCGCCCGCTGGCTGTCGGCCTCCGGGACGACACCCCAGTGCTCCCAGCGCCACACCTTCTCCCGGCGGGCGGCCATCGGCACCCCGAGCGCGCGGGCGTGGTCCGCGATCACCCTGGCCAGGTCCTGGTAGCTCCAGCCGTGCCGGCGCCGTACGTAGGCGAGCGGGTGCGTGGACGCGGCAGACCGTTCGCTCGCCACGTTACCGCCGTCCATTCACCAGGTCCCCACTGCCGTTCGCCACCGCGGCGCCACGGTCACGCCTTCTCGTTGCGGCTGTGCGGCCCCGCACCGGCCACCCCGTGATCAGCGCCGATCCGCTGCCCAACGCGATCCGTCCCCTGCTCAACGGCGTCCATGCCCCGCCGAACCGTACCCATCCCCTGCCAAGCCGTGTCATCCCTGATGATCCGCGCCTCAAACGCCGCCAACGATACGGGACTACACCGAGACAACAGGTGCAGCCTTGTAGCGGACCCGCGCGTACCGGTTGGCTGTTCGCGATCACATGACGTAGCGCGCCGTGGAGGGCTGCCCGCGGATGACCCCACCGCTGCCACCCTTCCGCCTCACCCGCGGCAAGGACGACGTGGCCTTCGACCCCGCGCTGGACGACGAGGAACTGGTCGCCGCCCGGGCCGCCCTGACGCAGGGTCGCTGGACGGATGTCCGCGCGCTCCTCGCCCGTACCGGCAAGGACTGGGACAGCCGCGGCCACCGGCTGGTCGTGCTCGGCGAGGGCAAGTCCGCCGCCGCCTGGGCCGAGGAGTGGCTGCTCGCCGAGCCGGAGAGCCCGGACGCCGTCGCCCTGCGCGCCTGCGCGGCCGTGTTCCGGGCGTCGGCCGGCAAGCAGAGCCCAGAGACGGCCCGCGACGCCTGCATGCGCGCCGCCCGGATGTCCCCCGGCGACCCCACGCCCTGGCTCGGCCTGCTGATCCTGGCCCGCCGCACCGGCACCGACGACGAGCAGGTCCGCGCCTTCGACCAGGTACGCGGCCGGCACCGCGGCCACCACCATGGCCACTACCTGATGACCCAGTGCCTCGCGGAGCGCCAGAAGACCGACGGCGACGACCCGTTCCACGAGGTGTACGAGTTCGCCGAGTGGGCCGCCGACGAGGCCGGCCCCGGATCGCCGCTCTCCATGCTGCCGCTGGTCGCCCTGGTCGAGCGGTACCGGGCGCTGGCCGCGGCCGGGGCGATGCCCGCCGATCCGGCCCGGCTGCCGTACTGGACCAGCCCGCGCGCCCGTACCAGCCTGCGCGGCTCCTTCGACTGGTGGCTGGACTGGGACGGCAGAAGCCACCCGCGCCTGGCTCTGGACCTCAACTACCTCGCCTTCGCCAAGTTCCACTCGGGCGACACGGTGGCCGCCGCCGCGCTGTTCAACCGGATCGGCCGACACGCCACCCGCGCCCCGTGGTCGTACCTCGACCGTGATCCGAAGAAGACATTCCGTACCGCGCGCAACCACGCGCTCGGATTCGGTTCCTCGTAAGACCGGCAACCAGCACCCCCTCGCACCTCCATGGAAGGAACCGCAGCCATGCTGACGGGCAGTACAACCGAGATCAGCACATTCAAGGGTGAGCAGCGCGCGCTGCGCGCGGACCGGATCGGCGCTCCGGCCCTCCTGCTCTCGGTGCTCGCCGCCACCGCACCCCTCATGGTGGTGGCCGGAGTCGTCCCGACGACCTTCGCCACCATGGGCGTCGTCGGTGTGCCGCTGCTGTTCCTCATCGTGGGGGCGGTGCTCATCCTGTTCAGCTTCGGCTACGCCGAGATGAGCCGTCATGTGCACAACGCCGGTGCGCTGTACGCCTACATCGCCCGCGGGCTGGGCGGCACGACGGGCGCCGGCGCGTCCTACGTGGCGCTGTTCGCCTACAGCATCATGCAGATCGGCACCTACGGCATCTTCGGGTTCCAGATATCCAGCCAGATCGCCGAGCACTGGCACCACAACGTGGCATGGTGGATCCCCGCCCTGGGCGGTGTGGCGATCACCGCGGTGTTCGGCGCGCTGAAGATCGACCTCAACGCGAAGGCGCTCGGTCTGCTGCTGCTCATCGAGACCACGCTGACCGTCGTCTTCGACCTCAGTTTCCTCGCCGACTCGGGTCCGCAGGGCGTCTCGGTGCACGCCTTCGACCCCGGCACGCTCAGCGGGGCCGGCCTCGGTACGGCGCTGTGCTTCACCATCGCGGGGTTCGTCGGCTTCGAACAGGCCCCGGTCTACGCCGAGGAGACCAGCGATCCGCAGCGCGTGGTCTCCAAGGTGATGTTCCTGGCCATCGGCTTCGCCACCATCTTCTTCGCCCTCAGCGCCTGGGCGATCACCGTGGCCACCGGCCCGGGCCACGTTGTGGGGGCGGCGCAGGAACAGGGCCCGAACCTGATCTTCGCGCTCAACCAGGACCGGCTCGGCACCGCGTTCACCGACACCCTGAACATCTTCTTCATCACCGGCATCTTCGCCTCGATGCTGAGCTTCCACAACGTGGTCGCGAGATACGCCTTCGCGATGGGCCGCGACGGCCTGCTGCCCGCCGCGGTCGGCCGCACCTCCAAGTCCAGCGGCGCCCCGGCCGTCGGTTCCCTCCTGCAGACCGCCGTGTCGCTGGCCGTCGTCGTCGCCTTCGCCGTCACCGACGGCAAGCCCACCGGCGACCCGACCGCGCCGGTCCTGCGGCTGTTCATCTGGGCGGGCAACGTCGGCGCGCTGGGGATCGTGCTGCTGATGGCCACCGCGGCGGTCGCCGTCATCGCCTTCTTCGTCAAGCGCGGCGCGGCCGGCGTCCAGGCGTGGCGGCTGGTCACCTCCGGGCTCGCGGCCGTCGCGCTGATGGCGATCTTCGTGTACTCGGTGAAGGACTTCGCGGTCCTGCTCGGCGCCAACCCCGGCCACGGGCTGCGCTGGATCCTCCCCGGCATCATCGCGCTGGCCGCCGCCATCGGCCTGGTCTACGGGATGGTGCTGCAAGCCAGGCGCCCCGGCGTGCACGCCAGGATCGGCCAGGGCAACGAGGCGTTCCAACTGGAGAAGGCGGCGGCTGCCGCGTCCGGGGTTTCCGCCTGATCGTCGTCCCCGACGGCCCGCCTCCGCCCGACCGGGCGGAGGCGGGCCGTCGCCTTTCCCGGACCACTGCCACCGCGCTGAGCGAGCGCTCGGTCAGCCCTTGCCAAGACTGGAACACGTTCCTAGCATCATTGATGTGACATCAGGAGTGTCAAACCGGTCGCCGGCGACCGGCGGGGCGGGCGATCCCGTGTACGACCCGTCGGCCGACGGGGCGTACGGCCCGACGCCCGGTCCGCTGGCAGGCGTCCGCGTGGTCGAACTGGCCGGCATCGGACCGGCCCCGTTCGCCGCCATGCTCCTCGCCGACCTCGGCGCCGACGTCGTCCGTGTCGACCGGCCCGGCGGCGCCGGTATCGGCATCGACCCGGCGTACGACGTCACCAACCGCAACAAGCGCTCGGTGCTGGTCGACCTGAAGGCCGACCGCGGACCCGGAGCCGTACTGGACCTGGCCGAACGCGCCGACATCCTGATCGAGGGCTACCGGCCCGGTGTCGCCGAACGCCTCGGTGTCGGCCCCGACGCCTGCCTGGCCCGCAACCCGCGGATGGTCTACGGCCGGATGACCGGCTGGGGTCAGCACGGCCCGCTCGCCCACACCGCCGGACACGACCTCGGCTACATCGCGGTCACCGGCGCCCTCGGCATGACCGGCACCGCCGACGGCCCGCCCGTCGCCCCCGCCAACCTCCTCGGCGACTACGCCGGCGGTTCCCTCTACCTGGTCACCGGCGTGCTGGCCGCCCTGCACCACGCCCGCGCGCACGGCGTGGGCCAGGTGGTGGACGCCGCGATCGTGGACGGCACCGCCCACCTCACCACGATGATCCACAGCATGCGCGCGGCCGGCGCCTGGCAGGACCGCCGCGCCGCCAACCTCCTGGACGGCGGTGCCCCCTTCTACGGCGTGTACGAGACCGCGGACGGCGGACACATGGCAGTCGGCGCCCTGGAGCAGCGCTTCTACGAGGAGTTCGCCCGGCTGCTGGGCCTCGGCGAGGACGTGGCGGCGCTGCGCACGGACCCGGGCCGGTGGGCGGAGCTCCGGGCGGCCGTGGCGGAACGGTTCAGGGCCCGCAGCCGCGCCGAGTGGACCGGCGTGTTCACCGGTACCGACGCGTGCGTGGCCCCCGTACTCTCGCTGGAGGAGGCCCCGCACCACCCGCACCTCGCGGACCGCGGCACCTTCGTCCGGTCGGCGGGGATCATCCAGCCCGCCCCGGCGCCCCGTTTCTCCGCCACCCCGACCGCCGTCCGCCGCCCGCCCGCCCGGCCCGGGGCGCACACCGCGGAAGTGGCCCGCGACTGGGACACGCCCGCGCTGGAGCCCTGACCCGTTCCGCAGCTGACCCGTTCCGTACCTGACCCCTGACAGCACCACCACCCGCCCCGGCCCGCACCCTCACCGAAAGGCACCACGTTGAGCACCGACGCCTACGTCTACGACGCCGTCCGCACCCCGCGCGGGCGCGGAAAGGCGAACGGATCCCTGCACGGCACCAAGCCGATCGACCTCGTCGTCGGCCTCATCCACGAACTCCGGCGGCGCTTCCCGGACCTCGACCCGGCGGCGATCGACGACATCGTGCTCGGCGTGGTCAGCCCGATCGGCGACCAGGGCTCCGACATCGCCCGGATCGCCGCGATCGCCGCGGGCCTGCCCGACACGGTGGCCGGTGTGCAGGAGAACCGCTTCTGCGCCTCCGGGCTGGAAGCGGTCAACCTCGCCGCGGCCAAGATCCGTTCCGGGTGGGAGGACCTGATCCTCGCCGGCGGCGTCGAGTCGATGTCGCGGGTCGCGATGGGCTCGGACGGCGGCGCCTGGGCGATGGACCCGATGACCGCGTACGAGACCGGCTTCGTCCCGCAGGGCATCGGCGCCGACCTGATCGCGACCCTCGGCGGCTGGAGCAGGCACGACGTGGACTCCTTCGCCTCGCTCTCCCAGGAGCGGGCCGCCGAGGCGTGGAAGGAAGGCCGGTTCGCCCGTTCCGTGGTGCCCGTCGTGGACCGCAACGGTCTGGTCGTCCTCGACCACGACGAGCACGTCCGCCCCGGCACCACCCCCGAGACGCTGGCCGGCCTCAAGCCGTCCTTCGCCGACATCGGCGACCTCGGCGGCTTCGACGCGGTCGCGCTGCAGAAGTACCACTGGGTGGAGAGGATCGACCACGTCCACCACGCGGGCAACTCCTCCGGCATCGTGGACGGCGCCGCCCTCGTCGCCATCGGCAACCGCGAGATCGGCGAGCGCTACGGCCTCACCCCCAGGGCCCGGATCGTCTCCGCCGCCGTCTCCGGCTCCGAGCCGACCATCATGCTCACCGGCCCCGCACCCGCCTCCCGCAAGGCACTGGCCAAGGCCGGCCTGACCGTCGACGACATCGACCTGTTCGAGATGAACGAGGCGTTCGCCGCGGTCGTGCTGCGCTTCGCCGCCGACATGGGCATCAGCATCGACAAGGTCAACGTCAACGGCGGCGCCATCGCGCTCGGCCACCCGCTCGGTGCGACCGGCGCGATGATCCTGGGCACCCTCATCGACGAACTGGAGCGCCGCGACCAGCGGTACGGACTCGCCACCCTCTGCGTCGGCGGCGGCATGGGTGTCGCCACCGTCGTCGAACGCCTCTGACGCCCTGCCCCTTCAACGGATCCAACGGAGCCCGAAGACCATGAGCGAGTCCACCACCATCCGCTGGGAGCAGGACGCCGACGGCATCGTCACCCTCGTCCTGGACGACCCCGCCCAGTCCGCCAACACCGTGAACGCGGCGTTCGCCGACTCTCTCGACGCCACCCTCGACCGCCTCGAAGCGGAGATCGACGCGGTGCGCGGCGTCATCGTCACCTCCGCCAAGAAGACCTTCTTCGCCGGCGGCGACCTGCGCGACCTCATCCGGGTCACCCCCGACCGAGCCGAGCAGGTCTTCGCCGGCTCGATGCGGATCAAGCGCCGCCTGCGCCGCCTGGAAACCCTCGGCAAGCCCGTCGTCGCCGCCATCAACGGCGCCGCCCTCGGCGGCGGGTACGAGATCGCGCTCGCCTGCCACCACCGCATCGCCCTGGACACCCCCGGGACCAGGATCGGCCTGCCCGAGGTGACCCTCGGCCTGCTGCCCGGCGGCGGAGGCGTGGTCCGTACCGTACGGCTGCTCGGCATCGCCGACGCGCTGCTGAAGGTGCTGCTCCAGGGCCGCCAGTACGACGCGCGGCGCGCCCTGGAGGCCGGACTGATCCACGAGGTCGCCACCGACCGCGACGCGATGCTCGCCGCCGCCCGCGCCTTCATCGACGCCAACCCGGCCGCGTGCCAGCCCTGGGACGTCCCCGGTTACAGGATCCCCGGCGGCACCCCCAAGAGCCCCGGGTTCGCCGCCAACCTGCCCGCCTTCCCGGCCAACCTGCGCAAGCAGCTCGCGGGCGCGCCCTACCCGGCGCCGCGTGACATCCTCGCCGCGGCCGTCGAGGGCGCTCAGGTGGACATCGACAACGCCACCGTCATCGAGGCGCGCTACTTCACCGAGCTGGTCTGCGGGCAGACCTCGAAGAACATGATCCAGGCGTTCTTCTTCGACATGCAGGCCGTCAACTCCGGCGCGGGCCGCCCTTCGGACGTGCCCGCCCGAAAGGTCACCAGGGTCGCCGTCCTCGGCGCGGGCATGATGGGCGCGGGCATCGCGTACTCCTGCGCGCGGGCCGGGATCGAGGTCGTCCTCAAGGACGTCTCCGTCGAGGCCGCCGAGCGCGGCAAGGCGTACTCGGCCGGGCTGCTGGACAGGGCGCTCGCCAGGGGCCGTACCACCCCCGAGAAGCGGGACGCGCTGCTCGCCCGGATCACCCCCACCGCCGACCCCGCGGACCTGGCCGGCTGCGACGCCGTCATCGAGGCGGTCTTCGAGGACGCCGCCCTCAAGCACAAGGTGTTCCAGGAGATCGAGGGCGTCGTGGCGCCCGGCGCGCTGCTGTGCTCCAACACCTCCACGCTGCCCATCTCCGTGCTCGCCGAAGGCGTCCAGCGCGACCAGGACTTCGTCGGCCTGCACTTCTTCTCGCCGGTCGACAGGATGCCGCTGGTGGAGATCGTCCGCGGCCGGCGGACCGGCGACGAGGCGCTGGCTCGCGCCTTCGACCTGGTCCGGCAGATCCGCAAGACCCCGATCGTGGTCAACGACGCGCGCGGCTTCTTCACCTCCCGGGTCATCGGCCACTTTCTCGACGAGGGCGTCGCCATGGTCGGCGAGGGCCTGGCACCGGCCTCAGTCGAGCAGGCCGCCGCGCAGGCCGGCTACCCCGCCAAGGTGCTGTCGCTGCTGGACGAACTGACCCTCACCCTGGCGCGCAGGATCCGCCGCGAGGCGCGCACCGCGGTCGAGGCGGCCGGCGGGGTCTGGCAGGAACACCCGGCCGAACGGATCATCGAGCGCATGGTGGACGAGTTCGGCCGACCGGGACGCAGCGGAGGCGCCGGCTTCTACGCGTACGAGGACGGCCGCCGCACCCGCCTGTGGCCCGGTCTCACCGAGCACTTCGGCAAGGCGGGTGCCGAGATCCCGTTCCGCGACATGCAGGAGCGGATGCTGTTCGCCGAGGCCCTGGACACCGTACGGCTGCTGGAGGAGGGCGTCCTCACCTCGGTCGCCGACGCCAACGTCGGCTCGCTGCTGGGCATCGGCTTCCCGGCGTGGACCGGGGGAGTGCTCCAGTACATCAACGGGTACCAGGGCGGGCCCGCCGGATTCGTGGCGCGGGCGCGGGAACTGGCCGCCGCCTACGGCGAGCGCTTCACGCCGCCCGCGCTGCTGGTCGCCAAGGCGGAGAGCGGGGAGACCTTCACGGACTGAACGGACGGAGGGGTACCCGGCCGTCCGCGCGGACCGAGCGCACCGGTTCGGTTCACGGGGACGGCCGCGGGCCGGGCCGGGCGTCGGACTCCGGCCAGGCCCGCACCTCCTCCCGCAGCGAACGCTGGAACGTGGTCACCAGCGCCTGCACCACCAGCGGCTGCATCTGTGCCGACAGCGAGCGCATCTGCTCGACCCGGTCCGGCTCCCACACCTCGTCGCGGAAGATCCGGCCGATCTCGTGGGCAGCCGCCCGTGCGTGCTCCAGCATCACCTGGCGGGCGGCGAGGATCGCGTCCACCGGGATCGGCATGTCCATCAGCCGCAACCCCAGGTGCAGGGTGCCCGGGTCCACCCGGAAGGCGTCCGGGTCCGCGGTGCGTTCCAGCACTCCCATCGCGGCCAGCCGGTCGAGGTCGGCCGCCGCCAGCGGACGGCCCAGCCGGCGCTCCAGCTTCTCCCGGTCGGTCTCCTCGGTGCCCTCGGGCAGCCACGACGCCACCAGCGCGCGGTGGATCGCCAGGTCGTGGGCGCTGATGTCGCCGGGAAGCTGCTGGAGGTACCGCTCGATCGCGGCCAGGGTCAGCCCCTGGTGCTGCAACTCCCCGATCAGGTCCAGCCGGGACAGGTGCGCGGGCCCGTACCGGCCGATCCGGCGCGGGCCGATCGTGGGCGGCGGCAGCAGGCCGCGGGCGCTGTAGAAGCGGACGGTGCGTACCGTCACCCCGGCGCGGGCGGCCAGCTCGTCGATGGTGAGACCGGTCTGGGGCACCGGAACAGTATCGCTGTGCCACCAGAACTGTGAAAGCCCTCGCCGCCGGGGCGCATGCGACGGCGCGACCGGGCGAGTCCGTCGTACCTGTGAGCGCGCGGTGACGCGCCACGCGTCGTACAACGACGACCCGTACGCGGACCACTGGTTCGAGAAGCAGCTGACCTGATCCGGGGGCGGGGGCGCCGCCCCCGCCGCCCGACCGGGTGCCGTCCCGCCGTGCGAGCGGGTGCCGCGTCGCGCGACGGGGCCGCGCCTCGGCGGTCGCCCGCCCGCGACCTGGATAATGCGGGCAGGAGTCCAGCGAAGAGAGCGGGTTCAGCATCGTGACGACGTCGGTTGTGCGGTCGGTCGAGGCCAGGATCGCCGAGGAGCTCGGCGTACGCGAAGGGCAGGTACGGGCGGCGGTCGGGCTGCTGGACGGCGGCGCGACGGTGCCGTTCATCGCGCGCTACCGCAAGGAGGCCACCGGCACCCTGGACGACAGCCAGCTGCGCACCCTGGAGGAGCGGCTGCGCTACCTGCGCGAGCTGGACGAGCGGCGCGCGGCCGTACTGGAGTCGATCGAGTCGCAGGGCAAGCTGGACGACGCGCTCCGGGCACAGATCATGGCCGCCGACTCCAAGGCGCGCCTCGAGGACATCTACCTGCCGTACAAGCCCAAGCGCCGCACCAAGGCGCAGATCGCGAGGGAAGCCGGCCTCGAACCGCTCGCCGACGCGCTGCTCGCAGACCCCGGACTGGACCCCCAGGCCGAGGCGGCGTCGTACGTCTCCGCGGACCGGGGCGTCGAGGACGCCGCGGCGGCGCTGGAGGGCGCGCGGGCGGTCCTCACCGAGCGCTTCTCGGAGGACGCCGACCTGGTCGGCGAGTTGCGCACCCGGATGTGGAACCGCGGCCGACTGGTGGCGAAGGTGCGGGACGGGAAGCAGGAGAGCGGCGCGAAGTTCTCCGACTACTTCGACTTCGCCGAACCCTTCACCAAGCTCCCCTCGCACCGGGTGCTGGCCATGCTGCGCGGTGAGAAGGAGGAGGTGCTCGACCTCACCCTCGAACCGGAGGAGCCTGCCGAGGGCCCGACCGGCTTCGAGCGGCGCATCGCCCAGCAGTTCGGCGTCGCCGACCGCGGCCGGCCCGCCGACAAGTGGCTCGGCGACACCGTCCGCTGGGCCTGGCGCACCCGCTTCCTGGTCCGCCTCGGCATCGACCTGCGGGTCCAGTTGCGCCAGCAGGCCGAGGACGAGGCGGTACGGGTCTTCGCCGCGAACCTGCGCGACCTGCTGCTCGCCGCGCCCGCCGGCACCCGCGCCACCATGGGACTCGACCCGGGCCTGCGCACCGGCGTGAAGGTCGCCGTGGTGGACGCCACCGGCAAGGTCGTCGCCACCGACACGATCTACCCGCACGCCCCGCGCAACCGCTGGGACGAGTCGCTGGCCGCCCTCGCCCGGCTGGCCGCCGCCCACCAGGTGGACCTGATCGCCATCGGCAACGGCACCGCCTCCCGCGAGACCGACAAGCTCGCCGCCGACCTCATCAGGCTGCACCCCGAACTGAAGCTCACCAGGGCCGTGGTCTCCGAGGCGGGCGCCTCGGTCTACTCCGCCTCCGCCTACGCCTCCGCGGAACTCCCCGACCTGGACGTGTCCCTGCGCGGCGCGGTGTCCATCGCCCGCCGCCTCCAGGACCCGCTCGCCGAACTGGTCAAGATCGACCCGCGATCCATCGGTGTCGGCCAGTACCAGCACGACCTGTCCGAGGTGAAGCTGTCCCGCTCCCTCGACACGGTGGTCGAGGACTGCGTGAACGGCGTCGGCGTGGACGTCAACACCGCCTCCGTACCGCTGCTGCGCCGCGTCTCCGGCATCACCGAGGGCCTGGCCGCCAACATCGTCGCCCACCGCGACACCAACGGCCCCTTCCGCACCCGCAAGGCCCTCAAGGAGGTGGCGCGGCTCGGCCCGAAGGCGTACGAGCAGTGCGCCGGCTTCCTGCGGATCCAGGGCGGCGACGACCCGCTGGACGCCTCCAGCGTGCACCCGGAGGCGTACCCCGTCGTCCGGCGGATCAGCGCGACGGCCGGCACCGGCATCTCCTCGCTGATCGGCAACGGCTCCGTGCTGCGCGGGCTGAGGCCGCAGGACTTCGTGGACGAGTCGTTCGGCCTGCCGACCGTCACCGACATCCTCGCCGAACTGGAGAAGCCCGGCCGCGACCCGCGCCCCGCCTTCAGGACAGCGACCTTCAAGGAGGGCGTGGAGGAGATGACGGACCTGCGGCCGGGGATGCTGCTGGAGGGCGTGGTCACCAACGTCGCCGCCTTCGGCGCCTTCGTGGACGTCGGCGTGCACCAGGACGGTCTGGTCCACGTCTCCGCGCTGTCCGACTCGTATGTGTCGGACCCGCGTGACGTCGTGAAGCCCGGTGACATCGTCCGGGTCAAGGTGCTGGACGTGGACCTGCCGCGCAAGCGGATCTCGCTGACGCTGCGGCTGGAGGAGGAGCCGCGTGCCCGGCGGGGCGAGGAGCGGGGCGGGGAGCGGCGGCAGCCGCCGCGTCAGGGGAGTCGGGGCGGTCACGGCGGCCAGGGCGGTGGCCGGCGCGGTGGCGGGTCCCCCCAGCCGGCCGCGGGCGGCGCCATGGCGGACGCGTTGCGGAGGGCGGGGCTGACGGGGGGCAAGTAGGGCGCGGGTCGCGCACGGGCGTGTCGCGCGCCGAGGTGGTACGGCCCGCCGCGGCGTCCTCGTCCGCCGCGGCGGCCGAACCGGGCCGACCGGTACTTTCCGGGGGAACCCGGGCGGTCCGCGGCGCGTTCCAGTGGGTAGATACGGCGAGGGCGCGGCGCCGCCGCCGTGGACGGAGGCGGGGACATGTCGAATCGTACGAAGGTCGTCATCGGTGGCGTGGCGGTAGGGCTGCTCCTGCTGTACTGGATCCCCCTGTGGGCGTTCTTCCTGATCATCGTGGGCGTCCCGGTGGCCGCCTACCTCACCCTCGACTCCTCCCAGCGGCGTCGGCTGCGCCGGGTCACCCGGCGGCAGATCGGTCGCTGAGCAGGTACGACCCCGGATAGGGTGCCCGGTGCGGTCAGGGGATCCGATCGAGGGGAAGCACGATCCCCGGGGCGGCTTCTCGCGCCTTCCGCCGTGAGACCGAGCCTCTGCCCGGGTGCCGCGGGGCCCGGGCCGTGTTGCCCCCGCGGGAGCCGGTGCCGCCGACCGGCCGGGGGTCACCGCCCCCGTGCCCAGCCGGCCGCCACCGGTCCGCACCCGTGCCGGTCGCCGAAACGTATCGGGGTCGAACGACACCAGGCGTCACGCCGAGCCGGTCAGCGCCGCCTGACCGCCAGTGCCAGATAACGGTTCTCGGCATCGTCCAGCAGCAACAGCTCCCAGCCCGTCGCGTCCAGCAGCCGGCCGATCCGCGGCCGGGCCCGTACATCGTCCGGCCGGAGCCCATGGCCCCTGCGGGCTGCCAGCGCGGCCCGGCCCAGCGGGTGGAACAGCGCCAGCCGCCCGCCCGGCCCGGTCACCCTGGCCAACTCCCGCAGCCCGGCGGCCGGATCGGGCAGATGATGCACCAGTCCCGCGGCGAACACCGCGTCGAACACGCCCTCCCGGAACGGAAGCAGTTCACTGTCCGCCTCAACGAGGGCGCCCGCACCGCGGCGGCCCAGGGCCGCGGCCTCGCGCAACATCTCGGGTGTCAGGTCGACACCCACCACCGTGCCGGAGGCGCCGACCGCACCCCGCAGCAACGGCAACGCCCGTGCCGTTCCGCACCCCACGTCGAGCGCCCGCCCGCCGGGCAGCAGCCCCAGTTCGCCGACCGCCGCCGCGTAGGCCGGCGTGTCATCGGGGTATCGCGTCTCCCAGCCGACCGCCCGGGCCGCGAAGAACTCCCTGATTCCTGTTGTCCGCTCTCCTTGCCGGCCATGCATCATGATCCTATGATCCCCTTCCGCTCCGTCGCTCTCTTCATGTTCGCCGCGCTGCTGGAGATCGGCGGCGCGTGGCTGATCTGGCAAGGGGTGCGTGAGCACCGCGGCACCGCCTGGGTGGGGGCCGGGATCGTCGCCCTCGGGCTCTACGGGTTCGTCGCCACCCTCCAGCCGAACGCCGACTTCGGGCGCATCCTGGCCGCCTACGGCGGTGTCTTCGTGGCCGGCTCCCTTCTGTGGGGCGTGGTCCTGGACGGTTACCGGCCCGACCGGTTCGACGTCATCGGGGCAGCGGCCTGTCTGGTGGGGGTGGGCGTCATCATGTACGTGCCGCGCGGCGGCTGAATCCCGCCGGTCCGACCTCCCCGGTTCGACTTGATCATGGCTGGCTCCCGAGGAGGGGTTGCCGTGGCGCGCCGACCGGTACAGGCTCGTACCGCAGCGGAGAACGGGAGGCAGGCGATGACGGTGGGCAACGGGCTCGCATGGCTGCTCGACGACCTGACGCAGCGAGTGCCGCATGTGCAGCACGCGCTCGTCCTGTCGAACGACGGGTTGGTCACCGGAGTCAGCGGAGACCTGGACCGTCCGACCGCCGAACATCTGGCCGCCGTGTCCTCCGGGTTCCACAGCCTCGCCAAGGGCGCCGGCCGCCAGTTCGGCACCGGAGGTGTCCGCCAGACCATGGTCGAGTTCGACGAGGGCTTTCTCTTCGTGACCGCCGCCGGCGACGGCAGTTGCCTGTCCGTGCTCAGCGGCATGGAAGCCGACGTCGGTCAGGTCGCCTACGAGATGACCCTCCTCGTTCACCGGGTCGGCGAGCACCTCGGGGTCGCCCCCCGGCAATCCGGCGCGGCACCGTTCTGACACCGTTGCCCGGGGGCGGTCGCATTCCGGCGGTCCCGGGCGGTCCCGTGCCGGCTGTTCGGTGTCGGCGGTGCCGATCCCGCGGCGGTCAGCCCGGCGGCGGTCCATCCGGCGACCGCAGCCCGTCAGGGTCAACGCGCGGCCATGACCACGGGATCGGCTTCCCCAACCTGGTTGTGGGACTCGCTTCCACGCTGCGGACGGCGCCGCTCCCCCCGGGGATGCCACCGCCGGGCGCCGCCGCCCGCAGCCGGTCCGTGCGCGCGGCGCGGACCGCGCGGGCTGCCGGGGGCGCCGGTCAGCCACCGACCTTGCGGAACAACCCCTCCTGCATCACGGAGACGACGAGACGTCCCTGGCGGTCGAAGATCTGGCCCCGCGCCAGCCCGCGAGCCCCGGTCGCGGTGGGTGACTCCTGCTGGTAGAGGAACCACTCGTCGGCGCGGAAGGGCCGGTGGAACCACATGGCGTGATCGAGGGAGGCCATGTCGAAGCCCCGCGGCCCCCAGAGCGGTTCGACCGGTACGCGCACCGCGTCGAGCAGCATCATGTCGCTCGCATAGGTGAGCGCGCAGGTGTGCACCAGCGGATCGTCGCCCAGCGGTCCCACCGCGCGCATCCACACCGCGCTGCGCGGTTCGGCGCCCTCGATCTCCCGGGGCGTCCAGCGCAGCCGCTCCACGTAGCGAATGTCGAACGGCTGGCGTCGGTCCATCCGCTCCAGCGTCTCCGGCAGCACTCCCAGGTGCGCCCGGAGTTCGTCGCCGAGCCGCGGCAGGCTCTCCGGTTCCGGTACCGCGGGCATCGGCAACTGGTGCTCGAAACCTGGCTCCGGCTGGTGGAAGGAGGCCGTCAGATTGAAGATCGTCCGACCCTGCTGGATGGCCACCACCCGCCGGGTGGTGAAGGAGCGGCCGTCACGCACCCGCTCGACCTGGTAGACGATCGGCACGCCGGGCCGGCCCGGCCGCAGGAAGTACGCGTGCAGCGAGTGCACCGGCCGGGTACCGTCCGTGGTACGGCCCGCCGCCACCAGCGCCTGCCCGGCCACCTGGCCGCCGAACACCCGCTGCAGCCGCTCCTCGGGGCTGCGCCCGCGGAAGATGTTCTCCTCGATCCGCTCCAGGTCGAGCAGATCGACCAGCCGCTCGGCCGGATTGCTCATCGCGATCCTTTCGTCATCGCCCGGTTCACAGTTCGCCCACGCCGGTCAGCCGGATCACCGCACGGCCCTCGTCGTCGGAGGCCGCCAGGTCGACCTCGGCGGAGATACCCCAGCCGTGGTCTCCGTCGGGGTCGGCGAAGGTCTGCCGCACCCGCCACAGGCCGTGTTCCGGCTGCTCCTCGATGAGCAGCAGCTTCGGGCCGCGGGCGTCGGGACCGGTGCCGAGGTCGTCGTACTCGTCCCAGTACGCGTCCATGGCGTCCGCCCACGCGTCGGTGTCCCAGCCGCTCTCCGCGTCGAGTTCGCCGAGCTGCTCGTACTTCTCCAGCGCGGCCAGTTCGACCCGGCGGAAGAGGGCGTTGCGGACCAGGACACGGAAGGCGCGGGCGTTCGCCGTGACCGGTTTGACCTGGTCGGCGCGCTCGGCGGCCTCCTCGGCGCTCTCCTCTTCCGGGTTGGCGAGCTGTTCCCACTCGTCGAGCAGGCTGGAGTCGACCTGCCGGACCAGCTCACCGAGCCAGGCGGTCAGATCCTGGAAGTCCTCCGACTTCAGATCGTCCGGCACGGTGTGCTCCAGCGCCTTGTAGGCGCCGGCCAGGTAGCGCAGCACGATGCCCTCGGTCCTGGCGAGTTCGTAGTACGAGGTGAACTCGGAGAAGGTCATGGCCCGCTCGTACATGTCGCGGACCACGGACTTGGGGGAGAGCGGGTGGTCGCCGACCCACGGGTGGCTTTTCCGGTAGACGCCGTAGGCGTGCAGCAGCAGCTCCTCCATGGGCTTGGGGTAGGACACGTCCTGGAGGCGCTCCATGCGCTCCTCGTACTCGATGCCGTCGGCCTTCATCGCGGCCACCGCTTCGCCGCGCGCCTTGTTCTGCTGCGCGGCCAGGATCTGCCGCGGGTCGTCGAGGGTGGACTCCACGACGGACACCATGTCCAGGGCGTACGAGGGGGATTCGGGGTCGAGGAGTTCGAAGGAGGCCAGCGCGAACGTGGACAGCGGCTGGTTGAGCGCGAAGTCCTGCTGGAGGTCGACGGTGAGCCGCACGATCCTGCCCTCGGAGTCCGGCTCGTCGAGCCGCTCCACCACACCGCCGGACACCAGCGAGCGGTAGATCGCGATGGCGCGGCGGATGTGCCGAAGCTGGGACCGCCGGTCCTCGTGGTTGTCCTCCAGCAGCCTGCGCATCGCCTCGAAGGCGTTGCCCGGTCGGGCGATGACCGACAGCAACATCGCGTGCGTCACCCGGAAGCGGGAGGTGAGCGGCTCGGGCTCGGACCCGATCAGCTTCTCGAAGGTGCTCTGGGACCAGCTCACGAACCCCTCGGGAGCCTTCTTCCGCACCACCTTGCGGCGCTTCTTGGGATCGTCGCCCGCCTTCGCGAGCGCCTTCTCGTTCTCGATGACATGCTCGGGCGCCTGCGCCACCACGAAGCCCGCCGTGTCGAACCCCGCCCGCCCCGCGCGGCCGGCGATCTGGTGGAACTCCCGCGCCCGCAGAACCCGTACACGCTGCCCGTCGTACTTGGTCAGCGCCGTGAAGAGCACCGTGCGGATGGGCACGTTGACGCCCACGCCCAGCGTGTCCGTCCCGCAGATCACCTTGAGCAGGCCGGCCTGGGCGAGTTTCTCCACCAGCCGCCGGTACTTGGGCAGCATCCCGGCGTGATGCACGCCGATGCCGTGCCGCACGAAGCGGGACAGGTTGCGGCCGAAGGCGGTGGTGAAGCGGAAATTGCCGATCAGTTCGGCGATGGCGTCCTTCTCGGCGCGCGAGCACATGTTGATGCTCATGAGTGCCTGCGCCCGCTCGACAGCCGCCGCCTGCGTGAAGTGCACGATGTAGACGGGGGACTGGCGGGTCTCCAGGAGTTCGGTGAGGGTCTCCGTCAGCGGGGTGGAGCGGTACTCGTAGCTCAGCGGCACCGGTCGGGTGGCCGACCGTACGACCGCCGTCGGGCGGCCGGTACGGCGGGTCAGGTCCTCCTCGAACCGGGAGACGTCACCGAGCGTCGCCGACATCAGCAGGAACTGGGCCTGCGGCAGCTCGAGCAGCGGGATCTGCCAGGCCCAGCCGCGGTCCGGCTCGGCGTAGAAGTGGAACTCGTCCATGACGACCTGGCCGACGTCGGCGTCCTTGCCGTCCCGCAGCGCGATGGAGGCCAGCACCTCGGCGGTGCAGCAGATCACCGGGGCGTCCGGGTTGACCGAGGCGTCGCCGGTCAGCATCCCGACGTTCTCCGTGCCGAACAGCTTGCACAGGTCGAAGAACTTCTCGGACACCAGCGCCTTGATCGGCGCGGTGTAGAACGTGACCTCGTCGCGGGCCAGCGCGGCGAAGTGCGCACCGGCGGCGACCAGGCTCTTTCCGGAGCCGGTGGGGGTGGAGAGGATCACGTTCGCACCCGAGACCACCTCGATCAGCGCCTCCTCCTGGGCGGGGTAGAGGGAGATGCCCTGTCCCTCGGCCCACGTCGAGAACGCTTCGAAGAGGGCATCGGGGCCGGGGTCGGCGGGGAGCTGATCGATAAGGGTCACCCCTCCATCTTGCCCGTCCCGGCCATGAGCGGTGGAACCGGAGGAGAAGACCGCGATCGCCAAGGGTAGGGTGTGCCGTCGACGACGCGTCAACAACGCCTGCGGGCGGTTGTCCAGGGGGGATGAGCACCACCATGATGGGACCTGCGCACTCACTGTCCGGAGCGGCGGCGTGGCTCGTCGTCGGGGCTGTCGCGGCGGGCGTCGACCACCCGATGCCGTGGCCCACGCTGGTGGTCGGTGCGCTCATCTGCGCGGGTGCGGCACTCGCCCCCGACCTCGATCACAAGGCGGCCACGATCTCACGGGCCTTCGGACCCTTCTCGCGAGCCCTGTGCGGCATCATCGACGGGCTGGCGCACTCCGCGTACAAGGCGACGAGGAAGATGGGCGACCCCAGGCGTTCCGGCGGTCACCGCACCCTGACCCACACCTGGGTCTGGGCCGTGCTGCTCGGTTCCGGCTCCTCGGCCGCCGCTGTCTACGGTGGGCGCTGGGCGGTGCTGGGGATTCTCTTCGTCCACATGGTGCTGGCCGTGGAGGGCCTGCTGTGGCGGCATGCCCGGATGTCGAGCGACGTCCTGGTCTGGCTGCTCGGTGCCACCAGCGCCTGGGTGCTCGCCGATGTGCTGGACGACCCCGGCAACGGCAAGGCCTGGCTGTTCACCGAGCCGGACCTGCAGTACGTCTGGATCGGCCTGCCGATCGTGCTGGGCGCGCTGGTGCACTGCCTCGGCGACGCACTGACCGTGTCGGGGTGCCCGATCCTGTGGCCGATACCGATCGGCCGCAAGCGCTGGTACCCGGTGGGTCCGCCGAAGTTCATGCGGTTCCGGGCCGGGAGCTGGGTGGAGCTCAAGGTGCTCACCCCGGTGTTCTTCCTGCTCGGCGGGGCAAGCGCGCTCGGCGCCCTGGGCGTCATCGGCTGACCCCGGGTGCGGTCGGGCCGCTCGACCCGACCGCACCGGTGGGCGCGGCACTAGCCGTGCCAGGACCGCCACAGCGCCGCGTAGGCGCCGCCCGCCGCGACCAGCTGGTGGTGGCTGCCCAGTTCGCTGATCCGTCCCTCCTCGACCACCGCGATGACATCGGCGTCGTGCGCGGTGTGCAGCCGGTGTGCGATGGCGACGACCGTGCGGCCGTCGAGCACGCGGGAGAGCGAGCGTTCCAGGTGGCGGGCGGCGCGCGGGTCGAGCAGCGAGGTCGCCTCGTCCAGCACCAGGGTGTGCGGATCGGCGAGGACCAGCCGCGCCAGGGCGAGCTGCTGCGCCTGGGCCGGGGTCAGCACCGACCCGCCGGACCCGACCTCCGTGTCCAACCCGTCGTCCAGCGTCCGCGCCCAGTCCTCGGCGTCCACCGCCCGCAACGCCTCCCAGAGGTCCTCGTCCGCGGCCTCCGGCCGGGCCAGCCGCAGGTTGTCGCGCAGCGTGCCGACGAACACGTGGTGCTCCTGGTTGACCAGGGCGACGTGCTCGCGGACCCGCTCGGCGGGCATCCGGGCCAGGGCCGCGCCGCCGAGGGTGATCTCGCCCGTGCGCGGGGCGTAGATCCCGGCCAGCAGCCGGCCGAGAGTGGACTTGCCCGCGCCGGACGGTCCGACCAGGGCCAGCCGGGTGCCCGGCGGCACGTTCAGCGTCACACCGTGCAGCACGTCGCTGCCCGCCCGGTAGCCGAACCGCACCCTGTCGGCCGCCACCTCCCGCCCGTCGGGCGAGATCGCCTCGTCGCCCTCGGCCTCGGCGATCTCGCGCACTCCGACGAGCCGGGCCAGTGACACCTGGGCGACCTGGAGCTCGTCGTACCAGCGCAGGATGAGGTTGACCGGATCGACGAGCATCTGCGCGTACAGGGCGCCGGTGGTCAGCTCGCCCGCCGTCACCCAGCCGCGCAGCGCGAAGGCGCCGCCGATCATCAGCACGGAGGCCAGGATCAGCGTGTGCGTCAGGTTGATCACCGGGAACAGGACACTGCGCAGCCACAGGGTGTAGCGCTCCCACGCCACCCACTGGCCGATCCGGCGCCGGGACAGCTCCTCGCGGCGGACGCCCAGTCCGTGCGCCTCGATGGTGCGCCCGGCGTCCACCGACTCGGCGAGCACCGCGGCGACGGCCGCGTATCCGGCGGCTTCGGAGCGGTAGCCCTGCGGGGCGCGCCGGAAGTACCAGCGGCAGCCCGCCAGCAGCAGGGGCAGGGCGACCAGGACGGACAGCGCGAGCGGCGGCGAGGTGACGGTGAGCGCGCCGAGCAGCAGTCCTGCCCACACCACGGCGATCGCGAGCTGCGGCACGGCCTCACGCATCGCGTTGGACAGCCGGTCGATGTCGGTGGTGATCCGCGACAGCAGGTCACCGGTACCGGCCCGCTCCAGCACGCCCGGCGGGAGCGCCACCGACCGCACCAGGAAGTCCTCCCGCAGGTCGGCCAGCATCCGCTCGCCGAGGATCGCCCCGCGCAGCCGCACCAGCCGGACGAAGAACGCCTGCACGGCCAGTGCGGTGAGGAAGAGCGCCACCGTCCGCCCCAGACCGATCTCCCGGTCGCCGGTCGACAGGTCCTCCACCAGGCCGCCGAGCAGGTAGGGGCCGACCATCGAGGCGAGAACCGCGACGGTGTTGACGGTCACCAGCACGGCGAAGGCACGCCGGTGCCGCCGGGCCAGCTCGCGCACGTAGGCGCGTACCGTCGCCGGGGAGCCCACCAGAAGGGTCGTGCTCTGCCGCGTCGCGTCCGGATCGTAGTCCGGCGGTGGGACGCCGATCATGCGGACTCCTCCATCGGCAGGGCGGTACGGGCCGCCGGAGCGGCCGGTGCGGGAACCGCGGACGACTCGGCTTCGGTGTCGCGGGTGACCACGGCGCGGTACCGGGAGTTCGTCCGCAGCAGGTCGTGGTGGCCTCCGGTCGCGGTCACCGTGCCGTCCTCCACGAGGACCACGCGGTCGGCGCGGTCCAGGACCAGCGGACTCGACGTCAGGACAACGGTCGTACGGTCGGCGCGGATCTCCTTCAGGGTGCGGGCGATCCGGGCCTCGGTGTGGGCATCCACGGCCGAGGTCGGCTCGTCCAGCACCAGCACCTGCGGGTCGGCCACCAGCGACCGCGCCAGGGCGAGCCGCTGGCGCTGGCCACCGGACAGGGACCGGCCGCGTTCGGTGATCCGGGCCCGCATCGGATCGCCGGATTCCGCGTCCGCGCCGGCCAGGGACTGCGCCAGCGCGTCCAGTACGTCTCCGCACTGCGCCGCAGCCAGCGCGGCCCGCGCCGGGACCCGGCCGGACGACGGCACGTCCAGCAGTTCGGCCAGGGTCCCGGAGAGCAGGATGGGGTCCTTGTCCTGGACGAGTACGGCCGCGCGGGCCGCCGCCAGCGGGAGGGCGTCGAGCGCCTGCCCGCCGAGCAGCGCGGACGCCGCACCCGCGGCAGCCGCCGGGCTGTGTCCGCCGAGCCGGTCGGCCAGCCGCCCCGCCGCGTCCGGGTCCCCGCACACCACAGCGGTGAGCAGCCCCGCGGGTGCGCGCAGCCCGGACTCCGGGTCGTACAGGTCGCCGGCGGCGGCCGACGCGTCCCCGTCGAGCGCGAGGTCCGCGTTCACCCGCCGCAGGGCCAGTACGCGGGCGGCACGTTTGGCGGAAGGCCGGGAGAACGACCAGGCCATGGCCATCTCCTCGAAGTTCCGCAGCGGGAGCATCAGGAAGGCCACCGAGCCGTACACGGTGACCAGTTCGCCCACCGAGATCCGCCCGTCGAGTGCGAGCCTGGCGCCGTACCACGCGACCGCGACCAGCAGCAGTCCGGGCAGCGCCACTTGGACGGCACTGATCAGCGCCCACATCCGGGCGCTGTGGACGGCTGCGGTGCGTACCTGCTGGGAGGCGCGGCGGTACCGGTCGAGGAAGAGCTCCTCGCCGCCGATGCCGCGCAGTACCCGCAGACCGGCGACGGTGTCGGCCGCCAACTCCGTCGCCCGGCCGGCCTTCTCCCGCTGGAGATCGGCCCGCCGGGTGGCGGCGGGCAGCAGCGGCAGCACCGCCAGCGCCAGTACGGGCAGGGCCGCGGCGACCAGCAGGCCGAGCGCGGGCTGGTACACCAGCAGGGCGACCGCGATGCCGACGGAGGCGAGCAGGGCGGAGGTGAAGCGTGCCATCGTCTCCACGAACCAGCCGATCTTCTCCACGTCGCCGGTGCTGACCGCCACCACCTCGCCGGCCGCCACCCGCCGGGTGAGGACGGAACCCAGTTCGACGGTCTTGCGGGCCAGCAGTTGCTGGACCCTGGCGGCGACGAAGATCCAGTTGGTCACGGCGGTGCGGTGCAGCATCGTGTCGCAGAGCGCGGTCAGCGCGCCGAGCAGCAGCATCAGCCCGCCCGAAAGCGCGAGGCGCGCACCTGAACCGTCCACGACGGCCTGCACCGCCATGCCGACCGCGGCCGGGAACGCCGCCACGGCGGACAGATGGAGGGTGCCCCACGCGGTTGCTGTCAGCTGCCCGCGCCACTGGCGCACCTCGAGCCAGAGCAGGAAACGGAGACCCGACCGGACGTCGGGCGTGCCCGGATCGGGAAGGGGAAGGCTGCGTAGGGACGGCATGATGTCCTGGGGTATAGGGGTGGGAAGGTCGGCGGAGCGCGATCGGTGGCGTAACACGGAGAGACCATGCCGGGAGCGGTCCGGAGCCGTGCAAGACTCGCCTCGCGGCCTGTACCCGGTCAACTGGTTTTTGCGCGGGGGACGGGAACGAGCCACGGCCGTACGCACGTTCACCAGCACGGACGGAAGAGGGGGGAGTCATGCGGCGAACGGTGACGATGGGGGCGGCGACGGCGGTCGGCGCTCTGCTCCTGGCGGGCTGCGGCAGCGGCGGGGGCGGCCCGGAGGACTCCGGCGCCACCGGACGCGCCGGCAAACGGCCGGTCGCGGCTGCCGCGCCCACGCCCGACAGCCGCACGCTGCCCGGTATCGGCCCGGCGACGTCCGCGAAGGTGCCCGGTTCCGCCCGGCAGGCCGTCGTGGTCTACGGCGCGGGCCCGACCTCTGCCAACGCGACCGTCGCACTGTTCACCAGGACCGGTGACCGATGGCACCGCGGCCCGAGCTGGGCGGCGCACAACGGCGACCACGGGTGGACCTCCGAGCACCACGAGGGGGACCGGAAGAGCCCGATCGGCGTGTTCACCCTGCACGACGCGGGGGGTGTCCTCGCCGACCCCGGTGCGCAGCTGCCCTACCACCACTCGCGGTCCTTCGCTCCGCCCGCCTCCTGGCTGCCCGACTACCAGCACGACTTCGACTATGTGATCGCCATCGACTACAACCGGGTCGTCGGCACGTCACCGAACGACCCGACCCGGCCCCTGGGCCGGTCGAAGGGCGGCGGCATCTGGCTGCACATGGATCACGGCAGTGGAAGCGCCGCCTGCGTGACGCTGCCGAAGGACGCGATGCGGTACCTGCTGCGGACGTTGGACCCCGCCGCGAACCCCGTCGTCGTGATGGGTGACAAGGCGCATCTCGCGGGCTGAGCCGAACCGGCCGGGCTGAGCCGAACCGGCCGGGCTGAGCCCGCGTCAGGCCCGCCCGCGTGCGAGCCTCAGCCCCGCCGCCTCCCGCAACACCCTTGCAGCAACGGGTCGGAACTTCTTCCGCTCACCGTATTGACGTGTCCGCATCCAAAGCGGGATCCTCCTCCGCGGAACCCCGAGGGACCGCGGGGTTCCGTTCCCCCACCCGGCGGCCAGGCGCGTGGCTGCCTTCGAGGGCACCACGCGTGCCCGTACACCGAAGGAGCCGCCCATGAGATCCCGCTTACTCAACGCAGTGCTGGCCGTGTCCGTCGCCGCGGCCGGCCTGGTCGCCGTCTCCTCGCAGTACCAGGCGCAGGCGACCCCGCCCGGCGGCAAGGACGTCACCGCGACGCTCTTCGAGTGGAAGTACGACTCGGTCGCCTCGGCCTGCACCAGCAGCCTCGGCCCCGCCGGCTACGGCTTCGTGGAGGTCTCCCCGCCGCAGGAGCACGTTCAGGGCTCCGCGTGGTGGACGTCGTACCAACCCGTCAGCTACAAGATCGCCGGCCGGCTCGGAAACGCCGCCTCCTTCAAGCACATGGTGGACACCTGCCACGCCGCCGGTGTGAAGGTCATCGCCGACGCGGTGATCAACCACATGTCCGCGGGCTCCGGCACCGGGACCGGCGGCACGAACTACACGAAGTACAACTACCCCGGTTACTACCAGGACTGGGACTTCCACACCTGCCGGACCAGCATCACCAACTACGCCGACCGCGGCAATGTGCAGAACTGCGAGCTGGTCGGCCTCGCGGACCTCGACACCGGCAGCGACTATGTGCGGTCCACCATCGCCGGGTATCTCAACAGCCTCATCTCGATGGGCGTCGACGGCTTCCGGATCGACGCCGCCAAGCACATCGCCGCCGCCGACCTGTCCGCCGTCAAGGCCAAGCTCAGCAAACCGGGGATCTTCTGGGCCCAGGAGGTCATCTACGGCGCGGGCGAGGCCGTGCAGCCCGGAGAGTACACCGGCACCGGCGACGTGGACGTCTTCCAGGGTGCGTTCGACCTGAAGCGGATCTTCACCAGCGAGAGGCTGGCCTACCTGAACAGCTGGGGCGCCGCGTGGGGCGCCGGCTACCTGCCCAGCGCCAACAGCCGTACCTTCGTGGACAACTGGGACACCGAGCGCAACGGATCCACCCTCAACTACAAGTACAACGCCACCTACACCCTCGCCAACGTCTACCTGCTGGCGTGGCCGTACGGTTCGCCGAACGTCTACTCCGGCTACGAGTTCTCGGACAACGACGCCGGCCCGCCGCTCGGCGGCACCGTCAACGCCTGCTACAGCGACGGCTGGAAGTGCCAGCACGCCTGGCCGCAGATCGCCGGCATGGTCGGTTTCCGCAACGCCGTCTCCGGCACCGCGGTCACCAACTGGTGGGACAACGGCAACAACGCCATCGCCTTCGGGCGCGGCGCCAAGGGCTATGTCGCGATCAACCACGAGGGCGGCGCGATCACCCGGACGTTCACCACCTCGCTGCCGGGCGGCACCTACTGTGACGTGCAGCACGGCGGCGCCAGGTACACCGTCGGCACGGACGGCAGGTTCACCGCCACCGTCGGTGCCAACGACGCGGTCGCCCTCTACGCCGGGGCGCCCTGCGTGTAGCGGACGCGACCGGCGACCACCGGCCCGGCATGTTCCCGGCGGAGCGATGTGACGTCACACACGCCGGTTGGCCCCTCTGCGGCAGGACGCGGCACACTGTGGACCTCCAAGATCCTGACCACAGAGGGGACCCTCATACATGAAGGGCTTTCGCGCTTTCCTGCTGCGCGGCAACGTCGTCGATCTCGCCGTCGGCATAGTCGTCGGCGCGGCCTTCACCAGCCTGGTGAACGGCTTCGTCAAGGCGTTCCTGACGCCCGTCGTCGGCCTGGTCAGCGGAGCCAGCGGAGACTTCAGCGCCAAGACGTTCCACGCGTCCGGCGTGACCTTCCCGTACGGCGTGTTCATCGACGCGACGATCGGCTTCGTGATCGTCGCGTCGATGATCTACTTCCTGGTCGTGCTGCCGATGAACCGCATGCAGGAGCGGTTCTTCCCGAAGGCCGCGTCCGCGCCGATGCGCGAGTGCCCGGAGTGCCTGACCGCGATCCCGGCCGCCGCCGGGCGGTGCAGTGCCTGCACCGCCGTGGTGGCACCGGCCGTCGTCGCCCAGGGCGGCGCGCCCGACCTCGGCAAGTAGCCCGGACGAGGCCTCACGGCATCGCCGCGCACTCGTGCCCACCGGCCTGCCCGGTCCCGTCGGCCCGCGGTTCGCCCTCGTCCAGTACGTCCAGCAGCGCGGTGAGCGCCGCGCGCTGGCCGTCGTCCAGCGGACCCAGCAGTTCGGCGGCGGCCGTACGGCGGGCCCGGCGCAGATCCAGCAGCGCCTGGCCGCCGCCCTCCAGCAGTTCGATGCGGATCACCCGCCGGTTGTGCGGATCGGGGACCCGCCGCACCAGCTCCCGCGCCTCCAGCGCGTCCACCAGTGTGGTCACCGCCCGCGGCACCACGTCGAGGCGCTGCGCGAGATCGGCCATCCGCGGCGGCTGGTCGCAGTGCGCCAGGGTGCGCAGCAGCCGGGCCTGGGCCGGGGTGATGCCCAGCGGCTCCAGCAGCCGGCGCTGGGAGCGGTGCAGCCGCCTGCTCAGCCGGACGAGCTGGTCGGCGAGCCGCCCGGTGATCTCCTCCGGGCTGAGGGCGGTGGCCGTCGCCCGGGCAACGGAGGTGGTGCCGGCGGCGGTGCGGGGTTCCATGCGCCCGAGCGTATCAGGATGTGGTTCATTATGAGCGTAGGTAACAATGAATTACACTCCATGAAGGACGCCGCCACCCCGACCCGCAAGGAGTCCGTTGCGACCCGAAATCGATCTCGTCTCCCGGTGGACGCCACCGAAGAAGGAAACCGGACCCACCGACGTACGCCGCATCATGCGGCTCTTCCGCCCCTACCGCGGGCGCCTCGCCGGCGTCGGCGTGCTGGTCGCCCTCTCCTCCCTCGTCTCCGTCGCCTCGCCCTTCCTCCTGCGGGCGATCCTCGACACCGCGATCCCGCAGGGCCGCACCGGGCTGCTCAGCCTGCTCGCCCTGGGCATGATCGCCACCGCGGTCGCCAACAGCATCTTCGGTGTCGTGCAGACCCTGATCTCCACCACCGTCGGCCAGCGCGTCATGCACGACCTGCGCACCGCCGTCTACGAGCGGCTGCAGCGCATGTCGCTGGCCTTCTTCACCAGGACCCGCACCGGCGAGGTGCAGTCCAGGATCGCCAACGACATCGGCGGCATGCAGGCCACCGTCACCTCCACCGCGACCTCCCTGGTCTCCAACGCCACCGCCGTGATCGCCTCGATCGTGGCCATGGTCGCCCTCGACTGGCGGCTGACCGTGGTGTCGGTGCTGCTGCTCCCGGTCTTCGTGTGGATCGCCCGCAGGGTCGGCCGCGAACGCAAGAAGATCACCACCGAACGCCAGAAGCAGATGGCGTCGATGTCCGCGATCGTGACCGAGTCACTGTCGGTCAGCGGCATCCTGCTCGGCCGCACCATGGGCCGCGCCGAATCGCTGACCCGCGACTTCGCCACCGAGTCCGAACGCCTCGTCGACCTCGAAGTGCGTTCCAACATGTCGGGCCGCTGGCGGATGTCCGTCATCGGCATCGTGATGGCCGCGATGCCCGCACTGCTGTACTGGGCGGCCGGCCTCACCGCGGGCCGCGGCGGCCCCAGCGTCTCCATCGGCACCCTGGTCGCCTTCGTCTCGCTTCAGCAGGGACTGTTCCGCCCCACTGTGAGCCTGCTGTCCACCGGCGTCCAGGTGCAGACCTCACTCGCGCTCTTCCAGCGCATCTTCGAGTACCTCGACCTCCCGGCGGACATCACCGAACGGCCCGACGCCGTCCGCCTCGACCGGGTCCACGGCGACATCCGCTTCGAGAACGTCGACTTCGCCTACGACCCCGAAGGCGGCGAACCGACCCTGCGCGGCATCGACATCGCCCTCCCCGCGGGCCGCAGCCTCGCCGTCGTCGGCGCCACCGGCTCCGGCAAGAGCACGCTGAGCTACCTCGTGCCGCGGCTGTACGACGTGACCGGCGGCCGGGTGACCCTCGACGGCACCGACGTGCGCGACCTCAGTTTCGAGACGCTGGCCGCCGCGGTCGGCGTCGTCTCCCAGGAGACGTACCTCTTCCATGCCTCCGTCGCCGAGAACCTGCGCTTCGCCAAGCCCGACGCGACCGACGACGAGATCCGGGCCGCCGCCGAGGCCGCGCAGATCCACGACCACATCGCCGCCCTGCCCGACGGCTACGACACGCTGGTCGGCGAGCGCGGCTACCGGTTCTCCGGCGGCGAGAAGCAGCGACTGGCCATCGCCCGTACGATCCTGCGCGACCCGCCGGTCCTCATCCTCGACGAGGCCACCAGCGCGCTCGACACCCGTACCGAAGCCGCCGTCCAGGACGCCATCGACGCGCTCTCGGCCGGCCGCACCACCCTCACCATCGCCCACCGGCTGTCCACCGTTCGCGACGCCGACCAGATCGTGGTCCTCGACGCCGGCCGCATCGTCGAGCGCGGCACCCACGACCAACTCCTCGATCTGGGCGGCCGGTACGCCGCTCTCGTGCGACGCGACACCCGGCTGGCGACCACCGTGGAGGTCCCCTGACACCCGGCCGAGTACGGCGGTCACACACCGCGCCGATCGGGCCGCGGCACCCGCCGGAGGATCACGGGCGGCGGCCCTCCCCGTCCGTCGCCAGCACCACCACCGCGCTGACCACCGCCGTTGCCGCCACCGCGATCACCGTCGGCCACGCGACCTCGCCGAGCGCCGCGGCCATCACCAGGGACACCGCGGCGAGCGCGAGCGTCGCCGAACCGGCCGCGAGCGTGGTCTTCCAGTTCTGTCGCCCCATGCTCAGACCCTAGAGCCTGGCCGGATCCCGCGGCGGACACACCGCGAAGCGCCGCCGTTCCGGTGAGAGAGGCGAGCGCCGCGGAGATCAGCCGGCACCTTCGAGTGAACGCTCACCCGCCGCGAGGAGAGCGAGGACGTCGCGTACGGCGGTGCGTCCGGCCCGGTTCGCACCGATCGTGCTGGCCGAGGGGCCGTAACCGATCAGGTGAACGCGGGGGTCCTTCACCACGCGGGTGCCCTCCAGCCGGATGCCGCCGCCGGGCTCGCGCAGTCCGAGCGGGGCGAGGTGGTCGAGCGCGGCGCGGAAGCCGGTGGCCCACAGGATGACGTCGGCGTCGAGCGTGCGGCCGTCGTGCCAGGCCACGCCGTGCGGGGTGATCCGGTCGAAGACCGGTTCGCGGCGCAGGATGCCGCGCGCCCGGGCGTCCAGGATCGCTTCGGTCGCGGCGAGACCCGTCACGCTGACCACGCTCTGCGGCGGCAGCCCGCGGCGCACCTGCTCCGCGACCAGGGAGACGGCCGCCCGTCCCCACTCCTGGTCGAACGGCATGTCGCGGAAGACCGGCGGCCTGCGGGTCACCCAGGTCGTACGGGCGACCTCCGCCAGCTCCGTCAGCAGCTGCACCGCGGAGGTGCCGCCGCCGACCACGACGACGTGCCGCCCGGCGAACTCGGCGGCGCCCCGGTAGCCCGCGGTGTGCACCTGCCGCCCGAGGAAGGTCTCCTGGCCCGGGTAGTACGGCACGAACGGCCGGTCCCAGGTACCGGTCGCGTTCAGCAGCGCCCGCGCGGACCACACGCCCGCACCGGTCTCGACCCGCAGCCGCCCGCCGGCCTGGTCCCGTACCGCGCGAACGTCCACCGGGCGGTGGACGCGCAGGTCGAAAGCGTCCTCGTAGCGGGCGAAGTACGCGCTCACCACCTCGGCGGACGGGCGGTCCGGGTCGGCGTCGCCCAGGTGCAGGCCGGGCAGCCCGTACACGCGGTGCGCCTTGCCGTAGGTGAGGGAGGGCCAGCGGTACTGCCAGGCGCCGCCCGGCGCGGGGGAGTGGTCCAGGATCACGAAGTCCGACTCCGGCCGGAAGCCGGCGCGGCGCAGGAAGTACCCGGCCGACAAACCCGCCTGGCCCCCGCCGATCACGGCTACGTCGATGTTCCGCCCGCCGTCCCGTGCACCGGCTGCGTGCGTCATTCCGGCCTCTTCCACGGCCCTGCCAACCACCCGGCCCGGAGAAAGCTTCCCCAGGACACGCCGCGCCCTGCCCCATCGGCATGCGAGGCAATCGGCTGTCCGCGGGTTTTCCGAACCCGCGGCCGTACCCGTATCCGGGCCCGCGAGCGTTCCCCTGCCGCCTGCCGCCTGCCGCCTGCCGCCTGCCGCCTGCCGCCTGCCGAGTCGCGCCTAGGCGCTCGACGGCGTCCCGGCCGCCCGGACGGTGGGTGATCATGGAGGTATGGCCGACACCTTCACCACCCACGTCATCGAGGTCACCACCGGCTCGACCGAGACCGTGCACGATCTGACCGGCGCCATCGGCTCCTTCCTGCGCGAGGCGGCGCGGGGGCGCGACGGGCTGCTCAACGTTTTCACCCCGCACGCGACGGCCGGCGTGGCCGTCATCGAGACCGGCGCGGGCAGCGACGACGACCTGCTCGCGGCGCTCCGCGACCTGCTGCCCGCCGACGACCGCTGGCGGCACCGCCACGGCAGCCGCGGCCACGGCCGCGATCACGTGCTGCCCGCCCTCGTCCCGCCGCACGCCACCCTCCCGGTGATCGGCGGCCGGCTGGAACTCGGCACCTGGCAGTCGGTCGTCCTGGTCGACACCAACGTGGACAACACCCGCCGCCAGGTCCGGCTGAGCTTCCTGGGCTGAGCCGGCCTGGCACGCGCGCACGCGGCACGGCACGGGCGTACGCCGCACACCACCGCGGACGTACGCCCGAGCCCGTCACGACAGCAGGTCCGCCAGGTCGTAGGTGACCGGCTCCTCCAGCTGGGCGTACGTGCACTGCTCCGGTTCCCGGTCGTCCCGCCAGCGGCGGAACTGCGCGGTGTGCCGGAAGCGGTCGCCCTGCATGTGGTCGTACGCGACCTCGACCACCCGCTCGGGCCGCAGCGGGATCCAGGAGAGGTCCTTCTTCCCGGTCCACCGGCTGGGGCCGCCGGGCAGCCGGTCGGCGGCCTGCGCCTCCTCGCTGGTCCACGCCTCCCACGGGTGGCCCGCCACGGAGTCCATCCGCAGCGGCTCCAGCTCGGTCATCAGCGCCCGGCGCCTGGCCATCGGGAAGGAGGCGCAGACGCCGACGTGCTGGAGCCGGCCGGCCGTGTCGTACAGGCCGAGCAGCAGGGAGCCCACGACGGGACCGCTCTTGTGCGGGCGCAGCCCCGCAACCACGCAGTCCGCGGTCCGTTCGTGCTTGACCTTGACCATGACGCGTTCGCCCGGCCGGTACGGCAGCTCGTGCGGCTTGGCGACGACGCCGTCGAGACCGGCCCCCTCGAACTGCTCGAACCACGCGTGGGCCACATCGAGATCGTCCGTCGCGGGCGCGGTGAAGACCGGGGCGGCGGCGCCCCGCATCGCCTCGGTCAGCGCCTCGCGGCGGGCCCGCTGCGGCACGGACATGAGCGACTCGTCGCCCAGCGCGAGCAGGTCGAACGCCACGAAGGCGGCCGGTGTCACCTCGGCCAGATGGCGTACCCGCGACTCCGCGGGGTGGATGCGCTCCAGCAGCGCGTCGAAGTCCAGCCGCCCGCCGCGGGCGATCACGATCTCGCCGTCGAGGACGGATCGCGGCGGAAGCTCCGCGCGCAAGGCGGCGACCACCTCGGGGAAGTACCGCGTGAGCGGCTTCCCGGACCGGCTGCCCAGCACCACCTCGTCGCCGTCCCGGAAGACGATGGCCCGGAAACCGTCCCACTTGGCCTCGTACTGCATGCCCGGCGGGATCACCGCGGCGGTCTTCGCCAGCATCGGCGAGACGGGGGGCATGACGGGCAGGTCCATGCGATCGATTGTGCGAGCCGGGACGCGTTCGCGCCTGTCGGCGGCCGAGCCGCGTCCCCTGCGCCGCGCGTCGGAGGGCCGAGCCGTGTCCGTACGCGTGCCGGGCCCGCCGCACGCCTCCCGCGCGCGTCCTGTCCGCCGGCGCGCGCCCGCCGTCCATCCGGCCTAGCGGGGGGGCATGGCAGAGACGCTGGAGCTGACTGTCGGCGGGCGCACGGTCAAGGTGTCCAACCCGGGCAAGGTGTACTTCCCCGAGCGCGGGTTCACCAAGGGGGACGTGGCCCGCTACTACGTGAGCGTCGGCGACGGGGTCCTCCGCGCGCTGCGGGACCGGCCGACGACGCTCGAGCGGTACCCCGACGGCGTGCACGGCGAGTCCTTCTTCCAGAAACGCGCGCCGAAGAACCTGCCCGAGTGGATCCCGACCGGGCGGATCGCGTTCCCGAGCGGACGGTACGCCGACGAGATCTGCCCCACCGAGCCCGCCGCCGTGGTGTGGGCGGCCAACCTGGGGTGCCTGACCTTCCACCCCTGGCCGGTGCGCCGGCACGACACCGAGCACCCGGACGAACTGCGTATCGACCTCGATCCGCAGCCGGGCACCGACTACACCGACGTGGTACGGACCGCCCTGGGACTTCGGGAGGTGCTGGCGGAGCTGGAGCTCACCGGGTGGCCCAAGACGTCCGGCGGCCGGGGTCTGCACGTCTTTGTGCCGATCGCTCCCGAGTGGACGTTCACGCAGGTTCGGCGGTCGGCGATCGCGGTGGCCCGGGAGCTGGAGCGGCGCAGCCCGGAGCGGGTCACCACGGCCTGGTGGAAGGAGGAACGGGGCGCCAAGGTGTTCGTCGACTACAACCAGACCGCCCGCGACCGTACGATCGCCAGCGCCTACTCCGTACGGCCCTTCGCGCACGCCCCGGTGTCCGCGCCGCTGCGCTGGGAGGAGGTGCCCAGTGCCGTACCGGCCGACTTCGACCTGGCCAGCATGCCGGCCCGGTTCGCGGAACTCGGGGACGTGCACGCCGACATGGACGAGCACGCCTTCCGGCTGGAGGCCGCCCTGGAACTGGCCGACCGTGACGAGCGCGAGCACGGCCTCGGTGACCTGCCGTACCCGCCGGAACACCCGAAGATGAAGGGCGAGCCGAAACGCGTCCAGCCGAGCCGTGCCAAGAAGTGAGGGCGCCCTGCCCGCTCATGCCGGGCGGGTGACCGTCCCGCGAAACCGGCCGAGGCGGCGGTCGATCGCCACGCCGCCGCCGGACCCCGCCTCTCGTGACGGCGGCGCGAGACCTCCGGCCGGCACGGAGCCCGCCGGAGGTCTCGGCCTGCGCGGTACCCGTGCGCACATGCCCCGCGACGGGTGGGCCGGGTGGTCGGGGACAGCCCCCTCAGTTCGCCAGCGGCAGCATCGTCCGCTCCGGTACGGCGGCGAACAGGTCCGCCGGGACCACTTCCTCCGTCTCGTCGTCGACGAGCGTGACGCGGACCGCGGGGCTCGGCGTCGTGTCGATGGTCGCCGACCGGTCGAGCGCGAACAGCACGCTGACCGGGTGGGTGCCGCGCGCGTCCTCGTACACGCCGGCGAAGCGCAGTACGCGCCAGCCCTCGTCGTCCCAGTGGTCGAGCAGCGCGGACCGGACCACCGGAGCGGTCGCCACCCAGGCCAGGGAGTGTTCGAGGAGTTCCACGGACGCGGCGACCGGGACCCGTTCGCCGGCCCCGGCCAGTGGGTGGCCGAACACCCGCAACCGCAGCCTGCGCAGCGGCATCAGCCACAGCCGGTCCAGATCCGCGGTCAGGGCGAGCAGCAGCGCCGCGGCCGGCACGACGAACGCGGCGGACGGCCCCGGACGACCGGAGATCTGCGACCACCACGGGCTGCCCGCGGTCGCCGCCGCGACGCCGCCCAGCAGGACAACCCCGGCCCGGGTGAAGGCCCGGGTGCCGATCGGCCCCTCGTCCCGGGCGCTGCATCCGCAGGACGACTCGGGCGCGGTGGCCTTGGCGTAGCCGAGATACCCGGTGAAACCGGCGCCGAGCAGCGCCGTCGCGACGCCGGGGGCGACCGAGGCAGGAGCGGCCAGCAGCGCCGCGGCGACGGCCACTTCGGCGGCGCCCAGGGTGCGCAGTGCCAGCGTCGCCCGCCGTGCCTCGCCGAGCACCCGTACCAGTACGGTGTTCGCGGCCAGCTGCGCGGTCTGCCGGCCGAACAGTTTGCCCGCGCCTGTCACGGCCAGCAGCACACCGAAGACCAGGGGCGCCAGGTTCGAGATGATCGGGATCACCGCCGCGCCCCCTCAGTGTCCGACCGTGATGCGGGCGATGTCGATGGTGTCGTCGTCGGGCCGCCAGGCGCCGAGGATCTGCGCCGACTGCCCGATCCGCACCCGGGACAGGTCCGAGGTGAGGGCGCCGCCGAGGTAGGAGGCGGTGGTGGTGGCGGGGACGATCCGGCCGACCACCGCGTGGTTGCCGTGCGACAGGTGCAGCCGGTCCTTGGCGATGCCGCGGACCGTGACGTAGATGTTCACGATGTTGACCCACACCGCGTCCGCCGCGATCGTGCCGTCGGGCATGTCCACGCCGCGTGCGTAGAGGCCGTCGCCGGTCCTGATCGCGTCCGCGGTCGTGGGGTGCAGCTTCCAGATGCTCGTCGCGTTGGTGAGCTGGATGAGGTGCTGGTCGCCGTAGGAGCCGGCCACCTCCAGCACGCTGCCGTTGATCGCGGTGATCCGCCCCTCGGCGAACGCCGACGTGGAGATCGCGGGGTCGAGCGACGGCATCGGCTCGGCGAACGCGGCGTCCGCGTCGATCCCGCCGAGCGCGGAGGCGCCCACGATGGTGGCGCCGCCGATTGCCGCGGTGGTGAGGAAACGCCTGCGGTCCAGGCCCCGCCCGCCGGATTGCTGACTGCTGGTCATGCCGGTCCTCCTCCTGACGCGTCGGTCACTCGTAGATGAAGACGGGGAGCTTGCCGGAGCTGAGGTTCCCGATCACCGAGAACGCGGCGGGGGTCAGGTCGATGACGCGGTTGGTGCGGCAGGTGCCGTTGCAGCAGGCCGTCTCGCCGCAGAAACTCTTGGTCCGCGGTCCGCAGTCGGCCACGGTGACACACACCGTGGCGCCGGAGCACTGGTGACGCACGTTCATCACCGAACCGCAGCCGCGCCGGACGATGGTCTCGCCGCACAGGTCGGGCCGGGTGATGTCGAAGCACGCCTGCGAGGTGTTGGGCCACGCTGCCTGGTGCTTGCTGGACTGGCAGGTGCCGCACGCGCCGGTCCCGGTGCTGCCGCAGGGGCCCCAGCCGCTGCCGCAGCAGAACCAGGTGCCTTCCCCTGCCCAGAGGCTGGTCGATCCGCAAGCCATGTCGATTCCCTTCGCTGGGCACAGGTGATGACCTGTGCATGACAATGACGCGCGGCACGGGGGCGCCGCGGAACGGGAGGCCGCGGCGGGTCGGGGAGGTGTCGCGAGAATTGCGTGCCCATGACAAGCTCAAAGAGGATCCGCGCCCTTGTGGACAGTGGTGCACCTGGAGCGGAACACGCTTGCGGGCAGCCTCGTCGGCAGACCTCCTGCTGTGCCGTGTGGGTCAGATGAGTCGGCAGTGCAGGTGGAACACGGCCATGATGCTCGCTTCTACCCGTGTCCGCCAGAGGGGGGACGAGGTCGGTCGTCACCCGAATCCGTACCGCCGACCGCGCCGTCCGCAGCCGACCCGCGGGTGGCGTGTGTCCTCGCCCACCCCGCACGGCCTGGAAACCGCGCTCACGGATCTCGCGGTGCCGTTGCGCGCGCAGCCGAGGGCGGCGCTCGCGGCCCGAACCGGCGGGCGCCGGGTTGTGCGAGCGCGGCCTGGTACGAGCCCGGGGCGGTACGCGTGCGTGTGGCCGTACCGGCGCGAGGCCGCCTGAGCGGGCGCGGTGGGTGACGAACTCAGGCCCGTGCGAGCCCGGTTCGTACGGCCTGGTCGGCGGCGGGCGCGGGACCCGGGGGCGACGGTGCCGGCGTCAGGTACTACTCTCAGCCGCCGTACAGACATCGGGCGGAAGAGGTACGGCAGTGGCCGGGCACGTATACATCGGGTCGTTCACGTCCGTGGGGGGCCGTGGCCTCACCACGGCCACCGTGGACCCGGACACGGGGGCGCTCACCGCGCTCGGGGACACGGCCGAGGTGCCGGACCCCTCCTTCCTCGCCCTCTCCGCGGACCGGGGAACCCTCTACGCGGTCAGCGAGACCGGATCCGATGGCGCTGCCGCCGCGTTCTCCCTCGCCGACCCCGCCGCGCCCCGGCTGCTCGGCGCCCCTGTACCCGTACGCGGCGGTTCGCCCACCCATCTCTGCGTCCACCAGGGCCACCTGCTCACCGCCAACTACGCGGCGCCCGGGAGCGTGACCGTCCTGGCGCTGCGGGGCGACGGCGCGCTCGGCGAGGTCCGCTCCGTACTGGAGCACGAGGGCGACGGCCCCGACCGGGAGCGCCAGGAGGCCCCGCACGCCCACGCCGTACTGACCGACCCCAGCGGGCGCTGGGCGCTCAGCGTCGACCTCGGCACCGACTCGGTACGGGTCTGCGAACTCGACCGCACCAGCGGCGAGCTGGAGATCGAACGCGAACTCGGCCTGCGCTCCGGGATCGGCCCGCGCCACCTCACCTTCCATCCGGACGGCGAGCACGCCTATGTGATGAACGAACTCGACTCCGTCGTGACCGTCTGCCGCTGGGACGCCGACAAGGGCAGCCTGCGCCCGATCGCCGAGACCCGGGTGCTCCCGCCGGACGCCGAGGGTGAGAACTACCCGTCCGAGCTGGTGCTCTCACCCGACGGCCGGTTCGCCTGGGCCGCCAACCGCGGGCACAACAGCATCGCGGTGCTGACCGTGGACGAGACCGGCGAGCGGCTCGACCTCGTCGACACCGTGAGCTGCGGCGGCGACTGGCCGCGCCACCTGACGCTCGACCCCACGGGCACCCGGCTCTACGCGGCCAACGAGCGCTCCGGGGACGTCACCTGGTTCGACGTCGAGCCCGCCACCGGCATCCCCGAGCAGACCGGTTCGCTGACGCTGCCCGCGGTGTCCTGCGTGCTCTTCGGCTGAGCGTCCGGAGACTGAGCGCCCAGGGCTTAGCGTCCGGGGGCTGAGCGTCCGGACTCGTACGGCGAAGCGGGCGGCCACGGAATCCGGGCCGCCCCTTTCCGTCCGTCACCGCGGCTCAACGCGGTGCGACGCGGCTCAGCGGGCCTGCGCGGTCTGCGGCTGCTGCGGCGCGATGCCCAGCGCGGCGGCGTACCGCGTGACGACCAGCTTGCCGACTGCCGGGTACGGGCCGAGCGCGTCAGCACCGGAGCAGCCGGCCTCCGCGGCGGCGGTGTGCAGCAGTTGCGGGGCGATCTCCGGGCCGATCAGACACGGCGCGAGCGCCAGCGTGGACGAGCCGGAGGACCGCAGTTGCTCGGCGGCCCGGGCGATCGCGCCGTCCTCGTCGAGCGCGGCGGCCAGCACGGGTACGGCCAGGCGCGCGGCCAGCAGCAGCCCGGTGACGCCGGCGGCCTGTGCCGCCTCCTCGCCGCCCACCGTCGCCAGGATGATGCCGTCGGCGGCCGTCGCCACGGTGAACAGCCGCGCGCGGTCGGCCCGTGCCAGACCCGCCTCGGACAGGCGCACGTGCAGTGCCTCGGCGAGCAGCGGATGGGGGCCGAGCACATCGGTCAGCTCGACCTGCGCCTTGCTGTCGACGACCGCCTGCCGGATCCGGCGCAGCACCGACGCCTCGGGCCCGGCGAGCAGCGGTACCACGACGGCCGCGATGTCCTCGCCGCGGCGGTCCGCGGCCACCTCGTCCAGGACGGTCCGCAAGCCCGGGAACTCCTCGTCGTCACCGTCGACGAAGGCTATCCGCGGGTCGAGGCCGGACAGTTCGGAGCGCGCGATGCTCACGACCTCCTCGGCCAGGCTGAGCGCCGGAGCGGTGGGATTGCCTGGAACGGCCAGTACCAGCACCGGCGCGCCTTCGGGCGCGGCCAGCGCCTCCGGCCTGCGGTGGCGTCCTGGTTGGGGGCGAGGCCTGCGAACGGGGAGACCGGGGCCTGTGGCAGTGCTCATGGCGTCGCATGCTAACGCCTTGCGGCGCTGATGTGTTCGGGTGGGTACGAGGCAGGTCAGACCTGTCCGGAACTGTCCGTTTCACTGCTCACGTTCGGTTATCGAACACGCTTGAGCAGTTCCGGGCCGGCCTGCGTGGGGCCGGTCTGCACGGGGCCGGTGGGGCCCGGGCGGTGGCGGGCCGGTCTGTGCCGCGCCGGACGAGCTCTGACCGGAGCCCTGGTCGGTCCTCGCGGTGTGCCGGACGCACCTGGAGCGGCGCCGGATCAGCCGGCCGGCTGCCGGACCAGCAAGAGCAGAGCCGGATCCTCGGGCAGCGTGAGGTCGTCACGGTGCAGTGCGCCCGCGATCAGCAGCGCGCCGTCCAGTGGACCACCGGCCGCCGGTACGAGGGCGGCGTCCGGCAGCAGCCGCGCTGCCTGCTGGCGCAGTGGGCCGAGCAGCGGTTCGCCCATGGTGACCAGCCCGCCGGTGAGCGCCACATCGAACCTGCCGGGCCCCGGGCGTACCGCCGCGGCCGACTCCAGCATGTGCGCCGCGGCCTGCCGCAGGATCTCCGAGGCCACGGTGTCCTCGGCGGCGCAATCGGCCACTTCGGGCGCGAACGACGCCAGTACGGCGGGCCGGTCGGGGCGCGGGTAGAGCTGACCCGGAAGTGTCTCGACCGGGCCGAACCGTTTCCGCGCCCGGGCCAGCAAAGCCTGCGATCCGCCGGCCCGTCCGTCGTGGGCGCGCAGCGCGGCGTCCAGTCCGGCGCGGCCGATCCAGGCGCCGCCGCCCGCGTCGCCCAGCAGGTGCCCCCA
>NZ_DATDBG010000148.1:0-6929 GCF_036524955.1 Streptomyces sp.
CGCCACGTCGCAGTGGACCGGGTCACCGGCCGTTCTCCGGGCGGTTCTCGATGCCGAGGCGGCGGGCCATGAGACGGACGCGGCCGGCGGCCTCCAGGAGGTCGGCGACGAGCGTTTCGAGGCCGACGGTGTCGTACTCGGCGTGCTTGCCGTCGGCGAGGTGCACGGCGACGTGGACGTCGGTACCGGGGGCGTTGAGGCCGTAGGGCCACTGGGTGAGGGTCATCGTCAGCAGTTCGCGGGGGCCGCGGTGGGAGCCGGCGGTGATGAGGATGTCGGGGCCGGTGTGGTGGATGTCGGAGCGGGCGCCGCCGTCGACGTGGGTCGCCTGGGTGCACCACTGCGGGCAGGGGATGGTGACCGGGCCGTGGTCGGCGGTCACGATGGTGACGGTGTGGTCGGTCATGCCTGCTCACCGCTGTCCGCGAGCGGCTGCCACACGGTGTACGTGATGGGCGTTTCGGCGGTCCGGCCGGCCAGGTAGGCGGTGGAGTGCGCGATGTGGTGGCCGCTCTCGAGGATGCCCTCGACGGTGATGCGCGCGGCGGCGGCGCGGGCGTCGAGGATGCGGGCGCGGGCCTGTTCGTCCTCGGTGTGCCAGTGGGAGATCGGCACGTCCAGGGCGTCACGGATGGCCGTGAGCAGGTCGCGGACCTCGGGGGTGAGGGGTTCGGTCACCGGGTCACCGCCGGGCGGATGCTGCCGGTGATTCCGGCGGGGGTGGCGGTGAGGCGGGTGGTGCGGCCGTCCGACCGGCGGATGATGCCGGCCGCGACCATGCGGCGGGCGGGGTGCGCGTCGAGGCGCACGGGCGTGACAAGATCGGCCATAGCCGTCTCCTTGGTTTCGTCAAGGTGTTCGGTCAGGCCCCGGTCGGCGTCGCTAGCGCCGGCCGTGGGCCGTTTTGTTACTGCTCTAGGTGGCTAGCCACCACTGTAGGCGCGCCAGTGGACCGGTGGCAAGCCACCGTGAGACGATTCCGGCATGCCCTCCGTCCACAAGCACCCCGCCAAGGCGTTCCGCCCCGACCCCGAGCTGTACGAGCGCGCGAAGGCGGCGGTCGCCGAGGTGGGCTCGGACATGAACGCCCACCTCAGCGGATTCCTGCGGTGGCTGACCGGCGAGACGGATGAGCTTCCTCCCCGGCCGGAGCAGCCGCAGGACTGACCGCGGCCGGCGCCTGGCGCAGCGACGGCCATGCCTCCAGCGGGTACGTGCTGCTGCACCACTGGCAGGTGATGACCGTGCCGCGCTCGGGCAGGCGCAGCACCGCGCCGCAGCGCGCGCCGCCCTCGCCCTCGGCCGGGCAGACGCCGCCCCGCAGCGCCCGCGACCGCGGGCGCGCCACGGACACCGCGGACCGGTGCAGCTCGTGGATCTCGCCCGCGAAATCCCCGGCGGCCGGCCAGCTGCTGGCGATCCACGGCAGGTTGGTCCGCAGCGTCTTCGTGGCGGCCTCGACCTGCTGGCCGGGGTCATGGATGAGGGCGGGTGGCTCCCACTCCAGGGCGTCGAACAGCGCCCGGTGCCAGGACCCGAGGGTGCGGGCCATCTCGTGGCGCACGTCGACGACCGCGAAGTCCGTGAGCGCGGGGGAATGGATGGCCGGGGTGTAGCGCGGGCCGGGGCGGACGGACGGCTGCAGAAGGTCCTCCAGGCGCTTGAAGAGGGCGGGCATGTCGCCCAGGCGGTCGAGGGTGGCCATGGTGCAACCGGCGCACAGGTAGGCGGGGGCGGGCCCGCGGAGAGGGCGTTCACACAGTTCGCAATTCACGGGCGGTGCTCCCTGGTCGTGCGAGTGGTTTAGGTGCGGGGCCCGGCCGCCGTGGTGGCGGCCGGGCGGGGGTGTAGCTACACCCAGTCGCGGTTACGCCTGGGCCATGTCAACGAAGCGGGAGTAGTGGCCCTGGAAGGCCACGGTGATCGTGGCGGTGGGGCCGTTGCGGTGCTTGGCGACGATGAAGTCGGCCTCGCCGGCGCGGGGGGACTCCTTCTCGTACGCGTCTTCGCGGTGCAGGAGGATCACGATGTCGGCGTCCTGCTCGATCGCCCCCGACTCCCGCAGGTCGGACATCATCGGCTTCTTGTCGGCGCGCTGCTCGGGGCCGCGGTTGAGCTGCGACAGCACCACCACCGGCACGTGCAGTTCCTTGGCGAGGAGCTTGAGACTGCGGGACATGTCCGCAACCTCCTGCTGCCGGTTCTCGCGCCGGGACCCGCCGGAGTGCATGAGCTGGAGGTAGTCGATGACGACCAGGCGCAGCCCACCGGCCTGCTGGAGGGCGCGGCAGCGGGCCTGGATGCGGGCGAGGGTCTGGTTGGGGGTGTCGTCGATGTGCAGCGGGGCCGCCGTAACCCGCTCCATGTTCCGGGCGAACTTGGTCCAGTCCTCATCGTTCATCAGGCCCTGATGGCGCATGCGGTGAAGGGCGATCTGGGCTTGCGCGGAGAACAGGCGGTGCCGGATCTCGTCGCGGTCCATCTCCAGGGAGAACAGGACGGCGGGCAGGTTGTGCGTGATCGAGCAGGAGCGCAGGAGATCAACGGCGAGCACGGACTTCCCCATGGCCGGGCGCGCCGCGATGACGATCACCTGCCCGGGGTGGAAGCCGCCGGTCAGGGCGTCCAGGTCGGTGAAGCCGGTGGGGACACCGAGGGAGCGGCCGTTGTTCTGGAGGTCTTCCAGACGGCCGAGGTAGTCCTCGATGTCGTCGCCGACGAGCGTGCCGGCCCGGCTCTGGTCGTCGGCGAGGACGGCGGCGATCGCGGCCTGCGCCTCGTCGACGAGCCCGGCGGGGTCGCCCTTGGCGGCGTAGACGGCCTGCCGGGTGCGGTCGGTGGCCTGGAGGAGCCGCCACAGGATCGCGCAGTCGCGGACGATCTCCGCGTAGTACTCGCCATTGGCGGCTACGGGCACGGAGTTGACGCAGGCGTGCAGGTACGGGGCGCCGCCGACCCGGGCGAGGTCGCCGCGCTCGCGCAGCTCGTCGGCGAGGGTGATCGGGTCGGTCGGCAGGTTGCGCGCGTACCGGTCCACGATCGCGTCGTAGATCACGGCGTGGGCGGGGTGGTAGAAGTCCGCGCTGCTGCGCAGCACCTCGACCACGTCGCCGATCGCCGCGGAGGACAGCATCATCGCTCCCAGCACGGCCTGTTCGGCGGTCGTGTCGTGGGGCGGGGTGCGCTCCATCTCGTCGGCGTCGCTCACCGGGTCCTCCTGCGGTCGGCGCCGGTGAAGCGGACGAGGGTCGCGCCGTCGACCAGACGAGAGGCGGAACGCTCCCCGAGGAGGCCCTTCAAATCTGCTTCGTTCGACGTGATCAACGTGGGGCGCTGGTGCTGCCAGCGCTTGTCGATGAGAACGGAGAGGGCGTCGGCGTCCCAGTCGTTGACGCGCTGGGCTCCGACTTCGTCGAGAGCGAACAGGTCGGCCTCACGCCAGATACGCAACTGGTTGCGGTCAACGGGAAGGTCGGCGGCTTCCTTCACCTCGTGCGCGGCGGCGATCTCGAAGCGGCCGGTCCAGCCGGCGCGCACGAGGGTCTCGGCGGTCTTCCACAGCGACCAGGTCTTGCCGGAGCCGATGGTGCCCACCAGGATCAGCGAGCCGCGCTCACCGGCGAGGTACCCCTCGATCCACTTCTGCACGTCCGGGGCCAGGTCCCCGGGCTTGGCGAAGACGGGCGGGCGCCGGTCGAACAGCAGCCGCAAGCGGCGCTCCATCTGCTCGCGGCGGACGCTGGCCTGAGCCTCAGCGTGGGCCGCCGCATCGTCGTAAGGGTCGTAGTCAGTCACAGCTTGATCTCCACGGTGTTGTCGTTCCAATCGGGAATCGGGTCGCGGACGCTGCCGCCCCGCTGTCGGCCATGGGTCTTGCGCTGCTCGGCGGTGGCCTTGCGGCGCAAGGTCTCGTACTTCTCCCGGAGCTTCATGGGCGTGAGGATGTGCGCCTGCCAGAAGTCGTCGGCGTGGGCCCAGTCGATGGCTCGCTGGGCTTGTTCGACGGTGATGCCGTCGCGGTCCAGCAGCAGCCGGGCCGCGGTCCGCCACCTGCCGGTGATGGTTGGGCGCTTGCTGCCGGTGTGCTCCAGGACGTCGGCGAGGTGCGTGCAGACGGCTTCTACGTCGGCACGGGGTGCTGCTGCCTCTTCGCCCCCGGCAGCAGGCCGGGTGCGCGGCTTCCGCTGCGGCTTGGCGGGTGCGTCAGCCACAGACGGAGAAGAAGAGGAAGTAGTAGTTGGGGGTGAAGGAGTAGGGAGGGCTTTTTTCGCCCTCCTACTTGGCGGAAAAAGCCCTCCTACTCCGCCAGTAGCCGGGCTTTTTTCGCCCGGAGCCTGCTCGTTGCTGTCGTCGTAGGGGGGCGTTTCACGCCCGGCTACTCCGTCGTAGGGGGGCGAAATCCGCCCGGCTACGTCGTTCGAACCCTCCTCGTAGGAGGGCGTTTCTGGCCCGGCTACGTTGTCGATCGAGAGCTGCGTGAGGGTGAGGAACCGGTACTTCGCGGTCTTGCCGTTGTGGCCGCCTTCGACGTGCTCGATGACCTTCAGCTCTTGCAGCCGGCTGATGACGCGCCGCATCTCACGATCCGTCTTGATCATGGCCTGGCGCATGATCTCCGGGTCGACGACGCTGCTGTAGGTCAGGCCGGTGTCGTCGTTCGCGTCGTCGGCCAGGACCATGGCCGCCAACTTCTCGCGGTGCGTCATCTCGGGTGCCCAGCGCTTCACTGCGCGATACAGGTGGTAGCCCATCAGGTGCACGCCCCTGAGCGCCGCACGACGGCCCTGGCGGGGACGTGCGGCTTCCTCGTGGTGGTGCAGTTCACGAACGCTGGCTCTTTTCTGTCCGTGCCGGTGGTGGTCGTCCGCGAGGACACGCGGCCCCGGCCGCAGAGGGGCAGACCGGGACCGCGTGCCCGGGGGCACTATCCGGTGAGCCGATGGCGCGCGGCCTCGATCGCGGCGGCGAGCTGGGCGCGGGTCTCCGCCACGCCCCGCCAGTCCGTACCGACCACCTCGACCTCGGCCGCGCCACTGACGGCCCCGGCGATCGCGGCGGCGGTGAAGCCGAAGCACCGCTGTGCCGCGCCGATGTCGAGGCGCACGATCGACCCGGCGGGCACCTTCTCCAGGCCCCCGTACTCCGCGGTCGGCATGGGGGTGTGGACGGCACCGTCGCGGACCGGCAGCCGCACGGTCACCACGCCGCGCACGACGGGGCCGGCCGGACGGATGGGTGTGGGCTCGCTCATCACTGGCAGCCTTCCTTCTCGTCGCCTTCGGCGAGCTGCGGGCACCACCGGCGGTGGAGGTGCGCGGACTCCAGTTCGGCCAGGACCCGGGCGAGCGACTGCACGTCGACCATGGCCATGCGGGCACTGGTCTGCCGGACGGCGTCGATGGCCGCACGCAGTACGGCGAAGTCCTCCCCGAGGTCCGGGTCGGCCTCGATGCTGTTGCGGATGGCCTGGTCCATGCCGGCCTTGAAGTACGCGTCGAACAGGGCGCCCAGGGCGGCGGGCCGGTCGTCCTGCGGTGTGCTGTTCCACGCCTCGGTGCCGATGTCCCGGGCGGTGGCGAAGTCGTCGCCGCGGGCGTGGGTGGTGAGCTTGATGCGGGCGGCCCGCCACGCGCCGTGCCAGCCGTCGACGATGAGCCGGCCGATGATGTCCTCGAAGGCGTCGTCAACCACGGCTGCCCCCGTCCTGGCCGTCCTCGTCGAACGGGTGCCCGTTGATGCAGCGGGTCTTGCGCGCGTTGCGCCCGGTGATCGTGAGCGGGGAGCGGTGCTGGTTCTCCCGCGGGGTGACCGGCTCCAGGTGGTGCGGGTTGACGCACCGCCGGTGGAGGCACTTCTCCCTGCCCAAGCAGGACAGGTCACGGTTGTGGCATACGTGGTCGAGGTGCATTCCCTCGGGGATCGGGCCGATCATCAGTTCGTAGGCGACGCGGTGCACATAGAGCGCCTTCCTGCCCTTTCCGCGAATCTCGATCGTTCCGTAGCCTTCAGGGGTGACGCCCGCCGTCCAGATGATGCAGCCGCCCCACCCGGGGGTCGTCTTCTCCCACAGCCGTTCGACGATGGGGCGGGGCTCGTTCAACGCCTGGTAGGTGCCAGCCGCCTTGAGTGCGCGCAGGCGCCGCTGATAGCAGGCACTGCAGCGCCCGCGGGCGTGGAGCGGCCCTTCGGTGCCGCAATCGGCGCAGGTCGGATTTGCGGCGCGGGCTTCCAGGGCGGTGTCGGCGCCGCCGGGGCGGGCCGGGCGGCCGGGAACGATGTCCCCGACCGCCACGGTGGTGGGCGCGGTCACTGAGCGTAGCCGGACGTGGTGTCGGTCGGCTGAGCGTTCTCGCCCTCCGGCGGAGCGGTCGGCACCTCTGCGGCGAGGACGCTGATCATCGCGTCGAGCTTCGGCAGGAACGCGATCAACTGATCGCGCAGGTCGATCGCTCCGGCGAGGTCGAGGTCGTCGTCGGCGTTGGGCTCGGGGTACACCGAGAGCCGCATGGGACCGTCGGGCTTGCTCTCCCATTCCGGCGTGTACAGGTACGCGCTGAGGATGGCACCCTTCGATCCCGCCAGGGTTACGTGCTCGGCCTCGTCGCAGTCGGTGGGCGGGACGTACGGGGGCTTGCCGTCGAGGGTGTCTGCCAGGGCCTCGATCCGGGGCAGCGCGGCGCGGATCTTGGCCAGCTCGCGGCGTGCGCCGTCGGCGGTCAGCTCGCAGTCGCCGAACGAGATGGCCGCCCCGGCGCCGCGCTGACCGGTCCGTCGGTCGTCCTCGGAGACCAGGCGCGCGTCGATGTACGGCTGATCGGTGTGGTCGTGGCGGTGGCTGTCGCCGAGGTCGCAGTCCATGGCGACCCTGACCGGCTCGTCCATGTGGTACTCGTGGTCGCCGAACTCGATGCACCAGTCGTGGACCGGGC
>NZ_DATDBG010000149.1:0-14231 GCF_036524955.1 Streptomyces sp.
CCCCGACCGCGCGGCCCGCCGTTTACCCCCTCACCGTCCCCCAACCCGCCCCGCGAACCACGCTCAACGTCCCCAGCACACCCTGCTCCCAGCGACATGGAGGCCATGCGGTGCACACTCTGCCGCAACAGCTGGCCAACGGGCTGTTCCTCGGCTCGATGTACGGGCTCATCGCCATCGGCTACACGATGGTGTACGGCATCGTCCAGCTCATCAACTTCGCTCACGGCGAGATCTACATGACCGGCGCCTTCGGAGCGCTCACGGTCTGGATCAATCTCCCCGACGGCACGTCCATCTGGCTCGCGCTGCCCCTCATGCTGATCGGCGGCGCCATGGTGTCCGTCCTGATCGCCGTGGGCGCCGAACGTTTCGCCTATCGGCCACTGCGCGGCGCACCACGACTGGCGCCGCTCATCACCGCCATCGGCCTCTCCCTCGCTCTGCAGCAGGCGATCTTCGTCTGGTACCCCGGCGCCGACAACGCCAAGAACTTCCCGCAACTGCCCGGCGGCCCGTACCACATCGGCTCCGTCAGCATCCAGAGCGGCGACATCTTCCTGGTCATCCTCGCCGTCATCTGCATGGCCGCCCTCGCCGCCTTCGTCCGCACCAGCCGCACCGGCCGCGCCATGCAGGCCACCGCCCAGGACCCCGACACCGCACAGCTCATGGGCATCGACACCAACCGCATCATCGTGATCGCCTTCGCCATCGGCGGCTTCTTCGCCGCAGTCGCAGGCCTCGCCTCCGGCCTGAAATACGGCCAGATCAAGTACGACATCGGCTTCCAGGCCGGGCTGAAGGCGTTCACCGCCGCCGTCCTCGGCGGCATCGGCAACATCTACGGCGCCATGCTCGGCGGTCTCGTCCTCGGCATCGCCGAATCCTGCGCCTCGGCCTACATCGCCGACATCCCCGGCATGGAACAGCTCGGCGGCGGAAGCTGGGCCAACGTGTGGGCGTTCGTCCTCCTCATCGTCGTCCTGCTCGTCCGGCCCCAGGGCCTGCTCGGCGAGCGCGTCGCGGACAGGGCGTGACAGCCATGACCGACATCCCCACCACCGCCGTCGTCACCGACACCGCCCCCACCGGCGCCGACCGCCGCGTCGCGCCCTTCGTCCCGCTGCCGGCCACCGCCGCCCGCGCCATCACCCTGGCCGGCGCGGTCGCCACCGTCGCCTCGACGTTCCTGTCGTGGACCTACACCACCGAGTTCCCCGGCAACCTCACCGTCACCGGCTACCCCGGCGGACTGCAGGTCCTCACCCTGATCGGCGGCATCCTCACCGGTCTCCTCGCGCTCGGCGCGTTCGGCGTCAAGTACCTCACCTGGCTGGTCCCCAGCCGCTCCAACAACGCCGTCCTCATCTTCGCCCTCGGCACCCTCGCGACCACCTGGTACACGGTCATCGCCATCGCCCAGAAACTCGGCGGCCTCGCCAACCTGGACCCCGGCGGTTTCATCGCGGCGGGCGGCACCCTGGTGCTCGTCATCGGCGCCCTCGCACTGCCCATCCACCGGTACCCCGCAGAGGACCCTGACGCCCAGTACTACGAACTCGGCCGGTTCGCGGAGACCCGAGCCGTCGTCGGCGCCTACCGCTTCCTGCGCGAACTGCGGCCCCACCACGCCGACCTGCCCGTCCCCGACCCGCGCAAGCTCCCGGCCTGGGTCCAGCGGCTGATCATCACCGTCGTCGCCGCCATCGGCCTGGAAGTCCTCACCTACGGCATCTCCACCGACTACACGGAGATCTTCGTCGGCTTCCTACTCATCGTCGCCTTCGGTATCTGGGCACTGAACGCCGCCGGCCTGACCCGGCAGTTCTCCCGGCTCAACAACGAGAACCGCGGCTTCGCGACCACCATGGTCTTCCTCGCCGCCTTGGCCTACCCGTTCGTCCAGAACGACGAGCACTTCGCCAACCTCGGCGTCAGCATCCTGATCTTCGGCACGGTCGCCCTCGGCCTCAACATCGTCGTCGGCCTCACCGGCCTGCTCGACCTCGGCTATGTCGCGTTCCTCGGCGTCGGCGCCTACGCCGCGGCCCTCGTCTCCGGCTCCCCCTACTCCATCTGGAACGTCCAGTTCCCGTTCTGGGCAGCCGCTCTGACCGGCATGGCCGCCTCACTCGTCTTCGGCGTCCTCATCGGCGCGCCCACCCTCCGACTGCGCGGCGACTACCTCGCCATCGTCACCCTCGGCTTCGGTGAGATCTTCCGTATCGTCGTCAACAGCCTCGACGGCGACTCCGGACCGCGCGTCACCAACGGACCCAACGGCATCTCCCAGATCCCCGACCTGTCCGTCTTCGGATACAACCTCGGCGAGAACCACGACATCGGCTCCTTCACCCTCGGCAGGTTCGCCAACTACTACCTGCTGATGCTGCTGATCACGGTCATCGTGGTACTGGTCTTCACCCGTGCCGCGGACTCCCGCATCGGCCGCTCCTGGGTCGCCATCCGCGAAGACGAAACCGCGGCCACCGCCATGGGCATCAACGGCTTCCGCGTCAAACTCATCGCCTTCGCGCTCGGCGCCGCCCTGGCCGGCCTGGCCGGTACCGTCAGCGCCCACGTCACCTACAGCGTCGTCCCCAACCCCTACCAGTTCGCCGGCTCCACACCGCCCAACTCCGCCTTCCTGCTCGCCGCCGTCGTCCTCGGCGGCATGGGCACAGTCAGCGGTCCGATGCTCGGCGCGGCACTGCTCTACCTCATCCCGGAGAAACTCACCTTCCTCTCCCGGTACGAGCTGTTCACCTTCGGCATCGCACTGATCCTCATCATGCGCTTCCGGCCCGAAGGCCTCATCCCCAACCGGCGCCGCCAACTGGAATTCCACGACGACGACCCCGTCATCCCCGCGCAACGCCCACTCGGCGACGACACCGTCCCCGTCAGCAAGGCAGGGGCGTGAGAGACACCATGACCACGACCACCACGCAACCCACCCCGGTGCTCCAGGCCAGCGGCGTCATCATGCGCTTCGGCGGCCTCACCGCCGTCCGTGACGTCAGCCTCACCGTCAACAGCGGCGAAATCGTCGGCCTCATCGGACCCAACGGCGCCGGCAAGACCACCTTCTTCAACTGTCTCACCGGCCTGTACGTCCCCACCGAAGGCACCGTCAGCTACCGCGGCACCGTACTGCCCCCCAAACCGCACCTGGTCACCCAGGCCGGCATCGCCCGCACCTTCCAGAACATCCGGCTCTTCGCCAACATGACAGTGCTCGAGAACGTCCTCGTCGGACGCCACACCCGCACCCGCGAAGGACTGATCTCCGCCCTGATCCGCGGACCCCGCTACCACAAGGCCGAAGCCCGCTCACGCGAACGCGCCATGGAACTACTGGAGTTCACCGGCCTGGCAGCCAAAGCCGAGCACCTCGCCCGCAACCTGCCCTACGGCGAGCAACGCAAGCTGGAAATCGCCCGAGCCCTGGCCAGCGAACCCGGACTGCTCCTGCTCGACGAACCCACCGCCGGCATGAACCCGCAAGAGACCCGGGCCACCGAAGACCTCGTCTTCGCCATCCGCGACCAGGGCATCGCCGTCCTCGTCATCGAGCACGACATGCGGTTCATCTTCAACCTCTGCGACCGCGTGGCCGTCCTCGTCCAAGGCGAGAAGCTGGTCGAAGGCACCTCGGACGTCGTCCAGAGCGACGAACGCGTCATCGCCGCCTACCTCGGCGAACCCTTCGAAGGCTCACCCGACGACGAGGGCCGGACGGAGAACGGCACGCCCGCCCCGCAAGCCGCGACCGGAGACGCGAACACCAGCGAGCAGCAGGAGAACGACCGATGACCGCACTGCTCGAAGTCGAAGACCTCCGGGTCGCCTACGGCAAGATCGAGGCCGTCAAAGGCATCTCCTTCTCCGTCGAAGCCGGCCAGGTCGTCACCCTCATCGGCACCAACGGCGCCGGCAAGACCACCACCCTGCGCACCCTCAGCGGCCTGCTCAAACCCATCGGCGGAAAAGTCGTCTTCGACGGCAAAGTCCTCACCCGAGTGCCCGCCCACAAGATCGTCTCCCTGGGGCTCGCGCACTCCCCGGAAGGCCGGCACATCTTCCCCCGGCTCACCATCGAGCAGAACCTCCAGCTCGGCGCCTACCTCCGCAAGGACAGCCCAGGCATCAACAAGGACATCCAGCGCGCCTACGACCTCTTCCCGATCCTCGGCGAACGCCGCAAACAGGCCGCCGGCACCCTCTCCGGCGGCGAACAGCAGATGCTCGCCATGGGCCGCGCCCTGATGTCCCAGCCCAAGCTCCTCATGCTCGACGAGCCCTCCATGGGCCTCTCCCCGATCATGATGCAGAAGATCATGGCCACCATCGTCGAACTGAAATCCCAGGGCACCACCATTTTGCTGGTCGAGCAGAACGCCCAAGCCGCGCTCTCCCTCGCCGACCAGGCCCACGTCATGGAGATCGGCACGATCAAGCTCTCCGGAACCGGGCAGGACCTCCTCCACGACGAAGGCGTACGCAAGACATACCTCGGCGAGGACTGAGCGGCCCGACACGTCCACACCCCCGCGCTCCCACGGCAACGGGCCCGCACCGACTCCATCGGCGCGGGCCCGTACCCGTACACACACACGCTCAGCGGCCTACTTCTCCGCCACCTCGTCGATCACCGCCTGCGCCACCGCCTGCATCGACATCCGTCTGTCCATCGACGTCTTCTGGATCCACCGGAACGCGGCCGGCTCCGTCAGCCCGTACTTCGTCTGCAGCACGCTCTTCGCCCGGTCCACCAGCTTCCGCGTCTCCAGCCGCACCGCCAGATCCGCGACCTCCGCCTCCAGCGCCCGCAACTCCTGGAACCGGCTCACCGCCATCTCGATCGCCGGCACCAGATCACTCTTCGAGAACGGCTTCACCAGATACGCCATCGCCCCGGCGTCCCTGGCCCGCTCCACCAGCTCCCGCTGCGAGAACGCGGTCAGCATCAGCACCGGCGCCAGCTTCTCCTTGGCGATCCGCTCGGCAGCGGAGATGCCGTCCAGCACCGGCATCTTCACATCCAGGATCACCAGATCCGGCCGCTGCTCCTCCGCCAGCTTCACCGCGGACTCCCCGTCCGCGGCCTCCCCGACGACGGCATACCCCTCCTCCTCCAGCATCTCCTTCAGATCCAGCCGAATCAGCGCCTCATCCTCAGCGATGACGACTCGCGTCGTCGCCGGCGGCACATGCGACTTCTGTTCATCACTCTGCGGGACGGCGGACGACTCTTCCGGGGCGCTCACGATGCTCCTCGTATCAGGCGGGGGGTACTGCACCCCCGAGCCTACCTAGCTCCGCTAGGCTTGGGGCACCCAGGGAGTAGGCTATCCTCTGATTTGCGGGGCCCCGGTAGCCCAATTGGCAGAAGGCAATGGATTCAAAACCCATACAGTGTCGGTTCGAGTCCGACCCGGGGCACTTCACCTTCGATTCTAAGGTAAGCGGTCTTTTTTAACGGACGCTGAACAGGGTGAACTCTCGCCGATTCACCCACCCGCGTTCCGCAACCGGTGATGCTGGGTCGCATGTACGACCTGGACACCCGACGCCGAGCAATGGCCCTCGTCAGCGAAGGTCGCAGTCTCAACTCAGTGAGCCGGTCGACCGGCATATCCGGGGCTGCCCTCCGCGAGTGGCGCGCGCTGGGCATCGAACCGACCGGCATCGGCGCGGCGACCGGCCGTACAACATCTCCGTCGCCCGCCGCGAGGCCGTCGCGTTGATGGACCGGCATGTGGGCCCGAAACACTGGGCGGAGTCTCACGCCATGCCGGTGGAGCCGTTGGTCGGGGCGGAGGGGGTGGCGGGGCGGAGCATGCAGGTGAGGCGGGCGGTGCAGACGCGCCTGTCGGATTCGTCGGTGATCACGATCTCGTAGGTGGCGGAGGAACGGCCGCGGTGGACCGGGGTGGCGGTGCCGGTGACCGTGCCGGAGCGCAGGCCGCGGTGGTGGGTGGCGTTGAGGTCGACGCCGACCGCGATCTTGCTGGGGCCGCCGTGCAGCATCGCGCCGATGGAGCCGAGGGTTTCGGCGAGGACGGCGGAGGCTCCGCCGTGGAGAAGTCCGTAGGGCTGGGTGTTGCCTTCGACGGGCATGGTGCCGACCACTTTGTCCGGGGCGGCTTGGAGGACCTGGATGCCCATCCGGTCGCCGAGGTGGCCGGCGGAGAACAGGGCGGGCAGGTCGATGCCGAGCCCGGCGTACTGGGCCAGGATCTCCGGCGGGAAGTGGGTGGTGGTGGTCTGCTCGCCCATGGGGTCGGCTCCGGTCGGTGGTGGGTACGGGGACGGGTGGCGCGCCGGGTGTGTCGGCGGTGGTGGTCTGCTGTGTCTCGACGGTGGGGTCAACTGCCCGTGGGGGCCGGGTGTTCCAGGCGGATCACGACGGATTTCGACGCGGGCGTGTTGCTGGTGTCGGCGGTGTGGTCGAGGGGGATCAGCACGTTCGTCTCGGGGTAGTAGGCGGCGGCGCAGCCGCGGGGGGTGGGGTAGTGGACGACGCGGAAGCCGTCGGCGCGGCGTTCCGTGCCGTCGGTCCATTCGCTGACCAGGTCGGTGTAGTCGCCGTCGGTGAGCCCGTGGGCTGTGGCGTCGTCGGGGTGCAGGAGGACGACGCGGCGTCCGCCCTTGATGCCGCGGTAGCGGTCGTCGAGGCCGTAGATGGTGGTGTTGTACTGGTCGTGCGAGCGGAGGGTCTGCAGGAGCAGGCGGCCTTCGGGCACGGTGGGGTATTGCACCGGGGCGGTGGTGAAGTTGGCCTTGCCGGTGGCGGTGGGGAAGGTGCGGGTGTCGCGGGGGGCGTGCGGGAGGGTGAAGCCGCCGGGGCGGCGCACGCGGGTGGTGAAGTCCTGGAAGCCGGGGACGACTCGGGAGACGCGGTCGCGGATCAGGTCGTAGTCGTGCTCGAAGTCGGCCCAGGGGATGGAGCTGCGGGCGCCGAGGACGGCGCGGGCGAGCCGGGCGACGATGGCCGGTTCGGAGAGCAGGTGGGGTGATGCGGGGGTGAGGGTGCCGCGGGAGGCGTGCACCATGCCCATGGAGTCCTCGACGGTGACGAACTGTTCGCCGGTGGCCTGCTGGTCCTTCTCGGTGCGGCCGAGGGTGGGGAGGATGAGGGCGCGGGCGCCGGTGACGGTGTGGGACCGGTTGAGCTTGGTGGACACGTGGACGGTCAGCCGGGCCCGGCGCATCGCGGCTTCGGTGACGGTGGTGTCGGGGGAGGCGGCGACGAAGTTGCCGCCCATGGCGAAGAAGACCTTGGCGGTTCCGTCGCGCAGGGCGCGGATGGCGTGGACGACGTCGAGTCCGGGTGCCCGGGGCGGCTCGAAGCCGAACTCGTCGCGGAGTGCGTCCAGGAAGGCGGCGGGTGGTTTTTCCGTGATGCCCATGGTGCGGTCGCCCTGGACGTTGGAGTGGCCGCGCACCGGGCAGACCCCGGCGCCGGGCCGGCCGACGTTGCCGCGCAGCAGGAGGAAGTTGACGACTTCGCGGATCGTGGGCACGGCGTGTTTGTGCTGGGTGAGGCCCATCGCCCAGCAGACCACGACGCTTTTCGCGTCGAGGACGAGTGCGTGCAGCCGGTCGATCTCGGGGCGGGTGAGCCCGGTGGCCCGCAGTACTTCGGCCCAGTCGGTGGCGACGGCGGCGGCCTTGTAGGCGTCGAAGCCGGCCGTGTGGGCGGTGATGAAGTCGCGGTCGAGGGCGTCGGCTTCGATGAGGAGCCGGCCGAGCGCGCGGAAGAGGGCCTGGTCGCCGCCGAGCCGGACGGGGAGGTGGAGGTCGGTGAGTACGGTGCCGGGGCCGGCCAGTCCGGTGGTGGTCTGGGGGTTCTTGAACCGTTCCGTCCCCGCTTCGGGCAGCGGGTTGACGGTGACGATCCGCGCGCCGCGGTGTTTGGCCTTCTCCAGTGCGCTGAGCATCCGCGGGTGGTTGGTGCCGGGGTTCTGACCGGCGACGATGATCAGCTCGGCCTGGTGCAGGTCGTCCAGGAGGACACTGCCCTTGCCGACGCCGAGGGTTTCGGTGAGGGCGGCTCCGGACGACTCGTGGCACATGTTGGAGCAGTCGGGCAGGTTGTTGGTGCCGTAGGCGCGGGCGAAGAGCTGGAGGAGGAAGGCGGCTTCGTTGCTGGTGCGGCCGGAGGTGTAGAAGATGGCCTCGTCGGGGGACCCGAGGGCGTTGAGCTCGTCGGCGATCAGGGTGAGGGCGTGGTCCCAGGGGATCGCCCGGTAGGTGTCGGCGCCCTCGGGGAGGTACATCGGCTGGGTGATGCGACCCTGCTGGCCGAGCCAGTAGCCGCTGCGGCGGGCGAGGTCGCTGACGGGGTGGGTGGCGAAGAAGTCGGGGGTGACCCGGCGGAGGGTGGCTTCCTCGGCGACGGCCTTCGCGCCGTTCTCACAGAATTCGAAGGTGTGGCGGTGGTCGCCTTCCGGCCAGGCGCAGCCGGGGCAGTCGAAGCCCTGTTTCTGGTTGACCTTGAGGAGTGTGAGGGTGGCGCGGCGCACGCCCATCTGCGCTGCCGCCACCTTCAGGGTGTGCCCGATCGCGGGCAGTCCGGCCGCGGTGTGCCGGGGGGCGGTGACGTGCGGGGCGTCCTGTACGGGGTCGCCGGCCGGGGGCTTCTTCGCCATGTCCCGATCCTGCCACGCGTCCGTGGCGGAGGGCGGCAAAAGAATGTGTCAGTGGGCCGTGGGAGGATCGGGGACGTGGCAGAGAACGCATCCTCGAAGACGACGACCGACCGCCCCCGTCTGTTGCTGCTGGACGGGCATTCGCTGGCGTACCGGGCGTTCTACGCGCTGCCCGTGGAGAACTTCAACACTGCCACGGGTCAGCCGACGAACGCGATCTACGGTTTCACGTCCATGCTGGCGAACACGTTGCGTGACGAGCGGCCGACGCATCTGGCGGTCGCGTTCGATGTCTCCCGCAAGACGTGGCGGTTCGACGAGTACCCGGAGTACAAGGCGACGCGTTCGAAGACGCCGGACGAGTTCCGCAGCCAGGTCGAGCTGATCGGGGAGTTGCTGGACGCGATGAGGGTGAGCCGTTTCGCGGTGGACGGCTTCGAGGCGGACGACGTGATCGCCACGCTCGCCACCCAGGCGGAGGCGGAGGGGTACGAGGTACTGATCGTCACCGGCGACCGGGACGCGTTCCAGTTGGTCAGCGAGGGTGTGACCGTGCTGTATCCGACGAAGGGTGTCTCGGAGCTGACGCGGTTCACGCCGGAGAAGGTCCAGGAGAAGTACGGGCTGACCCCGCGGCAGTACCCGGACTTCGCGGCGTTGCGGGGGGACCCGTCGGACAATCTGCCGGGTATTCCCGGGGTCGGTGAGAAGACCGCCGCCAAGTGGATCATGCAGTTCGGTTCGTTCGCGGAGCTCTGCGGGCGGGTGGCCGAGGTGAAGGGGAAGGCCGGGGAGAACCTGCGGGCTCACCTGGAGGCGGTGAAGCTGAACCGGCGGCTCACCGAGATGGTGCGGGACGTGGCGCTGACGGCCGGCCCCGCGGATCTCGAGCGGGGGCCGTACGACCGGGCGGCGCTGGCCGGCGTGCTGGACGTACTGGAGTTCCGCAATCCCAACTTCCGTGAGCGGCTGTTCGCCGCGGATCCGGGCGCGCAGGCGGAGGAGGCTGCGGTCGCCGAGGGTGTCGCCGTGAACGGCACCGTGCTGGGTACCGGTGAGCTGGCGGGCTGGCTCGGGAAGCACGCCGACGGTCCGCTCGGGGTGGCCAGTGCGGACACCTGGGAGCTGGGCAGCGGCAGCGTCACGCAGGTCGCGCTGGCCGGCGGGGATGTCGCTGTCTGGTTCGACCCGGCGGAGCTGGACGAAGCGGACGAGAAGGCGTTCGCGGCGTGGCTGGGCGATCCGGCCCGCCCCAAGGTGCTGCACAACGCGAAGAACGTGGCGCGGGTCTTCGCCGAGCACGGCTGGCAGGTGTCCGGTGTCACGATGGACACGGCCCTGGCGGCGTACCTCATCAAGCCGGGGCGCCGGTCCTTCGCGCTGGATGTGCTGTCGGTGGAGTACCTGGGCCGTGAGCTGGCGCCGGCCGGCACCGGCAGCGGGCAGTTGGCCTTCGGTGAGGACGACGGGGACGCGGCGGCGGCCGAGGCGCTGATGGTGCAGGCGCGCACGGTGCTCGATCTCGGCGGGGTGTTCGGGGAGCGGCTGCCGGAGGTGGGCGCGGAGCACCTGCTGCACGAGGTGGAGTTGCCGGTCTCGGCGCTGCTGGCACGGATGGAGCGGGCCGGGATCGCCGCCGACCGCCCGCATCTGGCGGGCCTGGAGCAGCAGTTCGCCGCGGCGGTGCAGCACGCGGTGTCCGAGGCGCACGCCTCGGTGGGCCACGAGTTCAATCTGGGCTCGCCCAAGCAGTTGCAGGAGGTGCTCTTCGGCGAGCTGGGTCTGCCCAGGACGAAGAAGACCAAGACCGGTTACACCACGGACGCCGACGCGCTGGCGTGGCTGGCCGCGCAGACCGAGCACGAACTGCCGGTGATCATGCTGCGCCACCGGGAGCAGGCCAGGCTGCGCGTCACCGTGGAGGGTCTGGTGAAGACGGTCGCTCCGGACGGGCGTATCCACACCACGTTCAGTCAGATCGTGGCCGCGACCGGCCGGCTGTCCTCCACCGATCCCAACCTGCAGAACGTGCCGGTGCGTACGGACGAGGGCCGGGCGATCCGGCGCGGTTTCGTCGTCGGTGCGGGCTACGAGTCGCTGCTGACCGCGGACTACAGCCAGATCGAACTGCGGGTGATGGCCCATCTGTCGCAGGACGACGGCCTGATCGCCGCGTTCACCTCCGGTGAGGACCTGCACACCACGGTCGGTTCGCAGGTGTTCTCCGTCCCCCGGGACAAGGTGGACGCCGAGATGCGCCGCAAGATCAAGGCGATGTCGTACGGGTTGGCGTACGGGCTGTCCGCGTTCGGCCTGTCCCAGCAGCTCGGTATCGAGGCGGCCGAGGCGCGGGCGCTGATGGAGACGTACTTCGAGCGGTTCGGCGGGGTGCGGGACTATCTGCACCGGGTGGTGGAGGAGGCCCGCAGCACCGGCTACACGCAGACGCTGCTGGGCCGCCGCCGCTATCTGCCGGACCTCACCAGCGACAACCGGCAGCGCCGGGAGATGGCCGAACGGATGGCGCTGAACGCCCCGATCCAGGGTTCGGCCGCGGACATCGTCAAGATCGCGATGCTGCGGGTGGACGAGGCGCTGACGCGGGAGCGGCTGGAGTCACGGATGCTGCTCCAGGTGCACGACGAGATCGTGCTCGAAGTGGCCCCGGGGGAGCGGGAGAAGGCGGAGGAGCTGGTGCGCCGGGAGATGGCCCGGGCGTATCCGCTGCTGGCTCCGCTGGACGTCTCGGTGGGTTCGGGCGGGGACTGGGAGTCGGCGGCGCACTGAGTCCGCCGCGGGACCGTACACCGCAGGGCCGGGGTCCGCGGCAGGACGTCCGCCGGAGGGCCGGCGTCCGCGCACGGACGGCCAAGTCTGCGCGCCCACAAGGTGCGCGGGTTGCGGATGCGCATCGGCCTGGACCTGCCGTGCAAATCTGCGCGCCCACGTGGTGCGCGGACGGGCAACGGCGTGGCGTGCCAGGGGCACGGCGCGGTGCCCAGCGCACCGGGACCGGTGGGGGGGATGTCCGGAAGGCACCTGTTGACCTGCGGGGGAACAGCCGGAACAGCGAAGTCCTGACGCCCGGTCGTACACCGTACGGGCACGCCCGGGCGGTGGTCAGGGGATGCAAGTTGCCGTAGGGTCGGCGGAGTTGTGGCGCAGGGACGCGCTCATCTCGCACGGGGAGGGGACCGCGATATGGCAGCGCGGCGGTACGGCCGGAGGCTACGCAGGGGAGCGGCGGGGACGGCGGTGGCCGCCGCGGCGATGGCGGCGCTCAGCGCCTCGCAGGCACCGGGGTTCCTGCCCGCCGCCCACGCGGACTCCCACCCGCGGTCCGCCGCCGTCACCCCGCCACCGGGCCCCGAGATCGACGGCGGTTCGCCGTACATCACCGAGGTGCCCCCGCTGAACGTCCCGACCGGACCGGTCGCCCCGACCACACCCGGCAGCACACCGGGCGACGGCCCCACGGTGACCGTGCCCGGCGGCGGCGCGAACCTGCCGACCACGGTCCTGGACGCGTACCTGCGTGCCCAGCGGGCCGTCGCGAGCAGCGACCCCGGCTGCCACCTGCCGTGGGAACTCCTCGCGGCCATCGGCCAGGTGGAGTCCGGTCAGGCCCGCCGCGGCGCGGTCGACGCGAACGGCACGACGTACACCCCGATCCTCGGCCCGGTGCTCGACGGCAACGGCTTCGCGAACATCAGCGACACCGACCGCGGGGCCTACGACGGCGACGCGGTGCACGACCGGGCCGTCGGGCCGATGCAGTTCATCCCCTCCACCTGGCAGCGCTGGGGCGCGGACGGCAACGGCGACGGGGTGAGCAACCCCAACAACGTCTACGACGCGGCGCTCGCCGCCGCCCGTTACCTGTGCGCCGACGGCCGCGACCTGGCCGTGCCGCACGACATGGACCGGGCGATCCTCGGCTACAACCACTCCCGGGCGTACCTGAACCTGGTGAGGGCGTGGTACGAGCACTTCCGGAAGGGCGGCGCGGTCGCCGTGGCCGACCGCGCCGGCACTCCGGGTCCCGGCACCGTCCCGGCGCCCACCACGCCCGGGTCCCCGAGCCCGTCCCCGTCCGCGCCCGGCACGCCCAGCACCGGTCCGACCGGTACGCCGTCCCCGGGCGGCACCACTCCGGTTCCGTCCCCGACGATCCCGGCGCCGACCACGACGGCCCCCGGCGCCCACCCCTCGCCGACGCCGACCGGCACGCCGACGACGTCGCCGAGCCCGAGCGGCACGCCGACCACGACCCCGTCGCCGTCCCCGACTCCGTCCCCTTCGCCGACCGAGTGCCCCACGCCCAGCCCGTCGCCCAGCCCGACTGAGAGTGCCACCGCGACGCCCTCGCCCTCGCCCGATCCGGCCACCACGCCGTCGCCCGACCCCTGCGCCACGCCGAGCCCGTCGGCCACCCCGTCCGACTCGCCGTCGGCGTCACCGTCACCGGCACCGCCCTCGCCGTCGGAGACCGGCGCCGCGGCCACCGGTCCCGCGGTGACGCCCACCGCCTGAGACCCTGTCGGTTTCAGCGGCGCCGCGCCGTCGTGTGCCTCGTCGGCGCGGCCGTCGAGGGGTCCTCGGGCCAGGGGTGCCGGGGGTAGCGGCCCCGCAACTCGGCCCGCACCGCCCGGTAGCCCTGCTGCCAGAACGACGCCAGGTCCGCGGTCACGGCCGCGGGCCGCCCGGCGGGCGACAGCAGATGGACGAGCACGGGTACGCCCGCCACCCGCGGGGTCTCCCGCAGCCCGAACAACTCCTGGAGCTTCACGGCCAGTACGGGCTGCTCACCGGCGTAGTCGACACGGATCCGGGACCCGCTGGGCACCTCGATGCGCTCCGGGGCCAGTTCGGCGAACCGCACCGCCTCACCGGTCGCCCACGGCAGCAGCCGGGTCAGCGCGGACCCCGCGTCGATCGCGGCCAGGTCGGCGCGCCGCCGGGCGCGCCCCAGTTCGGGCCCGAGCCATTCCCCGGCCCGGTCCAGCAGCGCGCTCTCCGAGACGTCCGGCCACGGTTCGCCCAGGACGCGGTGCAGGAACGCCATCCGCTCCCGGGTCTCCGTCGCGTCCCGCGACCACCGCAGCACCGCCGTGCCCTCGGCCCGCAGCCCTTCCAGTACGGCGGCCCGTACCGCGTCCGGTCCGGGTGCCGTCAGCGGCACCGCGCTCAACTCCACGGCTCCCAGCCGCTCCACCCGGCGCGCGACCACCTCCCCCCGCCGCCAGCGCACCTCCTCGTACGCCTCCAGCACGCCGCCCGCCGCGACCCGCGCGGTCTCCTCGTCGATCACGGCCGCCACCCGCACCCGGGCATCGGCCCGGCCCGCACCGCGGTCGGCGACGGCGACCGCGATCCACTCCGCGCCGCCGACGCCCCCGCCGCTCACCCCGCCGAGTTCGGCTCCCATCCCGGACACCATCAGGTACGAGCCGCCCGCGCGCCGCCGCGCGATCCGCTCGGGGAAGGCCAGGGCGACCACCAGTCCCGCGGCGGCGTCGTCGGACAGGCCGGTGCCGTCGCCGGACGGACCTTGGCCGGCGGCGGCCCGCC
>NZ_DATDBG010000150.1:0-2956 GCF_036524955.1 Streptomyces sp.
GCCGCCGTACGCACGGTGGCGGGGGCGGCCCGGCGCTCGGTACGGCCGGGCGTTCCCCGCCGAAGGCGACGGCTGCGGGGTCGGCCCAGGCGGGTGGGTGGCGGGGTTGGTCCGAGCGGGTGGGCGGCTGTGTCCCCGGCCGGCCCACCCTCGTTGACAGGCCATGACGACTCCCCCCGCACTGCCGCTCGCTGTCGCCGCCGCCCTTGAGGCCGCCGACGCCGGGCACATCGAAGACTTTCTCGCCGCCTTCGCGGAGGACGGTGTCGTGGACGACTGGGGCCGGGAGTTCCGCGGGCGGGAGGCGATCCGGCGCTGGAGCGACGCCGAGTTCATCGGCAAGCACGTGACGCTGGCGGTCACGGGCGTGACGACCGAGGGCGACACGACGACGGTCAGCGCGCAGGTGGGCGGGGAGGGCTTCAACGGGCCGTCCCACTTCGCGTTCACGGTGGCGGGGGAGCGGATCGCGTTGATGCGGATCACGGGGTGAGCAGTGCGGGGTGAGCCACGGAGGAGTGGGGCCCGGTGCGGGGTCCGGCGAAGCGGTAGGGGGCGCCGCCGCGTGCAGGCTCCGCGGTGCGCGGTGTACGTGGTGTGCGGCACCACGGGGGGGGTGTGCACCCCCCCCGTGGTCGGGACGGGCAGCCGCCCCTCCGGACAGCTCCCGCCCTCCCACGATGCCCCGGGTCGCACAACGCTCACGTGCCGCTGTCTTCGGAAAGGGCGTGCGCGACCAGGGCGTTGGCGTGGCCGTGCCCCAGGCCGTGCTCGGTCTTGAGCCAGGAGACGAGCTCCATGTGCCTGGTCAGGGGCGATGAGCGGATGAGGTCCGTCCACTCCGCGATCGGGCGGCCGTACTTCTTCTCGATCGAAGGGAAGTAGCTGGCAGGGCCCTTCACCGGTTCGGTCATGTCTGCGATGTCCCGTCTGTGTGTAGGTGGTGAGGGCACCCCGCGGTGAGCCGCTTCGGCTCAACTCCCGTCCCTCACGACGTATCAGAGCACAGGGCACTGACAACAGCCGGAGACCCGAAGGGCCGTCCGCTCGCTGTCAGGTCCGCGCACGATGGGGCGGGTACCACCGTGTCACCCACCTTCGTCTCCGCGCCTCGCAGCGGCCGGACCGGGTTCACCATGCCGAGCCCGGTGAAAGCGCGAGGTCAATCCCGCCAGCGGCGGCCCGCGATGATCTCGGGAATTCCCGGGAGGGCAGGCACGCGGAGCCCGAGCCGCGGGTACCGTGCGTGCGCCGCTTCGACGAGGGGCGCGTCGAGGGCGGTGGCGCGTGTCTAGAGGCCAGGGGGAACCGTTGTGTGGATTGCGTTGGCAAGGTCCATCAGGGTTGTGACGTCTCCGTACTTTCCTGGGATGGTCACCTCGACATAGGCCTTTCGGAGTGTGGTGGTGCAGCGATACACATCATCTCCCGGCCTCTCCATCATCCAGGCGACTCCGCTTACTTCGCCTCCCAAGGCGAGGGGATTGTTCATTTCATCTGGCCGCGGAACTCCGCAACGCAGAATTATGGCAGGGTCTCCCCACGCTGCGGTGAACGGCGAGGCTGGTTTCGTCGCCCTCTGTGTGGCACCGGCTACATTTCTCGGAACTTCATCGGTGAGCATGCGGCACATTTCGCTGACTTTTGCGGTGGGTGCGGGTGCTTCCACCCGCACGTCGTCAGAGGGTGGGTCCCCGCGGGTCTGGCTGCCGAAGAGAATGCATCCACTCGTGACGGAGAGAAGAACCAGGATGGTCAGGCCGGGTTTCGCGAGAACGCGACGAGGGCTCATGCGCTGAAAATACCGAACGCGAGTAGCTCCCCTCACAGGGCCCTCGTGAAACCAACTCCTGTGCGACCACCGGGACACCCGACGCCAGGCGCCTTTCTGCCCGAGGTGCGCATCGCGCCGCGACGGGCGTCAGTAACTCGGTGTTTCGCACCGCAACGCAGGACTCTGGCCGAGGCGGCATGCGCAGCCGTCGTCCAAGGTCCGGTCGAAGCGGTTCGCGACCGGGCAGCCGTACTTCTTCTCCACCAGCGACCAGGCCGGCAATGCCGTTGCTTGAGAGGTGCAAGTAGTTCCTCTTCCAGGCGCGGTGACCGCCGGGGTGCTGGTTCGTTGACCGGACATGCATCCATGGATCGGGTTGTCCGATGATGTCCGGCTCGGGTTGCTCACCGAGTGGATCGTTCCTGACCTGGTGGACGAGGTGCTGACCGCGTGTGGTCGGCGGGATGCCAAGCCCCGTCCCCTGTCGAGCCGCTTCATGGTCTACTTCGTGCTCGCTCTGGCGCTGTTCCAGCAGGACTCCTACGACGATGTCGCGGAGAACCTGGTCGGGGCCCTGGGCGGGATGGACCAGTCGGTCCCGAACAAGTCGTCGTTCACCAGGGCCCGGCAGCAGCTTGGGGCCGCACCCTTGGAAGGAGTGTTCCGCCGTGTGGCGGGGGCGATCGCTCCGCCCACACTCGAGGTGGCGTTCTGGCGCGGGATGAGAGTCGCTGCGGTCGACGGGTTCTTACTGGACGTGCCGGATAATGATACGACACGTGCCGCTTTTGGTGGGCAGGTGGACAGCGCCGGTCGGCCCGTCGGGTTCCCGCAGGCCAGGGTAGTGACGCTGACCGAGACCGGTACGCACGCGACGATCGACGCGCGGATAGGCACCTTCAAGGGCGGTGGTGGCGAGCCCGCGCTGGCGACGGAGATGGCCGGCAGTGCCGCCGGCATGCTGGTGATCATGGACCGGGCCTTCCCCGGTGTCGCACTGTGGAAGGCATACACGCAGGCCGGAGCGCACTTGCTGATCAGAGCCCGCACCTTCGTCGCCGCGAGCCCATGGAGGTCTTGCCTGACGGGACATATCTGACCCGGATGAATCTCGCCGGGCAGCGGCGCTCCCATCCGGGCGGGGTGACAGTGAGGGTGATCGACTACCAGGTCGACGGCGGC
>NZ_DATDBG010000151.1:0-2406 GCF_036524955.1 Streptomyces sp.
GATAACAGGCTAATCTTCCCCAAGAGTCCATATCGACGGGAAGGTTTGGCACCTCGATGTCGGCTCATCGCATCCTGGGGCTGAAGCAGGTCCCAAGGGTTGGGCTGTTCGCCCATTAAAGCGGTACGCGAGCTGGGTTTAAAACGTCGTGAGACAGTTTGGTCCCTATCCTCCGCAGCCGAAGGAATGTTGAGGAAGGCTATCCCTAGTACGAGAGGACCGGGATGGACGTAGCTCTGGTGTGTCTGTTGTCCTGCCAAGGGCACGGCAGATTAGCCACCTACGGAAGGGATAACCGCTGAAAGCATCTAAGCGGGAAGCCTGTTCCAAGATGAGCATTCCCACAGGGTTAACCTGGTAAGGCCCGTGACGAGACCATCACGTTGATAGGCCGGAGGTGTACATGCGGTAACGCATTTAGCCGACCGGTACTAATCGGCCGAGGGCTTGGTTTGAAGAACGCTCGTGCTTGCTCTGGAGTCCTCGTGGGAGATCCACGTTGACAACTGATTTCCGGTGGCCATAGCGGCGGAGTTACACCCGTTCCCATGCCGAACACGGCAGTTAAGCCCGCCAGCGCCGATGGTACTTGGGGGTAGACCCCCTGGGAGAGTAGGACGCCGCCGGATTCCTCGTAGAGAGCCCCCGCCAGTCGGGGGCTCTCGTCGTTTTTCCGCGTCGCTGGCCCTAGGGTTCCCGGTCGTGCCTCGATCGGATGGTCCCTCGTCATCGTCGCCGCGCCCCCGCGGCGGCTCGAGCGATGCCGGGCGTGGGGGCAAAGGCGGTCGACCATCGCACAGCAGCGTGTCGCGAGGGCCCGGGGGATCCGGCGGCGCGTCGGGCCGGGGGTCGCCATCGCCCCGCCGCAGCGATGGATCGGCATCGGCGCCGGGCCGCGCTGACGGCCGTCCCGCCCGCCCGGGTGGCAACCGAGGGGCAGGGAGCAGTCGGTCCTCCGCCGACCGCAGCAGCGGGGAATACGGACGCGGTCGCCCAGCCTCCGGGCCATCTGGCGATCGCTCGCGGCCGGCCCGGCCCACCTCGGGTCGGCCGGGCTCTAGCGGCGGCGGCAGCGACAACAAGGACAGGTCGCGCCAAGGGCCGTCGAGCGCGGGGCGCACGGCGCGACCGAGTGGCGGACCTCGGCCCGGTTCACGATCGAGCGGGCGCGTCGTCCGGCCGGCGCCACGGCGCTTCGATGCGCCGCGAGATGAGGCGGATGGTCGCGGCGATCGCGCCCGTCCGGGTGACCGCCGTCCGCCATCAGCGGGCCGCAGCGCCGGCGGACCGGGTGATCGTCGTCCGCCATCGGCGGGCCGCAACGCCGGCCGCACGGGTGACCGCCGTCCGCCGTCGGCGGGCCGCAACGCTGGTCGACCGTCCGGACCCTCCCGCGGCCGTCCCGCTCACGTCGAGAAGCAGTTCGACGATGACGCACCGCCGCGTCGAGGTACATCCGGGCTGCGGCAGACCGAGCCGAAGGCCCCTGAGCCGTGGCAGCCGGAGGAGTGGATCGACGAGGGTGCCGTGCGAGCGGCGGCCAAGGGAGCGATCAGCCGCAGTGCACGGACTTTGCCGAAGCCCGCGCCGAAACCGGTGCCGAAACGCGACGTCCCCAGCCATCCGGAGCAGACGCGGCGCAGCAGCCCGTTGCCGACGCGATTCGAGGAGGACCTCCTCAGCGCGCTCGGCTCTCGCGATGCAAGTCGGTTCCGCGAGCAGTTGTCGATCGCCGAGTCCGCCTTCCGCCGCGAGCGGTACTTCGATGCGCGTCGGACCCTTGCACCGCTCATGGCAGAGCTCGCCGGCGTGGCCAGCGCTCGCGAGCTCTATGGGCTGACGCTCTACCGCCTCGGCAAGTGGCGGGTGGCCGCAGCCGAGCTCGAGGCGTACCGGACACTGTCAGGAAGCGTCGAACACCTCCCCGTGCTGGCCGACTGCTACCGGGCGCTGCGCCGCCACGCCAAGGTGGCCGAGCTGTGGACCGAGCTCAAAGCAGCGTCGCCGTCGGCCGCGGTCGTGGCGGAAGGCCGCATCGTGATGGCCGGTTCGCTCGCCGACCGTGGTGATCTACGCGGCGCGATCGCGTTGCTGCGGCCAGCGGGGGAGATGCCGCGGCGACTGCGCGATCACCACATCCGCACGTGGTACGTGCTCGCCGATCTGTACGACCGCTCGGGCGACGCAACCGCGGCGCGGCAGCTGTTCGGGCGCATCCGTGAGGTGGCGCCCGGCTTCGCTGACGCCGAGGATCGACTGGCCGCGCTCGGGCGCTGACCTCCGCCGCGGCTGTCGCGTCCCGTCCGGCGACCGTCCGCTCGACTGACCGTCCGCTCGACTGACCGCCCGCCCGGCTGACCGTCCGCTCGACTGACCGCCCGCCCGGCTGACCGTCCGCTCGAGTGA
>NZ_DATDBG010000152.1:0-15738 GCF_036524955.1 Streptomyces sp.
CGGGTGCCGTCCCGGCGGCGGACGAGGCTACGCTCGCAGCCGAGGCGGAGGCCGGCCGGGAGGAGCAGGCCGCGGAGGCAGATCCCTCCCGCGGGACGGCGCAGACCGCAGCACAGGCAGGGACCGCCCAGGAAGGAGACGAGTGATGGCCAGGCCGCTGAGCGCGTCGAAAATGGTGGAAATCCTGCGCGCGGAGGGCCTGACGGTGCACGAGGTGCGCAGTTGGCGCACCCACAACCGCAACACCAAAGGCTCCTGGGGCCCGGTCAACGGCGTGATGATCCACCACACCGTCACCTCCGGCACCGCCGCCTCCGTCGGCATCTGCTACGACGGCTACCCCGGCCTGCCCGGCCCCCTCTGCCACGGCGTCATCGACAAGAAGGGCCACGTCCACCTCGTCGGCAACGGCCGCGCCAACCACGCCGGCCTGGGCGACGGCGACGTCCTGCACGCCGTCGTCAACGAGAGTGGGCTGCCACCCGACAACGAGGCCGACACCGACGGCAACCGGCACTTCTACGGCTTCGAGTGCGTCAACCTCGGCGACGGCAAGGACCCGTGGCCCGAGGTCCAGAAGGAGGCCATCGAGAAGGTCGCCGCCGCCATCTGCCGCCACCACGGCTGGAGCGAGCGGTCCGTCATCGGCCACAAGGAGTGGCAGCCGGGCAAACAGGACCCGCGCGGCTTCACGATGGACGGCATGCGCACGCGCATAGCCGAACGGCTCGGCGGCAGGGACGGTGCCCGCGGTGGGACGGACCCCGAGCCGAAGCCCCGGCCCAAGCCGTCGTACGAGCCGTTCCCGGGCAGCGGCTTCTTCCACACCGGGCAGACGTCCCCGGTCATCACGGCCATGGGCCGACGCCTGGTCGCCGAGGGCTGCGGCCGGTACGAGAGCGGGCCGAGCCCGGAGTGGACCGAGGCCGACCGCAGGTCCTACGCGGCCTGGCAGCACAAGCTCGGCTTCACGGGCGAGGACGCCGACGGCACCCCGGGCAAGGCGAGCTGGGACAAACTGAAGGTGCCCAGGCCCCGGCACTGACCGGCCCGGCAGCAGGCCTCGCGCCGGCTGGCCGGGTGACGCACCTCTGCCGGAGCGGGGTAGCCGCCGTGACGTCGGGACGTAACTTGCAGGCCCCGGGTCTGCGCCTTCTTCCGCAGGTGGCGGTGGCAGGGGCTCACTGTGGAGTTCCACGACCGGCTGCGTGACCGGATCCGCGGCCGGGTCCGCCAGGCGGAGGGCCGGACGGTGGAGCCGACGGCCGCCATCGTCGACGCGCAGTCGCTGCGGGCGGCCGCCACGGTGCCGGCCGGCTCACGCGTACGACGCGGGCAAGAAGGTGGCGCGCCGCAAGCGGCATCTGGTCGTGGACACTCTCGGCCTGTTGCTGGTTGTGGCGGTCACTGCCGCGAGCGTGCAGGACCGCGACGCGGCCTACCCGCTGCTGGAACGGCTGCGCGCGCCGCATCGGAACATCAGCCTGCTGTCCGCGGCCGCTGTCGCAGGCGCCTGCGAGGTGTTGCCTGGTGCTGCCGTAATCCCGTTGCGGTGCTGCAACGGTGTTGCGGACGGGCAGCCTGGGTACCGCCCGGCTGATCAGCCGCGGCAGTCAGGCGCGGCGTGCATCGCCGCCGGCGAGAGGTAGGCCGTGCAAAGGCCGTTGTTGTCCATCAGGGCAGCGCTTGTCTTCACCCTGTCGTTGCTGACGGGGATCGGCGCGGGGGTCCTGTCCGCGGTGGGCGGCACTCCGCCCAGCCAGTGTGTCCTGTGTGGAGTCGGAGCGTTCGGCCTTGCCGTCCCCTTCTTCGACCGGCTCATCGCGGGAACCGGACCCGAGTGACGCGTACGAGCGCTCATGCTCGGTGACAGGGCACAGCCCGCCCCGGCCCGAGGCCGGGGCGGTGGCACTCAGCCAGAAGAGGAGAGCAGGACCTGATGGGCGAATTACGGCCGCTGGCCGACCATTTGAACGATGACTGCCGACGGTTCGCTCAGGCGTTGCGCACGCTGTTCGCCGGACTGGGGGTGTCGGTTCGCCGCTATGCCGCCCGTCGGTACCGCGACGCCGGAACTGTCTCGCGTTACCTCAGCGGTACTCGCGTCCCGCCATGGGAATTCGTTGTCGACCTTTTCTCCGACCTCGCTGCCGACCACGGTGCCCCGGCCACTGCCCTCACTTTGGAACACGTACGCGAACTCCACCGTTGCGCGGTCCAGGCCACGCTCTCGCCGGCACACGGCGTGGAGGTCCTGGAGCGGCAACTGGCCGACGCCGACCGGGAAGCACGCCGCGCCACCGTCCGGGAAGACCTGCTGGGTGACGCCCTGCTGGAGCGCCAGCACCGCATCGCGGAACTCGAAGTGCGCCTGAACCTGCTGGAAGCCCAGTGGACGGCCGAACGCACCCGCACTGACCCCCTCACAGCCGGTTCGGAAGGCGTGGAAGACCTGCGCGCCGAACGTCAGCGCCTGCAGGCCCAGGTCACGACGTTGGAGACCGAACTGGAGGAAGCACGGCTGAGGGTGATGCTGGCCGAGTCCCGGTGCGACCTGCTGGAACGGCAGCTCGCAGTCGCCGAGGGACCGCTGTCCGCCCTTCAGACGAGCAATGAACCAGGGGACGGTGTGAGGTCCGCCGCGGACCTTACCACCGCACGGATTCTTGCCGTCGACGACAAGCAGGCGAACCTCCTGGCTCTCGAGGCCGTTCTGGCCGGACTCGGCCACGAGATCGTCACGGCCGACTCGGGCCAGGCCGCTCTCAAAGCCCTCCTGGACGACGGGGGATTCGCAGTCATCCTGCTCGATGTCCAGATGCCCGATATGGACGGATACGAGACGGCCATCCACATCAAACGCCGCGCGCGCACCCGCAACATCCCGATCATTTTCCTCACCGCGATGGACCGCGATCCGGCGCATATGTTCCGCGGTTACACCGCCGGTGCGGTCGACTACCTTGTCAAACCCTTCGACCCCTGGATCATCCGCGCCAAAGTCGAAGCGTTCGTGCAGATGTACCTCGAAGCCCGCACCTCGCCGTAAGGCGGCCGCGAGGGCTGAACCGACGGTCGGGAGGCAGCTGGGTGGGTGCTCCGCACCCCGGATGATCACGAGGTTCGGCTCTGGCTCAATTTCCGGGGTCGGTTCACAGAGTGTGCGGACGCCGGCGAAGTTGAGCTCGGAGGGACTGGGCCACGTGGTCTGCCTGGTCGGCTGTCATTCGCTCCTGCTCCGGGCACCGGAGCAGCCCGAAAACGCCTGGCCCACGTTGCTCTGGAGGCAGATCAAGCCGCTGCCGCCGACACCTTCCACGCCGGCGGCCACGCCGCTGTCAAGCTCATCCACCGTCGCGGCACACTCGACGATCATTTCGATGTCTCCGCGGTCGGCCGCCAGCGAATCCTTGGCGGCTCGATGAGGCTCTCCGCCCACGCGGACCGCTGATCGACGTCGTGCTGGTCTCGTCGTAGAGCCTGGAATGCCACCAGGCTCTCCCGCCTCTGGGGTTTCCGTAAGCGGAGGGGTCCGGGAGGGTCCTGTGCCACAGCTTCCCGTCGAGGTCTGCCACCAGGGTTTTCAGGTCACGCCGCGGCCATGGAGGGAGCGTTGGCAGGATCAGTTCGAGGAGGTCTCGCGCTGCTGCCACGTTCTCGGTCAGTTCGCAGCCGTTGCAGCCGCAGTGCGACTTGAGCAGGTAGAGATGCCGGCCTGGGCGTGCCAGGAATCCGCGGTACGACCTGAGGGCCGCCTCGGTGGCGCCGGGCCACAGGCCTGCTTCTCCCCAACGCCGGGTCTCCACCCGGTGGATGGCCGAGACGGTCCGGGAGGACAGACCGTCGATACGGGTTGGCCAGGGGCGTGGCCGGTACAGGTCGTGCGGAGGTTTCCACTGCTGCGCGCGGAGCTTGCCTGGCCGTCTACGCGGCATGGGCCTTTCGGGTAGTGGTCACGGCGGAATCCTGGCATGGGTGTGCCCGACCTGTCGAGGTGGCAATAGCCAAATTCCACCTGCATCGCAGGTCACGGGTCCTGGTGTGAGCGGCGGGTGGGGTGTTCGGGCGGTCGGCGGCCTGATCGTTCGAAGTGATCGTTCGCCAGGCCGCGCGTGGGTGCCCGGAACGGGCGACGCGCCGGGCAGCCGCTCCCTTACGTTCCGAAGGAGCGGCTGGACACCGCGCCGGGGAAGGGGGAGTTCGAGGGTGCCGGATGTGCTGGTGTGGACGAGAGAGCGTCGGGTGGTGCTGGAGGAGCGGGCCGCGCAGCTGCCGCGGCGGCGTCGTGAGCCGGAGCAGGCGTCCGCCGACGGCCAAGCCCTGACCGAGCAGCTGTGTGCCCGCGCCCAGGCAGCCGCCGACAGCCACGCCCGGGCTCTTCTGGGCCGTGATGTCTTTCAGCTGCCGGTGTTGCCTTGCGTGAACTCGCGGATGCGTACGCCGGAGAAGAGGGCGTTTCCCCCTTGGGCGAACAGCGAGATGCCGGTGTCGTCGGGCTGGGGGAACACCAGGTGGGAATGGGTGTACTGGCCGTCGTCGAAGAACGCCTCGATGCTGGTGCGGTCCACCAGCACCCGCATCCGGACCTGCCGCCGGCCGGGCGGGAAGGGCGAGTGGCTCTCGGTCCACGGGCCCGGCGGATGTGGCGCGGCCGACCTGTTGACGTAGGCGTGGTCCCCGAACACGCCCACATCGACGTGCCGCCTGCCGTCCCGCGAGGTCCGCAGCCGCATCCCGACGTTGTCCAGCCGGTCCCAGGTCACATCCGCCTGTATCTCGTAGGCGGCGCTGTCGAAGGAGAGTCCGCGGTCGCCGGCTACCTGGATGTCGCCCAGTTCGGTGGTGCTCGCGACCAGGCTGCCGAGCGCGTCGGCGGGGCGGGAGCAGAGCACGTACCGCCCCGTCTGCCCGCGGCGGAGGGTGACTTGCCTGACGACCGAGTCCGTGCCGTTGAAGCCGTCCGCCTTGAGAGTGGGTGTGGTGTGGGGGTAGTCCCAGTTGTTCATCCACGCCAGGGCGTAGCGGGTGGTGGGGTCGATCCGGCCGTCGCGGTAGGTCTCCCAGGTCACCCCCGCGTACCAGTCGAAGCCGTGATCGAGCCACTGCGGCTCGGCGGTGTCCGGGCGGAAGGACCCGCCGTCGAACGCGCCGGTCCAGTAGGCATACGTGTTCGGCAGCCCCGCCGCCTTGCCGTTGGCGCTGGCGCCGAGCACCCAGGTCGCCTCGCCGGTGTCGGTCTGCATGAGGAAGAGGTCCGGGCACTCCAGGATTCCGATGCCGTCGGTGGTGAAACCGCTCGTGTAGCGCCAGGACCGCAGATCCTGGGAGACGTAGAAGCCGATCTTCCTGCCCTCGGCCAGTAGCAGCACCCAGCGGCCGCGCTCGTCGTCACGGACGACCTTCGGGTCGCGGAAGTCATTGCTGCCGGGGTTGGGCAGCACGGGCCTGTCGCCGAGGGGCGCGAAGCGGCGCCCGCGGTCGGTTGAATACCACAGGAACTGCGCCTGGGCGTCGCCGTTCGCGCGATCACGCTGGGTGACCAGGGCGACCACGGCGCCCTTCCCGAAGCCCGCGGTGTTCTGCGCGTCCACCACCGCCGAACCGGACCAGACGTCCCCGTTGGGCGTGGTGAACTTCGGGATGGCGATGCCCTGGTCCTGGAAAGTGACGCCGTCCCTGGTGGTGGCCAGCCGCCAGGCGGTGCCGTTGCCCTGGCGGCTGTAGTCGGCGTTGAACAAGTAGTAGTAGAGGTATTCACCGTCCACGTACACCGGGCGCTGCGGATCGTTCATCCACTCGCGCGGAACGGTGAAGTGGTAGGCGGCGCGGTACGACTGCGGCTGGGAGGTGCTGCCGGCCGTCGGTTCCACCGGGGCCGTCGTGCCGTCGGCACCTGCGGCATCGTGCGCACCGCCCGTGCACGCCGAGGACACGGCGCCCGCGGCGGCGGCCTGCACGGCGCTCCGCAACACCCTCCGCCGAGAAATACGGCGAGCCGGCGGTTCGGCCATGCGCTGCTCCTCCGGGCGGGGTCTGAGCTGCAACGATTACACACAGACCACCGTAGGGTCAAAGCATCACACATCAGGCGAGTTGCCCGGCCTCGAGGGGAAGCCGCCGGCCGCCAGGTGCGGCCGGGCATCCGCCGAGAGCGGCGGGTCAGGCAGGCGTGATAGCCAAGCGCGGCCGCCGGAGAATAGGGTCGGTGCAGCACATGGGGGCTTCGGCCCGGTCACCGGGGGCGAACCCCAGCACATCGACGGCCCTGGGCCGGGGATGGCAGGGCAGCTCCGCCTTCTGGTCGTCGCCGCAGAGCACGACGCCCCACCCGTCGGGTGCCCGGGGCCCGTCGGCCGGCGGCAGCTCCGCCTTCTGGTCGTCGCCGATCATGGATGTGTTGCGACGACCGGTTGAATCCACCGTGCGAGCCGCGATCGGAGTGGAACACCACGCCGGCCACGTCCCTGCCGCGGGCCGCCACCGCCATCTCAAGCGCGTCGACGACCAGTCCGGACCGCATGTGCGGGAGACATCGACCAGCCGAGCACCCGGCGCGAGCAGATATCGATCACGCAGGCCGGGAACAGCCACCGGCCACCGACTGGGATATACGTGATGTCGGCGCACCACCGCTCATCGGGCCGGGCAGCGGTGAAGTCCCGTTGCGGCAGGTCCGGGTACAGGCGGTACCACCGGATCGGGGACTGTGGTCCTCTTCTTCCTTCGCGGGTGGCGGCCGACGATGCCGTGCGCGCGTGTCAGCCGCTTGCGGCCTTGCAGGTCGGCGTGGACCCGCAGGACCCCGTAGGCTTCGCCGGATGCGGTGTGGATCTCGGTGCCTCTCGCCAACGATCAGCGCCGCACCAAGAAGTGTCGCTCCCTCAACCTTCCGCCCTCCGCCACCCTGGTACCGGCGTCCGGCTCGCGCGCCTCCGCCCACTCGTCCCTCACACGCCGCGGGCACGCCAGCGGCCCCCCGCCGAGCGCCGGAGGAATCAGCGGCCGCGAGACAGCGACAAAGACCACGCAGCCCCGGCAGCAGCACAACACAACCCTGAGCCAGGAGCCTACCCGCGCCTGACAGACCCGGCCCTCATGGGTGCAACGATGCGACGTGCCGAGGGTCCGGTCAGTCGCAAGGAAAGAAGCACTCCCCGGGTGAGCAAGCGTATCGGGTCGTATCCACGTGCCCGCGTCCGGGACGACGTGGGCACGGTGGTCTCGCAGGCCGGTGGGGCGCTGCTGGTGGAAACGGTCCGCAAGACCGGTCTGGACGCGGCGATGTCGGCGGCGTTGATGCCGTGGCGCAAGCCGCGGGCCGTGCACGACCCGGGCAAGATCGTGGCTGGACCTCGCACGGGCGGTGGCGCTGGGCGGGGACTGCCTGTCCGATATGGCGGTGCTTCGGGCCGAGCCCGCGGTTCGGACCGGTGGCCTCCGATCCCACCGTCTCGCGCCTGGTGGACACCCCGGCTGCGGCCGGTCCCCGCGCACTGACGGCGATCCGCCGGGCCCGGGCCGAAGTCCGCGAGTATGTGTGGAAGCCGCCCAGGACCGGTGCCCCCAACGCGAACGGGCAGGTGACCGAGGACATAGACGGCGTGCTGGTGCACATGGAGTGGCTTCGTGCGGACTGCCTCGGGCCATGGTGCGGCCGACATGCCTGTGAATGTGCGGACCAGCGGGGAGAAGTCGGGTGGGCCTGGGGCACCGTCGATGAATTTAACCGATGACCAGACAACCGCCCGCCTCCACCTGCCAGAACACACGGGGAGCACGCGGCGCGCTCTCCGTGACCCGCGCCACATAGTCGCTCCGATGCGGTGCGCAGGGCGCGGGCGAGGCGGGCCCTCCTGCCGGCCGTCTCCGCATGGCGCCCTGCCCGACCGGATCGCCCGCGGCGCCGAGGACGACCGGGGGCGGACGACACGGCCGCCGGGCCGGTGCGGGCCGCGGGGGTCATCCGGAAGCGCGGGCCCGGCCCGCGACGGGTGCCGACACGGCCGGGGGCGCGGCGCCGACGCGCCGCATGCCGGCCGCATCTGTATACGATCCGTCAGGCGCGTCGCGGATCCCCTGGCAGGTGAATCCACTCACGAGGACTGGCTGACAGCATGGTTGACCCCGCACGAACTGCGCGTCCGGCGCGCGAGTTGCCTCCCCACGTGACGACGGCGACTCGGGCTGATCCCCCTAAGTGGAATCCGTCGCGTTTTCAGTTCGCCACAAAGCTTGCCTGTCGGGATGCGGGCGAGCAGGATGTACCGCGGAAACCCGAACAGGGTTGAACATCGGCCCACTCGTGCCGATGAATCCGCTTATATAGCCCATCCGTGACGCCGACCCCGGCGAGCGCCTGGGCCATGTCGCTCCTGGCTGAGCAGCAGGCACCCGGTCCTCCGGTCGCGCTGGCTCACCGTCGCCAGGAGTACCCATTCGAAGGCTCCCCCCTTCGTCGACATACCTTTGTCATCGGTGCCGCGACCTGTGGCTTCCTGTCTGACGACCATCAGAAATCGAAGGAGGCTGCTACCCCGGCAAAGCGAACCAGCCCCGCAAGGGCGCTGGTTCGAGTCTCGAACGGCGAGTGACGTGTGGCGTGCCCTTGCATGGGCGAACAGCCACCCTCACCGTCGCGGTGACGCTCGTCGGTGCGGGGGTGCGTTTCCCTGTGAGTGACTCGGCTGGTTGATTATGCCGCGAGGTCGAGTTGGTCGTGATAGGCGATCGCGTAGGTACGCACGTAGGGAGTCCATCTGAAAGGGCCAGTTGGAACATGAAGAGAAATTCTGAGCGGATAGGAGGAACGCCATGAGGGCGAATGCGATGGCTGGAAGAGTCAGACGTACCACGATCCTGGGCGTGCTTGCGGCCAGCACGGTCACGATCTCATTGTTGGCAGGGCCGGTATCCACGGCCGCGCCGGTGGCGGGGTTCCCCGCAGCGACGACGCATACCCAGCAGGCCCACGACCCCGAGGAGAATTTCACCTCCAGGTGGACCCGGGCGGACGCCATGCAGATCAAGGCGATGTCCAACCCCGCGGCTGGTTCTCGTGAAAACTCCATGCCGGAGGAGTACACGATGCCGACGGTTCCGCAGGACTTCCCGGACATGAGCAACGGGCAGGTCTGGGTGTGGGACAGTTGGCCACTGACCGACGCGAAGGCGAACCAGTACAGCGTGAACGGGTGGGAAGTCCTCTTCTCGCTCGTAGCCGACCGCAACCTCGGATTCGACGACCGGCACACCTTCGCGAAGATCGGCTTCTTCTATCGCCAGACCGGCATCCCAGCCGACCAGCGTCCCAAGAACGGCGGCTGGACATACGGCGGCCTCGTCTTCCCGGAGGGCGTGACCGGCGACATCTTCAAGGACAAGTCCTACAGCCATCAGACCCAGTGGTCGGGGTCGGCGCGCATCTCCCCGAACGGCGAGATCAAGCTGTTCTTCTCGGATGTCGCGTTCTACCGTGACGCGCAGGGCAACGACAGAAAGCCGTACGACTCGCGCATCGCCCTGAGCCTCGGCAAGATCCACACGAACAAGAACGGGGTCAAGCTCACCGGCTTCAACCACGTCACCGACCTCCTGCAGGCCGACGGCAAGTACTACCAGAACGCCGCGCAGAACCCGTTCTACAACTTCCGTGACCCGTTCACCTTCGAGGACCCCGCCCACCCCGGCAAGACCTACATGGTGTTCGAAGGCAACAGTGCCTTCCAGCGCGGCTCGCGTTCCTGCGTCAAGGCGGACCTCGGGTATGCGGAAGGCGATCCCCACGCCGAGGACCTCCAGACCGTCATGGACAACGGCGCGCACTTCCAGCTGGCGAACGTCGGACTTGCGGTCGCCGAGAACAACAAGCTCGACAAGTGGCGGTTCCTGCCACCGATCCTGTCCGCCAACTGCGTCAACGACCAGACCGAGCGGCCGCAGATCTACATGAAGGACGGCAAGTACTACCTCTTCACGATCAGCCACCGGCACACCTACGCATCGGGTCTCGACGGACCCGAAGGTGTCTACGGTTTCGTCGGCAATGGTGTCCGGAGCGACTTCCAGCCGCTGAACCGCGGCTCGGGCCTCGCCCTCGGTAACCCGACGAACCTCAACTTCTTGGGGGGGAACCCGTTCGACCCGGACTTCAACCAACACCCCGGCCACTACCAGGCGTACTCGCACTACGTCATGCCGGGCGGGCTGGTGCAGTCCTTCATCGACACGATCGGGACCAAAGACAACTTCCGGCGCGGCGGAACGCTCGGCCCGACAGTGAAGATCAACATCTCGGGTGACACGGCAGTCGTGGACCGCACCTACGGCGACCACGGGCTCGGCGGCTTCGCCGATGTCCCGGCGGACACCGAACTCGGCCACGGCAACAACTGACGCATAACGGTGCGGGGCGGTTGTCAGCAACCGCCCCGCATTCGCGTCCGGTGCAGGAGGCCGGGGACGAGCAGGCCGCAGTGTGGTGGACGGAGCGGGCTGTCGGGCTGGCAGCTGCAAGTGGTGACAACAACTTTGCGGCGTATGCCTTGGTCCGCCGTGCCGTGGTCACCCTCCACCGCGGGGACGCCGACCGGACGGTAGGCTGGCCCGGCGGGCGCAGAGCGGAAAACTCCCACCGCGCTTTCAAGGTCTGGCTTCCCAGCGGGAGGCGCAGGGCCATGCGATCGCCGGTGACTACGACGCCTGCATGCGCAGCCTGGACCGGGCACGCGCGTTGCCGACTCGGCATGTTCCGGACCCGGACGCACCGGTGATCGGCAGCACGAACCTGTCCGCTCCAGTCGCGATGATCACCGGTTGGTGTCTGTGTGACCTGGGGCGGTCGAAGTACGCCGCAGAGGTCATGGACCGGCGGATGGCGCACGTGCCATACCCACGCCTCGCGTACCCAGGTCCGCTACGGAGTGCGTCCGGCGCTGGCCCACGCCGCGGCCGGTGAGATCGACCATGCTTGTGATCTCACCCATCGACTTCTCGGATCCATCGCAACGGTGAGCTCGGCGACCATCGCCGCCGACCTGCGGCAGCTCGCTCGTATCTTCGCCCGCCATCCCCGGAGCCCCTCGGTACGCGCTCTGTCACCAGGGCTCAGCACATCCGTGCCCATCACCGCACCCCAGAGGAATGACCGTCGTGCCTGATGTCTTCATCAACTACCGGACCGGAGACGGTGACAAGTGGATGCAGCTGCCCGGCTACGGGACGCGTTCGTCGCACGGTCCGCGGTAGTCGGTGCCCGATGCCTTCTTCTGCACCGTCGGCGCCGAGCGGCGGCTGTGGAACCGGTGCCTGACTTCGAGCACCCCACTCGCGCACCTCGGGCGGGTTTGACACCTTCGATCTCACCGTGAACCTCGTCATCGACGCGGACCTGGAGCGGCAGCGGTGGAAGGGCGACGAGTATGCTCACATCCGACGCCTCGGTGGCATCACCGCACCGAATACAGGCGTTGTTCCCGCGCAGGCGGGTGCGGACCGAGCCATGCGGCTGAGGCGGAGAAGTCGGGGACGTTTTCCCGCCCTGGCGGGGTGGTGTCAGTGCCCGCAGGAGTGCATACCGCGGGCAACCGCATCCATGGTGGGTCCCAGGTGGGTAGCATCCGGCAGGAACACCAGGTACGAGGAGAGCGAGCTGTCGTGTCCGATGAGTCGGCAGGCACCAAGATCCAGGACCGGTATGCGCAGGAGTTTGCGGCCGACCTGGAGAAAAACACGAAGGAGCAGGAGGGCATCCGCTCGCAGATCGCGGAGTTGCAGGCCCGCCTCGGCCAACTGGAGCAGGAACAGACGTGGCTGGTCAGGGCCCAGGGCACACTGGCCGCAGGGCGCGTCGCACCGCCGCCGGCCGATTCACCCGGCGACAGCGCCGAGGCCGCGCCGGCACAGGCCGCGGGGACCCAGGCTGTTCCGCAGCCGCGCCGAGTGAAGAAGGCGGCCGGTAAGACGGGCGGGAACCGGACGAAGGCGAAGGCCAAGCCTGCAGCTGCCACGACGGCAACACGGTCCGCGTCCACCGCAGTCCCGAAGGAGCAGAAGGCGGATACGGCGGGTGCGAAGAAAAGCGACGGACCCCCTCTGCGTGACCTCGTCCTGGCCCTCCTTGTCCAGCACCACGAGCCGCGCCAGGTCAGCGAGGTCGCCGGCGAACTGGCGCAGGCCCACCCCGACCGCCCGGCGAGCATCCAGGTGGTGCGCAATACGCTGGAGGCCCTCGTCGCGAAGGGCGAGTTGGAGCGTGAGCGGCAGAAGAGGTCCGTGTTCTACACCGCGCCCGGGCCCGGCACTGCCGACACCGCGCCCGAGGTTCCTGCCGAGCCCGAGGAGCCCGAGGAGAAGGTCGCGGCCGAGGTCTAGTAGTGCTTGGTCAGGTTGGTGTTGCGGTGGGTATGCCTGGGGGTCTGTCCAGCGACTGGCTCTGTCTCAGATTCGGTGGTAGCGAAGCGTGACTGGGCTCGTTGACATCGTGTGCGAGTTGTCAACGAGCTTGTGGGTACGGTGTTTTCGGGCTGGATTCCCTGGCTGTCGAGGATGTGGTCGACGAGGGGGAGCGGATCTGGGTGTGGGCGCGGACGCCCGAGGGCCCGGCTGCATGCCCGGGCTGCGGGGCTGAGACGACCCGGATGCATGGCTACCATCTGCGGACCGTGGCCGACGTTCCGGTCGATGGGCGGCGGGTGGTGGTCGGTGTGCGGGTGCGGCGTCTGGTGTGTCCCACGCGCGGTTGCCGTCACACCTTCCGCGAGCAGGTGCCCGGAGTGCTGGAGCGATACCAGCGACGCACAGCCCGCCTGACCAGGCAAGTCAAGGCTGTGGTCCAGGAGTTGGCGGGCCGGGCTGGGGCACGCTTGCTGGCGATACTCGCGGTGGGCGTGTCTCGTCACACGGCCCTGCGCGCCGTGCTGCGCATCCCGTTGCCCGCCGGGCGGGTGCCCCGTGTAATCGGCGTTGATGGCTTCGCTCTGCGCCGGCGTCATCGCTATGCGAGGCGGTGATCGATGCCGAGACGCTTGAGCGGATCGACGTGCTGCCCGACCGCACTGCCGACACCCTGGAGGCGTGGCTGCGCGAGCATCCGGGGGTCGAGGTCGTGTGCCGCGACGGCTCCGCGACCTACGCCGAGGATCCGCCGTGCCGTGCCCGACGCGTGCAGGTCGCTGATCGCTGGCATGTGTGCTGTGCGGACGTTGCGAAACCCCCGGCGGACGCGGGCGAGAGTGAGGCGGCGGGGCTCGGCGTGGCGGACCTTCGGGGCCGTCCAGCCGAGGGTTTGTTTGAGGAGCCTGAAGGTGTGCTCAAGATCGAATCTGCGGAGGAAGGACTGCCACCAGGGGGCACCTCCACCGGCGTTGCGGCGGTGGCTGAGCACCACAGCCAGACCGGCTTCGGGTCCGGTCGTCCGGCAGGCGCTCGACCTGCAGCCGCACCAACGTGCCGTGCAGGACGGGCAGTTTCTCCTCGGCGTGGTCCAGCCATGGGCCACGGTGGGTGAGTCTGGGGTGCATCCGGTCCCAGGCCATCGCCTCGGCCCCGGACGGTCCTGGCGTTCTCCAGAGCCTCCCAGGCGAGCTCGAGTACAAGCCTGCTGCGGATCCACGGCCGCGGCTTCGCGGGGTGAGGCACCGAAGAACGCCGTGTCGAACTCGTCCACCCGGTCCACGAAGCCTCCCCCGCCGGGAAGTCTGCCGGCCCACGGGCGGCGTGGTGATCGCGTCGAATCCGTCGTACAGCAGCCGCCTGAAGGTCGCTGGATTCGGCGCCTGGGAAGCCTGCAGGACACCCCGACCACCGCGACACGGTCACCACCCGAATCGAAGTGTGAGCCCATCAATCACGCCCAAGACGGAATACAGCTGGTTCCAGAGACCACAGATCACCAAGTGACTGGCAACGCCCGCAGGCCGCGGAAGACCAGTTCCGCCACGTAGGTGAGCTCGGACTCGTCAACGGCGAGACGCAGTCCCGGATACCGCTTCACCACGGACCCGATCGCCACCCGCATCTCCCTGCGGGCCAACTGCGCGCCGAGGCAGAAGTGCGGCCCGTGCCCGAAGGCGACGTGCGCTGCCGGTCCTTCGCGCGTGATGTCGAAGCGGCCGGGATCTGGGTACACACCGGGGTCGCGGTTGGCCGCGACGATGACCGGTAACACCGGTTCGTCCGCTCCCAGCTGAATGCCCTCCAGCTGGACGGGCTCGGTCGTGACCCGGACCTCAGCCGAGGTGAAAAGCCTGCTGTAGCGCAGTAGTTCCTCGACCGCCGGTCCGATCAGGTCCGGTGACGACCGCAGCAACGCGAGTTGGTCCGGGTGGCGCAGCAGGGTCAGCAACGAGTTGCCCAGCTGGTTGACAGTCGTCTCGTGGCCGGCGATCAGCAGGCCCTCGAGGTTGGCCAGCAGCTCGGGTTCGGTGAGGTGGTCGCCCGCGTCGTTGGCGGCGACCATCGCCGAGATCAACGCGTTGTCCGGCTTCGCCCGCTTCTGACGCACCAGACCGGCGAGCCAGTCCTGCATCTCGTTCTGTGCGGCCCGCAGTTCGTCCGGAGTGATGTCCGTGACGAACAGCCGCCTGGTCCACCCACGGATGGCCTCCGCCTCGGAGTAGGGCACGCCGAGCAGCTCGCAGATGACCATCAACGGCAGTGGAGCGCAGAGACCTGCCACAAGATCCGCGGTTGGATCGAGGGAGTCGAGCAAGGAGTCCACAATGGATTGCACGCGTGGCTCGAGCTGATCGACCATGCGTGGGCTGAACGCCTGCGACATCAGCTTGCGCACACGGGCGTGGCCCTCGCCCTCCAAGCTGGAGACCAGTAACGGGTCGGCGGCGACGGACAGTTTCACCGGGCCGCCCGGAAGCGTGGCTGCCTCCCGGCTGAACCGGCTGTCGCTCAGAACCTGGCGCACCGCCTTGTAGGAAAGGGCGAGCCAGACGTCTGTTGTACCCATCGTCGCGAGGACGACCGGAGCCTGCGCGAGCAGAGCCTCGGCTTCGGGCTCGTTGTCAAGGTGGCGTGGTGTGGTGAGTGGGAACGTGGGTCGCATCGCTACCTCCTGACTGGATGCCACCAGGGGCGGGCACCGGGTGCCAGGCGCGAACGGCCGGGACTGATGCACGGATTGGTGACAGCTGGGTTCATGCCGCCGGGGGGCGGTGGCGCTTCGTGATCGTCTCGAAGTCGATGGGGGTCAACGGTTCAGCCGGAGTTGTCGGCGGCGCCGGTGGTAGGTCCGCTCGATCCGGGTGGTGATCGCCGTGCGGAGGTCCTCCCGGGTGGCCGGATGGCGTTCGAGGACGTTCTTTAGCAGGAGTGCAAATAGAGATTCTATGGCGTTGTCACCGGCGGCGTCGACTCTGCCTTGAACCGGGTCTGTCCAGCGGCTGGCCCTGTCTCACTTTCGGTGGTGACGGTACGTAGTGAGGGTCGTTGACCTTGGTGTGAAGGATGTCAACGAGCTTGTGCAGATGGTGTTTTCGGGGTTGTCCCCGCTGGTCATTGAGGATGTGGCCGACGAGGGCGAGCGGATCGTGGTGCGGGCACGGACTCCGCAGGACACCGCGGTCTGCCCGGCGTGCGGGGCGTCGTCGGGACGCGTGCACGGCTATCACCGGCGAACGGTGGCCGACGTGCCGGTCGACGGTCGCCGGGTGGTGGTCCGCGTCCGAGTGCGGCGTCTGGTGTGTCCCACGCGCGGCTGCCGCCACACCTTCCGCGAGCAGGTACCCG
>NZ_DATDBG010000153.1:0-22348 GCF_036524955.1 Streptomyces sp.
CTGGTACAGCGCCCGCAGGAACGACTGCTCGATCAGCGCGGCGAGGGGGTTGAAGATCGCCAGGATCAGTGTCAGCGCCCACTCGAACAGGAACTGCACCACCTGGGCGATGATCATCCGGTTGGTGTAGTCGATCTGGTAACCCGTCTCACGGGCGTAATCCGCGATCTTCGCCGCGGTGTCCTTCACGTTCTTGACGTAATCGGCGCCCCTCCCGCTCCCGAAGGTCGACATCGCCTTGACATAGGCGTCGTTCCATTGGCCGCTTACCGTTCCCGAAACGGAGTTCGTGATCTCCGCGATCATTCCCTGGAATTCCTCAAGGGCGTTGACCAGCGCGCGATGCGGAGCCTCGACCTCACTCGACATCCTGGCCGCACTGCCCTTGGGAATGTGCATCCCGGTCAGGGCGACCACGACGCCGTCGAGGAACGGGTTGACAGCCACCTGCCTAGTGCCTTCCGCCTTCGGTGTGGATCATGTCGATGGCGTCGCCCTGGGCCCTGTGGAAGTTGGTGCCTGAGGTGATGGTGAGCCGGGCCGCCCCGGCCACCGCCTCGGCGAAGCCGGTCACGGCATCACGGAGCTGCGAGTGCGGGGTCAGGTAGTTCGCCTCGAAGCCGTGGCCGATCTTGTCGTCCCCCCACGGCGGGTCCTGGGGATCGTACGACGTGGCGTCCGCGAATGCTTTTGCGGTGGCCATGATGAACGTACTGACGTCGTCCGTTACCTTGCCGCCGCGCTGGACATCCGAAGGATTGGCCGCGAACAGATTGTCACCGGGCACGGTTCGCACCCCCGCCAGGACGCTTCGCCGACGCGGCCCGGTCCGCCGTGCCCGGAGGCGGCACGGCGAGTCCCTCACCCATCAGGGGTGCCAGGAGCCGGTCCAGGTCCAGGTTCTCCAGGCCGGAGCCCGCGACCCCGAGACCACCGCCAGCCACGGCGTCGAACCCGGCCCGCACCCGTCCGGCCACCTCCTGCCGGGCCACAGCCAGCACCTCCAGGACGCTGGAGGCCAGTTGCTGCCCCGACATGGAACGGTGCTTGTCGTTCAGGAAACGCATGCCGGTCGGTTCGCCCTGAGCGCCGACCGTCACCTCCACCACGCGGTCCTTCGACCGGACCGTCACGGACATCGTGGTCAGTTCGTCGCGCGTCTGCTCCAATGCCTGACGCTGCTTGGTGAACTCGGCCATGGCCTGTTCGAGTTGGTGCTGCAGGGCGTCTTCCAAGGTGTCCTCCACCGGTGTGTGTGCGGGCCTTTCGCCACGCGACGGACAACGGCGTACGCAGCGGGTCGGGTTGTAACTGGTTAGAGCCTAGGGGCGAGCCGACGATCGCGCTCAACGGCCGATGGAGGCGGGCAGCCCCCCCTCCTCCGTCCCCCAGACGTCGTCTTCCCTTGCGGTCCGCGCGGAGTTGGCGCTCTGGGTCGCCGGACGGGGCGTGCCGGGTCGGCCGTATCCCGGTTCAGAGGCCGTGACGGTACGGCCCAGCAGCTCCTCGGCGTCCTCTTCCTCGTCCTCGTAGGACTCCTCGACCGGGGCCGGCGGCTGCAGGACGCCGGCGTGCCGGATGAAGGCGCCGTCGTCGTCGGCCTCCTCGTAGGTGTCGCGGATACGCTCCTGCTCGTTGTTCTGCTGACCGCCCTGTCCGCTGCGCGCCATTCCCATCATCATCATCATGGGAGACATCAGGCCGAGCAGACCGGCGTCGGGGCCGCCGGCGCCACCCAGGGCGGCGCCCGGTGCTCCGCCGGGCGCTGCGCCGGGGGCGCCTGCCGCAGCGGTGGCCGGGCTGGGCAGCGCCTGGAACTGGCCGTCGGGGCCGGACACCGTGCTGCTGCCGTCGGGGAAATTGGTGCGGGTGAACCCGTCCGCGCCCACCGTCGAGGTGGTGCCGCTGGGGAAGTGCGAGGTCAGGCTGCCGTCGGGGTTGTGCGTGGCCAGGGAGTTCGGCAGGTCGTGCTTGATCCCGGAGAGGTCGGGCGTGTGGTACTCGGGCAGGTGGAAGTCCGGCCCGGAACTGGTGATGGGGTGCGGCAGGCCGTTCGAACCGGAACCCACGGTGGGATTCGTGGTGGTGACCGTGCCGTCCGGGTTGACGGTGTACGAGCTTCCGTCCGGGAAGCGCGTGGTGACGGCACCGTCCGTACCGATCGTCGTGGTGCTGCCGTCCGGGTTCACCAGGCTCTGGCCGGGGTCCAGATGGCTGGTGATCGTCCGTCCGTCCGCGGTGGTCGTGGTCACGTCGCCGTTGGGGTTCACCGTCGTCGAACCGCCCTGGGGGAACTGGGTGGTCAGGCTTCCGTCCGGATTCTGCGTGGTGACGCTGCCGTTGGGGCTGGTGAGGTGCATCTGCCCGTCGCTGCCGACCGTTTCCACCATGCCGTTCTGGAACGTCGTGGAATGCGAACCGTCGGGGTTCGTCGTGGTGAAACTGCCGTCCGGATTCGAGGTGAAGGAACTGCCGTCCGGGAAATGCGTCGAAACGCCGCCGCCGGGCGTGATCGTCGTCGTACTGCCGTCCGGATTCGTCAGCACCTCACCGGCACCCAGGTGACTGGTGGTCGTGTGGCCGTCGGGCGAGATCGTGGTTACCGTGCCGTCCGGATTGACCGTTGTCCTGGTGCCGTCCGGGAACGTCGTCGTCACGCCACCGTGGGCATCCGGTGTGGAAACGGTCCCGTTCGGCTGCGTCAGATGCGTCTGCCCGTCCGGGCCGACCGTTTGCACCGAACCGTTCGGGAAAGTCGTGGTGTGCGAACCGTCGGGGTTCGTCGTGGTGAAACTTCCGTCGGGATTCGACGTGAAGGAACTGCCGTCCGGGAAGTGGGTGGTCACTGTACCGTCGGGGCCGATGGTGGACGTTCCGCCGTCGGGGTTGGGCAGTTCCTCGCCAGGGGACAGGTGGCTGGTGGTCGTCTTGCCGTCCGGCGTGGTGGTGGTGACCGTGCCGTCCGGATTGACGGTGGTCTTGGTGCCGTTCGGGAACGTCGTGGTGACACTGCCGTCGGGGTTGCGGGTGCTCACGCTCCCGTTCGGATTGGTGAGCTGCGTTAGGCCACCGGGCAGGGTGGTGAGAGTGGAGCCGTTGGGAAACGTCGTCAGCGGCAGTCCGCCAGGACCCGTTGTGGTGATGCTGCCGTCCGGGTTACGTATGCCACCGGTGAGGCCCGGCAGTCCGTGAGTGCCGCCGTCCAAGCCCCCGAAATTGTTCAGACCCGCCGGATTGGTCGTGAACGACGTCCCCTGGGTACCGGTCAGGTCCGGCAGACCATGGGTTCCGCCCAGACTCCCGAAATTGTTGGAGCCGGAGGGATTGGCGGTGAATGCCGGAGGCGGCGGTCCGCCACCCAAGTTGCTGCCGAACTCACTGAGATTCTTGCCCAGATTGTTCCCGAACTCACCGATATTGTTCCCGAACTCCCCCATGTTCTTACCCAGGTTGTTCCCGAACTCACCCATGTTCTTCCCGAAGTCACCGATATTCTTCCCGAAGTCACCGATGTTCTTCCCGAAGTTGTTCAGCGAATCCTGGAAGTTCTTGCCCTGGTCTCCGAGTTCTTTCTGCTTCACCTCCGTGATCTCCTGCTGGAGCTCGGTGTCGAGACTTCTCCTACTGGTGTCCTCGAATGCGAACTTCGTGTTCCAGCCCGGGTCCATCACCCGCACCCATGACTGCTGGAGCTGGCTGACGACAGGATGGGACGGCGTGTCGAGATTGGCCTCGACGTTGCTCGTCCAGCGGCGCACGGCCTCGTTGGCGATCGCCGACCAGGTGCTCGTGTCCTGGAGGTTTCCCCAGGCAGGACTGCTGGAGAAGCTGGCAGAGGCCTCCCAGAGGGGCGCCGTCGGGTTTCCCATGTAACCGGAGCCACCGGTCGTCACTGTGACCTGGGACCAGTTGTACTGCTGGATCCATTGGGCGATGTCCGCCATGATCTGGTTCAGGATGTCGCGGGGGTCGGCGGGCGCCTGCTGGGAATCGCCGCTGCCGTTCGCTCGTGTGATCGATATCGGCGTTCCCCGCTGCCAGAAGAAGTTCTCGTACGTCTGGTACAGCTGTCTGAGCCCGCCGTGCAGCGCGACTTCCGCGCCGATGAGCGAGTCCCCGTGCAGCGTGCTGGACTGGTACCCGGTGGAGGGTGACGCGCTCGACGGCTGGAACCCGGGCGGCCGGAGCTGCGCGGTGAAGTTCTCGTACTTGTTGTGCAGGTCGTCCAGGAGATGCCAGAAGACGCCGGCCGCTTTCCCCTTCCACGCGGCCTGCTCGCTGCCCAGCGCGTCGAGCCACTGCTTGAGGGTCTGCGTGTGCTGGGCGAAGAAATCCCCCGCCGCGTCGAAGGACCGGGCCCGCTTCGCGAAGTCGTGCAGATCCACTCCGTTGGTCCCGGTCGGCGCACCGCCCACCGGGGCGTACAGGCCGGTGGTCTGGAAGTTGTTGAACACCAGGTGCCACAGGGCGAACTCGCTCCGCTCCCAGTACTGCTTGGCCTGGTCGAGTCCGACGTAGTTGACGTCCGCCTGGTACATGTCCACCGAGCCGCCCGACCCCGTGTAGAACTGGAAGGTCGCGCCCATGTCGTGCAGCGAGTTCGTCGGAGAGTCGTCGAGACCTATCCGGTGGATCTTCACGTTCATCCACGGAATCCCGCTGTCACCCTTGGCTCCGGTGACCGCGGAGCGTTCGGGCAGGGTCCAACCGGTCATCAGGTTGATGATGTGTTCCCAGTTGTCAACGGCCATGGCAGGGCTCCAGGGGGAAGTCTTCCGTAGACAACCGCGGGCACCGACGAGGTTCGGCGTCGGTACCCGCGGTTCACGTGGTGGGTCGGCTGCGTCGTGGTCGGCGGGACCGCGACATCAGGTCACGGGCGGGTGGTGGAACTCGAACTGCCGCCTATGTCGGTGTTGTAGTCGCCGATCGCGGTGAGGAACTTCTGCCCTTCGACCTCGGCGAGGCTGTCCCCCTGGGTCTTGAGCATCGTTCTGATCACCTCCTCGAGCTCACGCTTCAGGTCGCTGAAGGCGGTCTGGTGCTTGTTGAGGACGGTGTCGATCGCCTTGGCGGCGGCCACCAGGTGCGCCACCACGTCCTTGCCGCTGGTGTCACCGTCGGTGGCCATCTGCCCGATCAGCAGCGGCTGCGGAGTGCCGGCCAGGTCGTACAGGGACAGGATCTCGCCGTGCGATGTGCGCAGGTCGACGATTTGAAGCTGGAACGGCGCAACCTCGTTGTTGATGAAGGCCGTGAGCGCCGGTGCGTCCAGCGCGGTCAGATCCGGGACAGGCATCGTGGCCTCCTTGCGGCTACGTGGTCCGACAACCGTCGTTCCGCCCCGCCGTCGGGCCGGGCGTTGGAGGCGACGACGTTCAGAACTTGATCTCCTCGAAGCCCTGCGCGTTCCTGTACACCGTCTGCCGGTACTGGTCGGAGACGTTGTCGAGCGTCGTGGCGTGGCTCTGCAGGATGGTGGACAGGGCGTGGACCTCGGCGTTCCAGGTGGGCTGGACCTTGTTGAAGTACACGTCGCGGTCCGGACCGAGCCAGGAGTTGACGATCGGGGCAAGCTCGCCCTGGAGGTCGTTGAGGACCCCCGCGATGCGGTTGGTCTGGTCCATCATCTCCTGAGAGAAGGTCATGGCGTGACCGTGGTCGATGTAAATACCGTCTTCGGCGGCGGGCATGGGTTCTCCTTGGGAAGTCGTGGCGGGGCCGGGTCGGGACCTGCAGGGAGTGGAGAGCGGTGTCGAGCGGTGTTGGCGCCCGGGTGGGCTCAGCCGCCGGTGAGCGCCGAGTACGTGCCGTGCTCGACCGAGCCGCCGAACGAGGTAAGCTTCCCCTGGTCCACCACGGCCTGGTAGTTGGACGCCTGGACGTTGTTGGAGGCCTGCAGGCTGATGCCGAGCTCGTTCTCCATCGCCGCACACGTGCCCTTGATGCGCTCGGTCTCCTGCAGCCAGGTGTCCATGACCTGGGCGTAGGCGTGACCGTCGGGGCCCTGGTACTGGGTCTGCAGGGCCGCCTTGGCTTGCTGGACCTGCCCCTGGATGGCGGTGATGCGGTCTCTGGCGTTCTCCAGGCTCTGGATCGCCTGCCCGTAGGTCGCTGTGGATGACTGCTGCTGCTGACCGCTCGCGAGGGCCATATCGAAGTCCTTCCTTGCCGGGATGACGGCCTCGGGGCTCGCACCGCCGCGTGGGCGGGGCCCGTCGAGGCCGAACTGACCATGGCGTCGCTGCCAAGAGGCGTCTGGATGCGCCAATCCACGCCAATTGCGGCGAGGTTATGCCATTGGCGGGGCGAAACGCAAGAGCAGAAATACGCGCAAGGGCCTCAACGCCCCTCTTCCCCGTGCGATTCGCCTCACACGAAAGACCAACTCCCGAGTACGCAAGTTTTTTGCATTCACGCTTCCGACCTTCGGAACGGCCCCCCGCCGGCTTTTACCACGTTCTCTAATTCTCGCAACTCAATCAGGTCCGGGCGGGCCGGCCGCCGGCCGGCTCCTGCGCGCACACCGGCACACCGGAAGCGTTGTCCACGCTTGCCGACGCGGCCTCGCGCGACAGATCCGGGCCGGTGGGAAGCATGTTGAGCAGCGGAGAAGGCACACCCCGGGCGGCGGTGAGGTCGTAGCCGAGCGCCTCGGCGGCCTCCCGGGAGGAAATCCGGTACTTCACCCCGGTGTCGGTCACCAGATACGTGGTGTCCCCCATCGCGCCACCGGCGCTGCCGAGTGCCCGGACGAGGCTGCCGCCGTCCGGCGGCACGGCGATGACGTCCACCGCAAGGCACGCCTGGACCAGGGCCGTTGTGGGCGTCACCGCGGTGGCCACGAGATCGGCGGAGGCGACCATGACCAGGCTCACCCTGGTGCCCGAGGCCGCCTGCGCGGCGATGCGCACGCAGATGCTCCGGTTGTCGTCGACCGGCACCAGCGCCGGCGGTGCGGCCGGCGGCGTGGCGCCCGCCTCCGGCAGGGGGGACCCCTCGGGCGCCGGCGCGGCGCTGAGCGCGTCGGCGGAGACGGGCAGCGCGACCGGAGTGCCGCCCTTGTACGCCTTCTCCCGGACGCCCGGGCCGCTGAGCGCGAGTGCCGCCTCGGTGGTGGTGATCGGCGTCAGACCGGCGTGCTGGAGGAGGTAGTACTGCTTGCTCGAGCCGGGGGTCTGGACGACGAAGACCTGGCCGATACGGGTCGGACTCCCGTCCAGCCGGGGCCCGTCGTCGCCCTGCCCGGGGACCGGCGGGGGGGCCAGGTCGGCGCCGGCGGGCAGCGCGTCGAGGAAGGCCGCGGAGACCGGGAGCGGCTTGGCGGCCCCGTAGCCGAGGGCGTCGGCGGTGGTGCTTCCGGCGGCGAGCTTGAACCGGTTGCTGCGCCAGACCAGGAAGTAGCTGTCATCCGGGCCGCTGACCAGCAGGGCCTGGTCGCCCCGGACGCCGGTACCGGGCACGTCGGAGTCGACCACGACCGAGGTGGCGGGCGCCCGGCTGCCGGAGTCGGTGGGCTGCGTCCCGGCGCAGACCGCCCAGGGTCCGGCGTCGAGGTCGGCGGCGGACGGGAGGGCATCGGGCGCCCCGGCGATGCCCACCGGTTCGCCGTGCGGGGTGCCGGCCAGGGACTTGGGCGACACCGACTGCGTCTTCATGTCGTTGCCGACGATCAGCCGGGCGGAGGCGTAGTTGCGCACCGGCCGCAGCCGTCCGTCGTAGAGGTAGCGGGTGCCGGTGCCCTTTTCGACGATCAGGGTCTGGCCGTTGCGCCAGGACGTGTTGCCGCCCGGCGAGACCAGGCCGAACACCAGGGCTCCGACACAGGCCACGGCGCCCAGCAGGGCGCCGACGGCGATACCGCGGTTGGTGCGCCGGGTGGGGGTTTCCGGTGCGTCGGGGTCGGCCCGCAGCAGGCCGGTGGTCAGCCGGGACACCACGAACTGGTGGGCCTGGACCTGGTCGCGTCGCGTCTGCATTCCGCTCGTCCTTCTTGTCGTCCTTCTTGCTCAGCCGCCGATGGCGCGCAGGTCGCGGTACACGCCCAGGACCCACAGCACCGCCGGCAGCAGGGCGATGGCCACCACCGACTGGAGGATGTCGCCCGCCCGTCCCCAGTGCGGGATCATGCGCCGGCCGGGCACCGTCCAGGAGGCCACGGCCAGCAGGATCGCCAGCAGCAGCAGGCCGGCCGCCGCCCCGAGGTGGGCGCCGGGTCCCCGGTCGCGGGCGAAGTCGACGACCAGCAGCACCACACCGAGCCCGGCCGGGACGACCAGGCCCAGGCGCTGCCAGGAGGTGCCGAGGTTACGGCCGTGCAGGGCCAGCAGCAGGGCGAGCAGCGCCGAGGTCACGATGTCCGGCGTGCCTGGGTGCTGGGCCAGGCCCGCCAGGCACACCGCGCACACCGTGCCGACCGCCAGGTACAGGCCGCTCATCCAGCGGTCGGTGGCCAGGGCGCGGTCGGCGACGTCGTCGCCGGAGTGCGGGTCGATGCCCTCCTGGAGCTGCTCGGCGTTGGTCGGCAGCGGCGGCAGCCGCAGTCCGGCCAGCGAGAAGGACAGCATCGGGACGAAGGCCCCGAAGATCACCGCGACCGCCGCGACACCCGCCACCGCCTGGGAGAAGGGCACGTCGAGGGTGAGCATGAGGACGCCGCCGGCGATGCCGGCGACCGCGGCGACGGCCGTGGCGGCGAACACCACCGTGAAGGCCGCCACCACCGTCATCGCCAGCACCAGGCCGATCGCCCCGGCGGCCGATCCCGCCAGCAGCCGCGCCCCCACCTCCTGGTGCGGGTGCGCGGAGGAGAACCGGCCGTCCACCACGAGCACGCCGCACAGGGCGAGGAACCCGCCGGTGGTCAGGCCGAGCAGGACCCCTCCCGCCTGGTCGTCCAGGACCCGGCCCGCGGCCCCCGCCCCGGCCAGCACGAGCAGCGCCGCGCCCGCCGCCAGCGCGGCGCGTGACAGTTCGTCGCCGCCGGACACCGCCAGCACGGTCAGGCATCCCAGCAGCGCGGCGGCCACCATCAGCCGCAGCGACCACCGGCTGACCCGGGGCGTCCAGGCGTGCGGCAGCTCCCGGACGGCGGTCGAGACGGCGTCCACCAGATTGTCGAAGCGGACCGGCGGCAGCGCCTCGGTCTGCGGGCGCAGCAGCAGCACTTCGCCGTCGTGGAGCTCCAACGACTCCGGTGTGCCCTCGGCGTCCAGCGGATGCCCGCCGACGCGCTGGAGCACCCAGCCGCCGTGCTCGATACCCGCCTCGTCCAGGCCGTCGCCGGCGTGGCCGACGATGACCGGCAGCAGGTCGGCGATGGGTATGTCGGCGGGTACCGCGAGGTCGACGACCTTCTCCGGGGCCCGTACCGTGAGGCGGCACAGCCCTGCCACCAAGCCTTCGCTCATCAGGTGATCAGCCTCTCCGTAAGCGCGCGAACCGCAGCGGGCGAAGGACCGCCGCACGGTGTGTGTACGGCGGTTGACCTGGGCGCACCCTAACTGACCGCACGCTACGGGCCGGGGGTTCTCTCCTGGTGCGGCCCGCAATCGCCGGCCGTCTGTCGGGCCGTCCGCCGCGCCGCCCGATAGTCTCATGGCACGGCTTTCCCCGCTCCACAACGCCGTGAGCATCGGCCCGCCGCCCCCTCCGCGCGCCCCGCCCGTTCTCCCGCCCGCCTGTGGCGGGCACATCCCGCAACAGCTCGAAGGAGACGTCCCGTTGAGCGTGGTTTTCTTCCGCAGGCCGGCCCGCCGCAGGGGGCCCGAGGTGCCCGACGGCGACCTGACGCTGCAGGAGCCCCCTGTCATGTCGGAAGTGGTGTCCGGCGGCGGCTCGGGCATGATGACCTACCTGCCGATGGCGCTGATGTCCGGGTCGATGGTCCTGCTGTACATGCGGCCGGGGCAGGCCTCCAACCCGATGACGTTCCTCATCGTGGGCATCCTGGTGATCGCCATGGGCACCATGCTGATGGGGCAGTTGATGAAGAGCGGCCAGGAGCGCAAGCAGAAGCTCAACGGTGCCCGCCGCGACTATCTGCGTTACCTGGGCGGGGTCCGGCGCAAGGTCAGGTCGGCCGTCGTCGAGCAGCAGCGGGCGCTGGCCTGGCGGCATCCGGAGCCGTCCACGCTCTGGTCGTTCGCCCGCACCACCCGGCTCTGGGAACGCCGCCTGTCGGACGAGGACTTCGGCGAGGTACGGTTGGCCGTCGGCGACCAGCGCCTCGCGCTGCGGCTGACCACGACCTCCACCAAGCCGGTCGAGGACCTCGACCCGCTGACCGCGCACGCGCTGCGCGCCTTCGTCAACGCCTACTCCACCGTCCCCGGACAGCCCATCGCGATCTTCCTGCCCGCCTGGGCCCGGGTGCTGTTCCGCGGCGAACGCGACGAGCTGATGGTGACCGCACGGGCGATCATCGCCCAACTGGCCGTCATGCACGCCCCGCAGGACCTGATGATCGCGTTCTGCGTCGCCGCCGAACGGCGCCCCGAGTGGGACTGGACGAAGTGGCTGCCGCACGCCCTGCACCCGCACGAGTCGGACGGCGCGGGCCCCACCCGGCTGATCGCGGCCACCGCCAACGAGCTGGACGACCTGCTGGGCGAGGAGTTCACCGAGCGCCCGCCCTTCGAGACCGGCGTGCCGCCCACCAAGGAGGAGCCGTACACGGTCATTGTGGTGGACGGCGGCCAGATACCTGCCGGGCACCGGTTCGACCGGGCGGGTTCGCGTAACACCGTGGTCCTGGACCTGTCGGGGGAGCTGGCCTGGCGGCCCGGCCGTACGGTGCTCCGGCTGGAGGTCGAGGGCGGCGAGGTCAGGCTGGTGCGCACCGACCGCAACCGCAAGGAGACGGCCACCTCGCTCGGGCGGGCGGACCGGCTGGGTCCGGCGGGCGCGCGGGCGCTGGCCGCGGTGCTCGCGCCGATGCGCACCGGCGCGACCGCGGAGTCCGCCGAACCGCTGTCCACCGACATCCAGCTGACCACGCTGCTGGGCATACCCGACCTGCACCGGCACGACCCGGCGGCCTACTGGGCGCGGCGCAACACACCCGCCCAGCGGCTGCGGGTGCCGATCGCGGTGGGCGCCGACGGGCGGCCGGTCGAGCTGGACATCAAGGAGTCCGCGGAGAACGGCATGGGCCCGCACGGCATGCTCATCGGCGCCACCGGCTCCGGCAAGAGCGAGCTGCTGCGTACCCTGGTGCTGGCGCTGGCGCTCGGCCACTCCTCGGAAACGCTCAACTTCGTCCTGGTCGACTTCAAGGGCGGCGCGACCTTCCTCGGCCTGGACGGACTCCCGCACACCTCCGCGGTGATCACCAACCTGGCGGACGAGGCCGGGCTGGTCTCCCGTATGCAGGACGCCCTGCACGGCGAGCTGATCCGCCGCCAGGAGCTGCTGCGGGCCGCGGGCAACTACACCTCGGCGCTGGACTACGAGAAGGCCCGCGCCGCCGGCACCCCCCTCGCTCCGCTGCCCAGCCTGTTCGTGGTGGTCGACGAGTTCAGCGAACTGCTCGCCGCGCACCGGGATTTCATGGACCTGTTCGTGATGATCGGCCGGCTCGGGCGGTCGCTCGGCGTGCACCTGCTGCTGGCGTCACAACGCCTGGACGAGGGCCGGATGCACCAGCTGGAGAGCCACCTGTCGTACCGCGTCGGCCTGCGCACGTTCTCCGCGATGGAGAGCCGCGGTGTGCTCGGTGCCCCCGACGCCTACGAGCTGCCCTCGCAGCCCGGCGCCGGCTTCCTCAAGAGCGGTACCGAACCGCTCACCCGCTTCCGCGGCGCCTACGTGTCGGGCGGCTACCGGCAACGGGTCGGCGAGCTGGCCCAGGCCCAGGTCGCCAGCCAGGTGGTGCCGTGGACCGGCGAATGGGTCGCCGCCCGGCAGGCGCCCGCGGTGCCGCAGGGCGCGGCCGCCGGCGAGGAGGAGCAGACGGAGGCGGCCTCGCTGCTGTCGGTCGCCGTCGACAGGCTGCGCGACTCCGGGCCGCCGGCGCACCAGGTGTGGCTGCCGCCGCTGGACCTGCCGCCCACCCTGGACCGGCTGCTGCCGCCGCTCGCCCCCGACCCCGAGCTGGGCCTGACCACCGTGGACTGGTCGGAGCGTGGCAGCCTGAAGGTGCCGGTGGGCATCATCGACCGGCCGTTCGAGCAGCAACGCGACCTGCTGATGGTCGACCTGTCCGGCGCGGGCGGGCACGCCGCGATCGCCGGCGGTCCGCAGAGCGGCAAGTCCACGGCGGTCCGCAACCTGATCTCGGTGCTGGCACTCACCCACACACCGCGCGAAGTGCAGTTCTACTGCCTGGACTTCGGTGGTGGCGGCCTGGCGAGCCTGGCGGGCCTGCCGCACATCGGCGGGGTCGCCGGTCGGCTGGACACCGAGCGGGTCGCCCGCACCCTCGCCGAGGTCACCTCGATCCTGGCCCGCCGCGAGCGGCTCTTCCTGGAACACGGCATCGACTCGATGGCCACGCTGCGGCGCCGCCGGGCGGCCGGCGAACTCCCCGACGAGCCGCACGGGGACGTGTTCCTGGTCATCGACGGCTGGTCGACGGTCCGGCAGGACTTCCAGGACGACATCCCGGTCATCAACCAGCTGTCCGCCCGCGGCCTGAACTACGGCATCCACCTGGTGACCACCACCTCCCGCTGGGTCGAGCTGTCCGCCCCCGTACGCGACCAGGCGGGAACCAAGCTGGAACTGCGCATGGGCGACCCCCTGGACTCGATGGTGGACATCCGGCGCGCCGGGAGCGTGCCGCGCAGCCCCGGGCGCGGCCTGACCCTCGACAGCAAGCTGCACTTCCTGACGGCGCTGCCGCGTATCGACGGTGTGGAGAGCGCCGACGACCTCGCCGCCGGGGTCGCCGACCTGGTCTCGGCGGTCTCCGAGAGCTGGTCGGGGCCGGCCGCCCCGCCGGTGCGGATGCTGCCGACGCGGCTGAGCGCCCTCGATCTGCCGTCGGCGCCCGAGGGACAGCGGCTGCGGATCGCGCTCGGCCTGGAGGAGACCGAACTGGCCCCTGCCTGGCAGGACTTCGCTGAGACCCCGCACCTGGTGGTGTTCGGTGACACCGAGTCGGGCAAGACCAACCTGCTGCGGCTGATGGCGAAGGCTGTCACCGACCGCTTCACGCCCGCCGAGGCGCGCATCCTCGTGGTGGACTTCCGCCGCGAACTGGTGGAGGCGGTGCCCGAGGAGTACCGGCTGGGGCACGCGGTGTCGGTGGACCAGCTGCAGGAGCTGGTGAACGGGGCCGCCCGGGCGCTGAAGACCCGTACGCCGGGGGCCGACATCTCACCGGCCAGGATGCGGCTCGCCGACTGGTGGAAGGGGCCGCGCCTGTTCGTCCTGGTCGACGACTACGACCTGGTGGCCAGCCCGATGCGTACCCCGTTCGAGCCGCTGCTGGAACATCTGCCGCTCGGCTACGAGGTGGGCTTCCACATGGTCGTCTCCCGGGCGGCGGCCGGCGCCATGCGCGGACTCAACGACCCGCTGATCCGCCGCATGCTGGAGGTCAACGCGCCGGGCCTGCTGATGTCGTGCCCGCCGTCGGAGGGGTACATCTTCGGCAGCGTCAAGCCGCGGATCCTGCCGCCGGGCCGGGGTCTCTACATCACCCGCCGCAGCACGGTGCAGATGCAGACGGCGCTGGTGGAGGAGGTCGGCGACCCGCAGACGGTGTGAACCGGGGGGCGCGGAGGTTCGCGGGACCGCGGGGTCGGTTCGCGCGGGCTCCCGGCGCCGCCGGGTCCGGCGGGACCGGGCGGCTTTGCGACCTCACGGTTCACGGGCTCACCCGTCCGGGCGGCCACGGTCGCCGGTCGCGAGGTCACCGGCCTATGGGCTCACAATTGGTGGCACCGCCTCGGGCTCGCGGCGGGTGCGGCCGCGCCTTGACAGCGCCACCGCCCCCCAGAGCGTCAGGGTCAGCAGGACGCAGCCGCCGGCCAGCGTGTACGCGCGCCGCGCCGCGCCGTCGTCGGGAACCGGCGGGGTGAGGTGGATCGCCGCCGGGCCCGGCGCGGCCGACGAGGTGGTGCGGGGCAGTACGGCGGCGATCGCGCCGCCCGGGTCCAGGCGCGGGACGGCCGCCGGGTAGGCGGTGCTCAGCAGCCGCTGGGCGACCTGCGGCGCGGTCAGTTCGGGGTGGTACGCGCGCACCAGGGCCGCGGTGCCGGCCACGAACGCGGCGGCGACGGCAGCCCCGTTGCCCAGGAAGTAGCCGTCCCCGGACGGCCCGATGCCGGTCACGCCCTGGCCGGGAGCGGCCAGGTCCGCCCGTACCGGAACGATGGCGGTCTGCTGCCGGGCACCGTTGATGTCGTAGTCCAGGACGGAGAGCACGCCCGGTGCGGCGGCCGGCCAGAACGGCATGGCCGCCGGGGTGTCGCCGGTCGCCGTGAGGAGGGAGCCGTCCGGGACGGCGGCGGCCACCACCAGGACGTCGCGCCGCGCCGCGTAGGCCACCGCGGACTTCAGCGCCGGGCTGTCGGCCTGGAGGGCGACCGACACTTCCACGATCTTCGCACCGCCGTCCACCACGGCCCTGATGCCCTTGGCCACCAGCGCCGCGTCGGGGACGCCGGTCACGTCGGTGCCGCGCGCGGCGAGGATGCGCGCGCCGGGCGCGACACCGGAGAACCCGGCTCCCGCGGTGGGTGCCGCCGCGATGATCCCGGCGATGAACGTCCCGTGCCCGACGCAGTCATGGGCCGCGTCCCCGCGTGCCGACACCCGGCCGGACAGCCGGGCCGCTTTCGGGGAGACGCCGGTGTCGACCACGCCCACGGTGACGCCGGAACCCCGAGTGAACTGCCGGGTCCGGGCGAGGCCCAGGCTCTGCTGGGCCCACGGAACCGCGTTCATCGCGGTCCCGGAACCCTTCGTGCACCGCGGGGCGCCGAAGCCGAGACCGAGCTGTGCCGGCATGACCGGCAGCCGTATCCCGTCCTGTGAGGGTGACGCGGACGGGGTGGGGTTGGGCGCCGCGTGGGCCGCCGGCGCGCCGAGCGCGGCCAGCAGGACCATGACCACGAACGGCACCGGGCGCGCGGCGCGGCGGGAGGTCGTGTGCCCGCGTGCCCGGCGCCGGGCACGCGGAGAACCGGCTTCGTCGCCGCGTCGGTCGGGGGCGCTGCTGTGGGTCATGTCGTCTCCGTCGCTGTCGCGGCGTCCCCCGGCGCCTGTCCCTACCAGGAACGCGGCGCCATGCTACCCGCGTTGGGCGACGCACCGGGTGTGAGTGGCGGCGGACGACAACGCCTGGGCGGATCAGGCGTTTTACGGTTTCCCGGGGGCGGCCTGCTTGCCGAGCGGTTCCTCCGGCCCGGCTGTATCTTGAACCGTGTTCCGGACCGAACGGGGCGGGAACACGCGCCGGGTTCCCGCTCGCCGGCGCTGGTCGGCGGACCGCACAGGTCCACGACCGCCACCCGACGGCGAGATGAGGACGCATGATCGTGAACCCGGGCCGGCACACCCGGCTGCGGCACCGGCCGGCGCCCGTCGACCGCGCCACCGACATCACGGGAGGCGGACGGTGAGTCGCCGTACGTCCGAGGGCCGCGGCCGCCCCGCGCCCACGACATCCGCCCCGCTCGTCCTGTCCGGCGGCGACGGCGTGCACATCGTGCACGCCAAGGGCGAGTTGCCGGCCTTACTCACCGATGCGGCGGACTCGCTGCGGGACGGGCCCGCAGGGCAAGCCACCGTCCTGGTCGGCGCCGGTCTCGGGGACGGGGACCACGACGAGCTGTGCGAGCTGCTCACCCCGGTTCTGGCGGACTGCAGGCGTACGGGGGCGGGACCGGTGCTGCTGGTGATGTCGACGGGCGCGGCCGAGTGGCCCGGCCGGCCGTCGCCCGCCCGCAGGATCTGCGAGGAGTGGGGCGTCGACGTGCTGGCGCCCAGCGGTGTCGCCGTGGTCGTTCCCGGAGGCACCGTGTTCGCCCTCGACGGCCCCGACACCACCGGCGACTGGTGGCTGTTCTCTCCCGGACTCGTCCCGCAGCGGCTCGGCGCCCGCCACCCGGCGCCCGCCTGGCAGGGTCCGCTGGAACGCGTCGGCCCGGACATCGCAGAGGGCCACGTCGTGGCGCAGGTTCCCGCCGGGCTGCTCGTCCAGCCCGCGGGCGCACGGCCGGAGGACATCGACGCGATCCGCTACGCGGTCCCCGCCGACCCCGACCGGCCGCTGGTACTGGTCGGCGTCCCCGGCTCGCCGCCGGTGACCGCCGAGGCCCTGGCGAACGTCATCGCGGCGCTGCCCGGACAGATACGCAAGGAAGTGCGGCTGCTGCCCGGCGACGGCCGCGACCTGCTGACGGTCGGCCAGGAGGTCGCCGATCTACTGGGGTTGGAGGTGCAGGTCGTCAACGGCCTGCCGGTGATCCTGGAGGGCCAGGCCGCGCGAAGCGAATCGCCCCGGGTGCGGCTGGTCGGCTCGGACGGCATGCCGTCCTGGCAGCCGTACGTGATGACCGTCACATGCGTTCCCGCGGACACCGGCCGCTCCCCCGCGCCGCGCCTGGGCGACTGGCGCCTCCCGGTCGTGGGGCTCAGGGAGGGCCCCGAGCCCGGGGTGCTCCTGCTCAACAAACGCTGGCAGCTCACGCTGACCCGGGCCGGTCTGTGGGTGGGCCCGCGCGGCGGACGCCCCTCCGCGGTCTCGGACCGGGTGGTCGACGTCGACGTGATGGCGATCGACCTGGGCGTACCGGGCCGGGGCCTGGACGACTCCCTGTGGCCGGTACTGGACTCGCTGTTCGGCGCCCTGGAGGACGAGGTGCGCGACCGCGCCATGATCCAGGTGCACGGCACGGTCACCGCGGACGGTATGAAGACCCTGCGGCGGCTCGCCGTGCGGCACGGCCTCGCGCTGGCTCCCAAGGGCTGGCGCGCCGGACCTCCGGAGCCCGCGGCGGGACCCGTGTCGTCGGCGCCGGTCACTGCGGCGCCTTCCGCTCCGGCGCAAGCCGCTCCGGCCCAGCGTCCGGCGGCAGCAGAGCAGGCCCGGCCTGCCGCCGTCGCACCGTCGCGGCCCGCAGCGACGCGGGACGATCCTTCCGCGGTCCCGGCTCGGCCCACCGTCACGCCACCGGCGCCCGCGGGGGCGGACGTGTCCGCCCCTTCCCACGCGTCCGCACCGCAGCGGACGGACACCGCCGCCGTCCGGCCCCCTGTACGGATCACGACGACCGCCGCCCAGGGGACGGGCGGCGCCGGCTCCTGGAGCCCTCCCCCGGCCGGGAGGCAGACAGCGCCCCCGGCCACCGCCGAAGCGGCGGCGCCGACCACCCCGGCATCCACACCCCGGGCGACCAACGCGGGGACGACCTCGCCGCGGGCCACTGAACCGCCGCTCGCACCCCCGTCGGCCACCACCGAGGCGGAAGCCCCGCGTATCACCGAAGCTCCGAACCCCGGCCCGGAAACAACCCCACTGTGGGCCACCACCGAGACCGAAGCCCCACACACCACCGAAACCCCCAACCCCAGCCCGGAAACAACCCCACTGTGGGCCACCACCGAGACCGAACCGCCGGACGTCACCGAAGCCCCGCGGTCCCCGACTGAGTTCGGGCAGCTCCGGGCGGGCACGGATACGGCGCCCCGGCCGGCCGTCGAACCCGCGCCGGACGGCCCGGCGTTCGAGCGGACCGCCACCGGTGAGCCGCCGGTCGCCGAGACCTCGGAACCGCTGGACCCGGAACCCGCGCCGATCCCGCCGCCGGCCGCGCGGCTCTTCGCCACGGCGACCGACGGCGGTTTCGGGGGCGGCGGCGGGGCAGCGCGCTCAAGTACCGTCCCCCAAGGGGCGGGCACACCGGACACGCCGTCCGCGCCTTCGGCCGAGCCGGAACCCCGGCCGCCGGTCCCGGAGCCCGAGGCCGAGGCCTCGCCCGGCGGCACACGCCGCGAGGCCGCGTACATCCCCGTTCGCCCGAGCCACCGCAGCAGCGCCGATGAGCGCGCGGCGCTGCGCTCGTACCTGGGCGGCCAGTGGGACCAGCACGCAGGCGCGGTCAACCGCGCCCTGACGCGTTTTCCCGGGCTCCGGACGAGCGAGCAGTCGGACGAGATGGCCGCGGACCTGGCGGCGGTGCACGCCTATCTCGACGCGGGCGAGGGCCCGTTGAGCGACGACCCGCTGCGGGCGGCCGTAGGGCGCCGGGAGAGCGACGCCCTGTCGTTCCTGTCCTGTCTGGCGTCCGGGCTGCGGCGGCTGCCCTCCTTCCGGGGGGCCGCGGTACGGGCCGCCGGGGTCTTCGGCGAGGAGATCGGGCTGCTGCTGCCCGGCGCGGAGCTGGGCGAGGCCACGCCGGTCAGCGCCCTGGCGCTGGACAAGACGTACCCGGCCGTACCCGCCGACCACTACCTGATCTGGTCGGTGACCGGCCGCCGGGCGAGTTCACTCACGGACGCCGGGAACCACGACGACGAGGAGGTCGTCTTCGGTCCCGGCACCCGCTTCCGGGTGCTCCAGGTGCGCGAGCGGGCCGGGGCGACCGTGGTCCTGCTCCGCGAACTGACCGAGGCCATGCCGGTGACCGCGAACGCCGGGCTCGACGACTCCGACGTTCCCGTCCTCAGCCGGCTGCGTGCCGCCGCCGACCAGCCCACCGCCACGGGCACCGGCGACGGGTGGCCGCAGCGGAGCACCGGAGCGCTGCGCGTACTGACCGAACCGCCCAGGAGGAACGCTCCCTGACCTGCGTGCTCAACCCCCGTCCGCTCCTTCCTGAGGACGGCAGCCGCCGCCGGAGCCAAGACGGCCACACCGACAATCAGCTCATATAAGGAGCATGAATGGCCCAGGAACATTCGGCTGCCAGCGGTGCGCCGCCGGCGGCCGCGACGGCCGTCGCGGCCGGACCACCCAGAATCCGGCGCGCGATAGCGCTGCCCCTGACCGGCGAGAGCCTCAGCGGCGCCTCCCCGGCGGTCACCGGTACCGCCGACCTGGCGACCACGACGGCGGTGGTCCCCACCACCGGAACCGACGGGCAGACCGATCCCGCCGAGCGCCGGATCGGAGCCCGGCTCTTCCCCGTGACAGCCCGCAGGCAGCCCGCCGAGCAGGCGGCAGGCACCGGCGAGGCCCCCGTACCGGCGGGTCTGCTCGGTGCCGCGGCGGCGGGCGGTCGTCCGCCCACCCGCGGCTCGCAGGGCGCCACCGGTCCGCAAGGCGTCCGCCTCGGCCACCGGCCGCTGCTCGTCGCCGCCGCGGTCGCCGGTGCCGTGCTGGCCTCCGTGCCGTTCGTGTCGGGCCGGGGCGGGCACGGCGAGACGATGAACTACGACAGCCTCGGCCAGCCGGTGCCGGTGGCGTCGCTGTCGCCCAGCACTCAGGGCACCACGCTGCCCGACACCGACGGCTACGCCAGCGAGATGCCGCTCCAGGACCCGGCCGAGGGCGGCACCAAGCGCGCGGCGATCCCGCGACCGCAGACGGGCGCACCGGTGCTGACCGGTGACCAGGGCGACGCGGGCGTCAGCCCGGTGCCCAGCGTCCCGGGCCCGCGTGCCGAGGTTCTGGTCACCGACGCGGGCCTGCCGGCGTTCACGCCGGGCAGGTCGGCGCAGCTCGACATCCCCACCGCCGCGAAGGACGACCCGGCCTTCGCGGCGGGACCCAAGCGCCACGGCGTTCCCGACCCGGAGGTGACGGACGGCCCGGTCTTCACCCAGGGACCCAAGCCCCACGGCATCCCCGGCCCGGAGGTGGACGGCTCGCGGCACGGTGCTGACAAGTCCCTCTTCACGGCGAATCCGGTGGTCCAGGCGGGACTGACGTTCCTCGCGAACGCCCGGCACCACGAGCACGAGCCGGCCGAGGACGCGGGCCGGACGCCTGTCCACGTGGCGTCGGCCGCGCGCCCCGCGCCCGAGGTGAGCACGCCGGCGGTGACCACCCACCGGTCCCGGACCACCACCAGGGACCGGGCGGCCTCGGCGGACACGGCGAAGCCGGCCGCGGCGGCGCCCGCCAGGGTGGCGACGAGGTCCGCCGTCGTGAAGCCGACGGCGGCCCACGTGAAGCCGACGGCCGCCCGCACACAGCCGACGTCGGCCGCCACCCGGGCCACCCCGACCAGGGCCACCCCCACCCGGGCGACCCCGACCAAAGCCACCCCGACCAAGGCCGCCCCCACCCGGGCGGCGAGCCCCGAGCCGAAGCCCGCGCCCACCCGTGCGTGGGGCACGTACGTCGTGCACTCCACGTACGTGCTCGGCCCCGGTCAGTCCGTGGCGTCGGACCGTATGCGGGTGACGATGCAGACCAACGGCAACCTCGTCATCTCCGACGAGCACGGCATGGTCCGCTGGTCCTCGCACACCGGCGGACGCGGCTACCGGGCGGTGTTCCAGGACGACGGGCACTTCGTCGTCTACACCAAGGACAACCAGACCGCGTGGTCATCGGGCACCGCGGGCAACCCCGGTGCCGAGCTGGTGATCCAGAACGACGGCAACGTGGTCATCCTGTCCGCCGGCGGCCAGACCCTGTGGGCGGCCGGCACCCAGCACTGAGTACGTCCGCACCGGCCGGGTGCCCTCCCCTTTCCGGGGGAGGGCACCCGGGGCTGTCCGGGGACGGACGTCAGCGTCCATACCACACGGTGGTGACATTGCAGAACTCCCGGATGCCGTGGCCGGACAGCTCGCGGCCGTAGCCGGACCGCTTGACACCGCCGAAGGGCAGCGCGGGATGCGAGGCGGTCATGCCGTTGAAGTAGACCCCGCCGGCCGCCAGGTCACGGGCGAAGCGGCGCTGCTCCTCCTCGTCGCGGGTCCAGACGTTGGAGCTGAGGCCGAACGGCGTGTCGTTGGCGACCGTGACCGCCTCGTCCAGATCCGACACCCGGTAGAGGGTCGCGACCGGGCCGAACGCCTCCTCGCGGTGGATGCGCATGTCGGCGGTGATGCCGGTGAGCACGGTCGGCTCGTAGTACCAGCCCGGCGGCAGCGCCTTCGGCCGCCGGGCCCCGCACAGCGCCTCGGCTCCGTGGGCGAGCGCGTCCTCGACCAGCTCCTCCAGGTCGGCGCGGCCCTGCTCGGTGGAGAGCGGGCCGACGTCGGTGGCCTCCGACATCGGGTCGCCGACCACCAGGGAACTCATCACGCGGGTGAAGCGCTCGGCGAACTCGTCGTACACGCCGTCGTGCACGATGAACCGTTTCGCCGCGATGCACGACTGCCCGTTGTTCTGCACCCGGGCGGTGACCGCGGTGACCACCGCGTCCTCCAGCTCTCCCGCCACCGACGGCATCACGACGAACGGGTCGCTGCCCCCGAGCTCCAGCACCGTTTTCTTCACCTCGCCCCCGGCCACCGCCGCCACCGAGCGCCCGGCCCCCTCGCTGCCGGTCAGTGTCACGGCGTCCACCCGGGGGTCGCGCAGGATGCCCTCGACAGCACGTGAGCCCACCAGCAGCGTCTGGAAGCACCCCTCGGGAAACCCGGCCCGGGGGAAGAGCCCCCCCAGGTACAAGGCGGTCTGCGGCACGTTCGAGGCGTGCTTGAGCAGCCCGACGTTGCCCGCCATCAGCGCGGGCGCGGCGAACCGGATCACCTGCCACAGCGGGAAGTTCCACGGCATGACAGCGAGTACGACGCCCAGCGGCCGGTAGCGGACGAAGGCCCGGTGCGCCCCGCTGTCCGCCACGTCGGCCTCGTCGGGGTGCTCGTCGGCGAGCAGCCGCTCGGCGTTGGCGGCGTACCAGCGCATCGCCTTCGCGCACTTGGCCGCCTCCGCCCGGGCCGCGGCGAGCGTCTTGCCCATCTCCAGGGTCATGATCCGGGCGATGTCGTCCCGCTCCTTGTCGAGCAGGTCGGCGGCCGAGGCCAGCAGGCCCGCGCGAGACGCGAAGTCCGTCCGCCGGTAGCTCCGGAAGGCGCTCTCCGCCTTCCGCAGGCACGCCTCGACCGCCTCGGCCCCCAGCGGCTCGAACGTCTTCACGGTCTCCCCGGTCGCGGGGTTCACGGTGGCGATGGGCATGCTGTCCTCCTCGTGCGGCCCGTACTGCGACCCGCTGGGGCGCCACCCGACGGGCCCGCGTACCCGCAAGCCGCCGTGCCGAGCCCTCCATCCCCATCCTCTCCCGCCCCACCCACCGCCGCAGCCCGGCCGGGACAAGCACCCAGGCACCGGCAGCCCTGGCCCCGAACCGCCCCTCCCGACCCGCACCGTTCACCCACCTGTAACGCAAGCCACACGCACCACACGTTCTACGCGCGCAGAATTTTTCCCGCATCCCCAACTCACGCCCCCCACATGGAGGTTGACGGATGCCACCGTCCCGTATCGCCCGCGGCC
>NZ_DATDBG010000154.1:0-7715 GCF_036524955.1 Streptomyces sp.
CCACACACATTCCGAAAAAACACACAACAAAACCACACACGACCACGCGCGTATCGATCTCGAAAGGTTCCACCGGAATAGCCGCCCGGGGACCGACCACAGCCGGCGCTCACATCGGACAACCCGGAGAACCCTACGCACGACCCCCACCAGTGTCAACCCGCTGACGAGCCGGCCACCCAAGGGCTAACCTGGCAGACATGACAGCGCATGCGTACAGCCCCCAGTGGTGGGTCGCTTAGAGGCGGCCGGGACTGAACGTATGCATCACGTGTGCATCCCACGGCCGCCGTTCTCGGCGGCCGTTCTTGTTGTCCCGGCCGCGGTGGGCGGCGGCTCCGGTCGCGGGGACACCCGTGGGAGAACCCCGTGGGACACCCGCGAGGACAACAGGAGACGACAGCAGCCATGACGCGCATCTTCAGCGGGATCAAGCCGACCGGGCATCTGACCCTGGGGAACTATCTCGGTGTGCGCTTCGCCGGTGGGCGGCGGAGGACCAGTACCGAGCGGAGTCGCTGTTCTGTGTGGTGGACCTGCACGCGCTCACCGTCGACCACGACCCGGCGCGGGTGCGGCGGCTGAGCAAGCAGGTGGCAAGCCTGATGCTGGCCGCAGGGCTCGACCCTGCCGTGTGTGCCGTGTTCGTGCAGAGCCATGTGGACGAGCACGCGCGCCTGTCGTACGTACTGGAGTGTGTGGCGTCCGACGGTGAGATGCGGCGGATGATCCAGTACAGGGAGAAGTCGGCGCGGGCGGAGCGGTCCGGGCAGGGGGTGCGGCTGTCGTTGCTGACGTATCCGGTGCTGATGGCGGCGGACATCCTGGCGTACGGGGCGGACGAGGTGCCGGTCGGGGACGATCAGGCGCAGCATGTGGAGCTGACGCGGGATCTGGCGGAGCGGTTCAACCAGCGGTACGGGCGGACCTTCGTGGTGCCGCGGGCGACGCATCCGGCGGTGGCGGCGCGGGTGATGGACCTGCGGGACCCGGAGTCGAAGATGGGTAAGTCGCACGACGCGACCTCGGGGATCGTCTATCTGCTGGACGAGTCCGAGCTGATCGCCAGGAAGGTGATGCGAGCGGTGACGGACAGCGAGCCCGGTGTGTCGTACGACCGTGCGGCGCGGCCGGGGGTGGCGAATCTGCTGGAGATCCTGTCCGCCTGTACGGGCAAGGAGCCGGAGACGCTGGCGGAGTCGTACGAGGGGGCGGGCGAACTGAAGCGGGACACGGCGGAGGCGGTGGTGGAGACGCTGCGGCCGTTGCGGGCGCGGCACGCGGAGTTCAGCGCCGATCAGGGGTACGTGGACGGGGTGCTGCGGGAGGGGGCGGCGCGGGCCCGGGCGCTGGCCCGGCCGACCGTGGACGCGGCCTACCGGGCGATCGGGCTGCTGCCGCCGGCGTGACCGGGAGCGGGCGCCGGCACGTACGGCATGGCCGGCCATGCTCCGTACGGTCCCGGGCACGTGCACCGCGCGCCCGGGACCGTACGGCCGGGTCAGGCCGGGTCAGTTGCCGGAGGCCAGCTCGCGGCTGCGGTCGCGGGCGGCTTCCAGGGCGGCGAGGAGGGCGGCGCGTACGCCGTGCTTCTCCAGTTCGCGGATGGCGTTGATGGTGGTGCCGGCCGGAGAGGTGACGGCTTCGCGGAGCTTGACCGGGTGTTCGCCGCTGTCGCGGAGCATGACGGCCGCGCCGATCGCGGACTGGACGATGAGGTCGTGGGCCTGGGCGCGCGGGAGGCCGAGCAGGATGCCGGCGTCGGTCATGGCCTCGACCAGGTAGTAGAAGTACGCGGGCCCGGAGCCGGACAGCGCGGTCGCGGCGTCCTGCTGCTTCTCGGGCACCCGGAGGGTCTTGCCGACCGGCTGGAAGATCGCCTCCGCGCGGGCGAGGTGGGCCTCGGTGGCGTGCCGTCCGGCCGAGAGGACGGACATGCCCTCGTCCACCAGGACCGGCGTGTTGGGCATGACGCGGACCACCGGTGTGCCGTCGGTGAGGCGGTCCTCGAACCAGCCGGTCGGGACGCCGGCGGCGGCGCTGATGACGAGGCGGTCGGCCGCGACGTGCGGCGCCAGTTCGTCCATCAGGGCGCCCATGTCCTGCGGCTTGACGGCGAGGATGAGGGTGTCCGCGGCCTTGGCCGCCTCCGGGTTGCCGACCGACTCGACGCCGTACCGCTCGCGCAGTTCCTGGGCGCGCTCGGCGCGGCGGGCGGTCACCAGCAGGTCGGCGGGCGCCCAGCCGGCCCGGATCATGCCGGAGAGCAGGGCCTCGCCGATCTTTCCGGTACCGAGAACGGCGACTTTCTGGGGTGCGGCGGTCGTGGGCGTCGCGGCGGTCATGCGGCTCACCTCAAGCGGTACGGGGTGCGTTCCCGGCCATCCTCGCAGGCGGGCGGCAGCGGGGGCGGACGCGTCCGTCCACCGATACGGGTGTCCCGGTCGGCCTCGCCGTCCGCCGCACGACCTCGCCGGCCTGGGTGGCGCGGTGGTCCGGCACGCGGCGGCAGCGGTGGTCCGCCCTGGGGAGAGACCGGTCGCCTCCCGGTACGTACTGGGAGGCGACCGCCGGGGGCGGGGGCTCAGCGCTCCAGCTTCGAGATGTCCCGCACCGCGCCGCGGTCCGCGCTGGTCGCCATCGCCGCGTACGCCCGCAGGGCGGCGGAGACCTTGCGGTCGCGGGACGCGGGGGCGTAGATGCCGCCCAGGGCCTCGCGGCGGGCGGCCAGCACGTCGTCCGGGACGAGGAGTTCCATGGAGCGGTTCGGGATGTCGATCCGGATCCGGTCGCCGTCCTCGACCAGGGCGATCGTGCCGCCGGAGGCCGCCTCGGGGGAGGCGTGGCCGATGGACAGGCCCGAGGTCCCGCCGGAGAAGCGGCCGTCGGTGATCAGGGCGCAGGACTTGCCGAGGCCGCGGCCCTTGAGGAAGGACGTGGGGTAGAGCATCTCCTGCATGCCGGGGCCGCCGCGCGGGCCCTCGTAGCGGATGACCACGACGTCGCCGGGGGCGACCTCCTTGCGCAGGATCTTGTCGACGGCCTCCTCCTGGGATTCGCAGACCACGGCCGGGCCCTCGAAGGTCCAGATCGACTCGTCCACGCCCGCTGTCTTCACCACGGCGCCGTCCACGGCCAGGTTGCCGCGCAGCACCGCCAGGCCGCCGTCCTTGGAGTAGGCGTGCCCGATGTCGCGGATGCAGCCGCCGGCCGCGTCCGTGTCCAGGCTCTCCCACCGCTCGCTCTGCGAGAACGCCTCCGCCGACCGCACGCAGCCGGGCGCCGCGTGCCACAGTTCGACGGCCTCCGCGGACGGGGAACCGCCGCGCACGTCCCAGGTGCCCAGCCACTCCTTGACGGAGGCCGAGTGGACGGTGTGCACGTCCTCGTTGAGCAGCCCGCCCCGGTACAGCTCGCCGAGGATCGCCGGGATGCCGCCGGCCCGGTGCACGTCCTCCATGTAGTAGGTGCCGCCCGGCGCCACGTTCGGCGCGACCTTGGCCAGGCAGGGCACCCGGCGGGAGACCGCGTCGATGTCGGTGAGGCCGTAGTCGAGCTCGGCCTCCTGCGCGGCGGCCAGCAGGTGCAGGATGGTGTTGGTGGAGCCGCCCATCGCGATGTCCAGCGCCATCGCGTTCTCGAAGGCGGCGCGGGTGGCGATGGAACGCGGCAGCACGGACGCGTCGTCCTGCTCGTAGTACCGCTCGGTCAGTTCCACGACGGTCGCGCCGGCCCTCTGGTAGAGCGCCTTGCGGGCCGTGTGGGTGGCCAGCACCGAGCCGTTGCCGGGCAGGGACAGGCCCATCGCCTCGGTGAGGCAGTTCATCGAGTTGGCGGTGAACATGCCCGAGCAGGAGCCGCAGGTCGGACAGGCGTTCTCCTCGATGCGGAGGATGTCCTCGTCGGAGACGTTCTCGTTGACGGCGTCGGCGATCGCGTTGATCAGGTCGAGTTTGCGGACCGTGCCGTCGACCAGGGTGGCGCGGCCGGCCTCCATCGGGCCGCCGGAGACGAAGACGGTGGGGATGTTGAGCCGCAGGGCGGCCATCAGCATGCCCGGGGTGATCTTGTCGCAGTTGGAGATGCAGATCAGCGCGTCGGCGCAGTGCGCCTCGACCATGTACTCCACGGAGTCGGCGATCAGGTCGCGGGACGGCAGGCTGTAGAGCATGCCGCCGTGGCCCATGGCGATGCCGTCGTCCACCGCGATGGTGTTGAACTCGCGGGGCACCGCGCCCGCCGCCTTGATCGCCTCCGAGACGATCCGGCCGACGGGCTGGAGGTGGGTATGGCCCGGTACGAACTCGGTGAAGCTGTTGGCGACCGCGATGATCGGCTTGCCGATGTCGGAGTTGGCGACGCCGGAGGCGCGCATCAGCGCGCGGGCGCCCGCCATGTTGCGGCCGTGGGTGACCGTACGTGACCTCAGCTCGGGCACGGTTCCACTCCCTAGGGTTCACTGTGAGTTCGTACGACGCCGCCGGGTGCGGTGCCCCTGGGCCACGAGCGTACGCCCGTCGCCCAGGATTCGGACACCTGGTCCGTATGGCGGAACGGGCGTCTCATGGCGCCGGGTGCGTGCCCGTGCCCGGGTGCGTGCTCATCGGCCCACCTGCGCGGAGGTGGCCAGGTGGAGGCGGGTGAAGGCCAGCGCCTCCGCGAGGTCCGTCTCGCGTTCGGCCGGGGACATCGCCCGACGGGTGTTGACCTCGATCACCACGTGCCCGTCGAAACCGTTGACAGCCAGCAGCTCCAGCAGCCGCGCGCACGGCTGGGTGCCCCGGCCCGGGACCAGGTGCTCGTCCTTGGCGGAACCGCTGCCGTCGGCCAGGTGGACGTGGGCGAGGCGGCTGCCCATCCGCGCGACCATGTCGAGGGTCTCGGTACGGGAGGTCGCCGTGTGGGAGAGGTCCAGGGTGAAGTGCCGGTAGTCGTCGTTGGTGGGGTCCCAGTCGGGGGCGTACGCGAGCATCTCGCGCTCCCGGTAGCGCCACGGGAACATGTTCTCGACCGCGAACCGTACGTCCGTCTCGTCCGCCATCCGCCAGATACCGCGTACGAAGTCGCGGGCGTAGCCGCGCTGCCAGCGGAACGGCGGGTGCACCACGACCGTGCCGGCGCCCAGGCGCTCGGCGGCGAGCCGGGCGCGCTGGAGCTTGACCCAGGGGTCGGTGGACCAGACCCGCTGGGTGATCAGCAGGCAGGGGGCGTGCACGGCGAGGACCGGGATGCCGTGGTAGTCGGCCAGGCGACGCAGCGCGTCCACGTCCTGGCTGACCGGGTCGGTCCACACCATGACCTCGACGCCGTCGTACCCGAGCCGCGCGGCGATCTCGAACGCCGTCGCCGTGGACTCCGGGTAGACCGAGGCGGTGGACAGCGCCACCTTCGCGGCGGGCACGCGGACGGGATGCCCGCCGCCGCGCCGTACGCCGCGGGGGACGTCGTGCGCCTTGGGATCCTCGGGTTCGGCCACGGACAACAGGGTACGGCGGCGCGTCGGGCGCACGGGGTGCCGCGACGCGGGGCGTGCCGCTCGTCACCCGGGTCCCACGCGTCCCGTACGAGGGCCGCCGCCGCATGGCCGGCGGGTCCGTACGAGGGCCGCCGCATGGCGGGCGGGTCCGTACGAGTCCGCCGGCCCACGGCCGAGGAGAGCGGCACGCCGCCCCACCGTCGTGCGGCTCAGCTCCAGCGGGCCATGGTGACCTCCGTGCCGGGGTCCTCGCCGGGCTCGACGATCTGCGCGTGGTCCGGCTCGGTGGCCATCACGTCCAGCTTCCGCAGGATCACGCCCTCGCGCAGCGCCCAGGGGCAGATCTCCAGCTCCTCGATCTCGAAGAGGTCCATCGCGCCCTCCGCGACCAGCGCGCCGGCCAGCAGTTGGCGGGCCCGGCCGGCGGACACGCCGGGCAGGGCGGCGCGCTGCTCCACGGTCATCGCGGCGAGCCGCGGCACCCACTCCTCCAGCGCGCTCCGGCGCAGGGTGCGCTGGACGTACAGGCCCTCCGCGCTCCTGGCCGCGCCCGCGATCCGGGCGAGCTGCCGGAACGTCTTGGAGGAGCCGACCGCCAGGTCGGGGCGGCCGGAGCGGGCGAACTCCGCGACCGTACGGGCGATTTCGGCGCGGACGTGACGGCGCAGGCTCCGTATGTCCTCCGGGGTCGGCGGGTCGCCGGGCAGCCAGCCGCTGGTCAGCCGGCCCGCGCCCAGCGGGAGCGAGACCGCCGCGTCCGGGTACTCGTCCATGCCGCCGCCGATCTCCAGGGAGCCGCCGCCGATGTCCAGCACCAGCAGCCGGCCGGCCGACCAGCCGAACCAGCGGCGTACCGCGAGGAACGTCAGCCGGGACTCGTCCTCGCCGGACAGCACGGCGAGCCGCACACCGGTCTCCCGCTCGACCCTGGCCAGTACGGATTCCCCGTTCGCCGCCTCCCGCACCGCCGAGGTCGCGAACGGCAGCACGTCCTCGGCGCCCTTGTCCTCCGCGACCCGCAGCGCGTCCAGGACCGTACCGACCAGGCGGTCCACGCCCGCCTCGCCTATCGCTCCCTGGCCGTCGAGGAGTTCGGCCAGGCGCAGTTCCGCCTTGTGGGAGTAGGCCGGCAACGGGCGCGCGCCGGGGTGGGCGTCCACCACCAGCAAGTGAACTGTGTTGGAACCCACGTCGAGCACTCCGAGTCGCATGCGATGACGCTAGCGCGGGCGGGGCACGGATGTGGCGGTACCCCCCGCCGAGGGCAGGGCGAGGGCGGGTGGGCGGTGCGTAGGCGGTCCGGCACCCGGCGTATGGGGTGCCGCATTCCGTGCATTCCGGTCTTACGCTGGGCGCGTGGCGAAGGCAAAGGCCCGCAGGGGCGACAAGAACGCGGCGGTACCTCCGGTCGCGGCGGAGGGTGGGTCCGGGGCGGCCGGGGGGTCCGAGGCGGCCAGGGCGGACGAGGCCGGGCTGGACTTCGCGCGGGCGTGGGTGGAGTTCGTGGACCCGGCAGACGAGGAGCAGGTCTTCCGGTGCGACCTGACCTGGCTCACCTCGCGCTGGGGGTGCGTGTTCGGCAGCGGCTGCAAGGGGATCGTGGCCGGTCGGGCGGACGACGGGTGCTGCTCGCTGGGCGCGCACTTCTCGGACGACGACGACGAGAAGCGGGTCGCCTCCCATGTGGCGCGGCTCACTCCGCAGACCTGGCAGTTCCACTCCCTGGGGACCGGTTCGGACGGGTTCTGGGCGGAGGAGAACGAGGACGGCGAGCGGCAGACCCGGGTCGTGGACGGTGCGTGCATCTTCTCCAACCGGCGCGGGTTCGCCGGCGGACAGGGCTGTGCGCTGCACGCGCTGGCGCTGCGGGAGGGGCGCGAGCCGCTGGAGACCAAGCCCGACGTGTGCTGGCAGTTGCCGATCCGGCGGACGTTCGAGTGGGTGGACCGGCCGGACGACAGCAGGGTGCTGGTCGTGTCGATCGGCGAGTACGACCGGCGGGGGTGGGGGCCCGGCGGTCACGATCTGCACTGGTGGTGCACGTCGGCGACGTCCGCGCACGGTGCGGGTGAACCGGTGTACGTCTCCTACCGGCCCGAACTGACGGAGTTGATGGGCCCGGCGGCGTACGAGGCGCTGGCTGAGCTCTGTGCGGCGCGGCTTGCCTCGGGACTTCCGCTGGTGGCCCCGCACCCCGCCGACCCCCGGTAGGCCGGGGATCGGCCGGATGCCACGAGCG
>NZ_DATDBG010000155.1:0-27488 GCF_036524955.1 Streptomyces sp.
CCCGCCCTCTCGAGGTGGCACGCGAGCTCATCGACGGCGGACGGGGGCTAATCCTGACCGTGTGAGCCCCGGCGCCCTGTGCTCCCCGGACCGGCGCGACCACCGTGCGGCGTTCGACGCCGGGAAGCGGTGGGCCGCGACGATCCCGGTCGGCGGGAAAGTCCGGTCGGTCACCGGGGCCAGGCCTTCCGGAGGCGAGGCCGTCGGTGATGAAGCCCCTCGCCGCGCGCAGGCGTGCGGGCTCCTGGGTGATCTGGAGAATCGTGTCGCCGCGCCATGGCGTACGCGCGCGCCACCGACGTCCGCCCGAGCGCCGTACACGGTGGGGAACGCCGTCCGGGTCGCTGCCCCGACGGGCGCGCTGATCGTCTCGGGGCGCTGGACCACCGCCGCAGCCGGGACGACGAACCGCTCCCCGTGGCCGCCGTGGTCGTTCCACCGGAAGGTCCTCGACGGTGAGGACGTCCGGTCCGCCGGTCTCACGGAAGCGTACGGTCAGGGCATTCCTCGTCCTTCCCGTCCGTCAGTTCAGACCCGCCTCCTGGAAGCTGGGCACGGACCACTGGCACATGGCGAGCCCGAGGTTCATGCCGCCACCGAAGCCGGCCAGCAGGATGTTGTCCCCCGGGCTCAGCGCGCCGGCGCGGTGCGCGGCGTCCAGGGTGATCGGGATCGAGGCGGAGCCGGTGTTGGCGTAGCGCTCGACGGTCAACTGCAAGGTGGCGGAGGGGAGGTCGAGGTCTTTCCACAGGTCGCGCAGCATCATGCCGTTGGCCTGGTGCGGCACCATGTGCTTGACGTCGATGGGGTCGATCGCGCATTCCTTGAGCAGCTCGGAGACCGCTCCCGGCAGTTGCGCGTTGACGAAGTCGCGCACCCCGCGGCCGTCCATGCGGAAGTAGTGGCCGCCCTCGCGGACGGTGCTCTCCGACGAGGGGGTGCGGCTGCCGCCGGCCGGCACGCTGATCAGTTCGTGGGCGGCACCGTGCCCGCGCAGCGTGGTGCCGATGATCCCGGTGCCCTCGGCGACCGGGCCGAGCACGACGGCGCCGGCGCCGTCGCCGAAGAGGATGGCCGTCTTGCGGTCGGTGTAGTCCAGGATGCGCGAGTAGATGTCGGCGCCGATGACCAGGCCGTAGCCGCCGCCGGCCCGGACGCTGAGCAGGCCCTGGGCCATCGCGAGCGCGTAGACGAAGCCGCTGCACACGGCGTTGACGTCGACGGCCGCCGCGGTGGTGGCACCGATCAGGTGCTGGACGATGCTGGCGGTGGCCGGCTGCGGGTGGTCCGGCGTCGAGGTGGCCACGACGATGAAGTCGATCTCGGCGGGTACCAGGCCCGCCGCGTCCATGGCGCGCTGTGCGGCGGCGGCGGCGAGGTCGGAGGTCGCCTCCCCGGAGGCGGCCCGCCGCCGTTCCACTATCGCGGTCCTGCTCTCGATCCACTCCGGGGTGACACCGGCGGTGGCGGCCAGGTCGGCGTTGGTGATGACGCGGTCCGGCAGATAGGAGCCGGTACTGAGAATCCCGATGGAGCTCATGGGTGTCTCGCTCTCGTGTAAGGAGTTGGCGCGTGCGTCGCTCGGGGTTCGGGTCCGCGGCGGGGCCGCGGACCCGAAGTACCCAGAGAGGACCGGGGTCTGCCGTGCGGCGCTGGACGGTGGCCTGGCCCGGGGGCGTGACATCAGGTACCGCTGATCGAAAACTCCTGGGGCTGAGGGGCCTGCTCCTCGGTGCGCCGGGGCGGGTCGGGCTGCAGGTACCGGTCGAGGTACCCGGTCAGGTCGTCGGTGGCGTCCGGTCGGCCGACGGCCGCCACATGGCCGTCGGGCCGGACGAGGACCAGCAGGCTGCCCGCCGGTACGGCCCGCAGCGCGGCGACCGCCTCGTCGCCCTGCTGCTCGGTGCCGAGCCGCCGGTCGGTCACGGTCCGCAGGCGCAGCACGCCGGCCGCGGCCACGCGGGAGACGGCGGAGAGCAGGCCGGTGGCGGCGACCGGGGCCGCGTCCTTGCGGCCGGGCACGACCAGCAGCGTGTGGTGCAGGCCGCCGCCCACGATGTGGGCGTCCTCCAGGAGCCGGGCCGGCAGCAGCGCGCCGGGGACGAAGCGGCGTTCACCGGCCGCCCCCGGGCGGCGGGTGCCGTCGGGCATCACGGCGCCGTCCCGGTAGCTGGTGCGCAGGCCGGTCAGCCACGGCACGTAGTCCCGGTTGAACAGCTTGGTCGTGGAGGCGATCCAGGCCGAGGCGTCCCGCAGGGCGACCTTCCAGGGCTTCTTGATCAGCCAGGCCGCGGTCTGCAGTTCGGCCTGCCGGACCACCGCGCCGGCCACCTCGCGCCGCTCGCTCTGGTAGGTGTCCAGCAGGGCGTCGCCGGCGTGGCCGTGCCAGGCCAGGGCGATCTTCCAGGCCAGGTTGTGGGCGTCGGTCACACCGGTGTTGAGTCCCTGGCCGCCGGCCGGGCTGTGGATGTGCGCGGCGTCGCCGGCCAGGAAGACCCGGCCGGTCCTGAACCGTTCGGCGTGCCGGGCGTGGACGGCGAAGATGCTGGTCCAGTCCTCGTCGTAGATCCGCAGCCCGCCGGGACCGCGCTGGTCCACCATCTCCTGGAGCAGTTCCATGGTGGCCTCCTCGCGGGTGAGGCCGGGAGGAGCGGAGGTGAACACCCGGAACCTGCCGCCCGGCAGGGCGATCATCACCAGGACGCCGCGCGGCGAGCAGTAGTAGTGGACGGCGTCCGGCTGGATCGAGCCCTCCACCAGGCAGTCGGCCAGCATGAAGGTGAGCGGGTGGGTCTCGCCGTCGAAGGCCAGGCCCAGCAGCTCCCGCACGGTGCTGCTGGCGCCGTCGCAGCCGATGACGTAGCTGAAGTCGTGGTGCGTGACCTCGCCGGCGCTCTCCAGCCCCACCCGCACGCCCGTGTCGGTCTGCGTCAGTTCGACCAGCATGCTGCCGCGTTCGACGGTGCCGCCGATCCCCTCCAGGGCCTCGGTCAGCAGCGACTCGACGGCGGGCTGCGGCAGGACGGCCGGTCGGGTGCGCGCGTCGAAGCCGAGCCGGGCGGTCAGCCGGGCCGAGGAGTAGTAGCGGAAGGAGTCCACCGGCAGCGCGCCGGACTCGATGGCCTTGGCGCCGCCGAGTCCGCGCAGCACGTCGAGGGTGCGCGGCCACACCAGGAGCGCCTTGGTCCGCGGGGAGGCCTGCTCGGCACGCTCCACCACGCGGACGTCGACGCCGCGGCGCAGGAGTTCCGCCGCCACGGTCAGGCCCACCGGTCCCGAGCCCACCACGAGGACGGGCAGCGGACGCGGGTCCGGGTTCGGGGCGCCGGTGTCGGCGGCGCCGGAGTCTGCAGCGTGCGCTGGCGTTTCGGTCATGAGGTTTCGGTCCCTTCGTGGGCCGGTCGTCACCGGGTCAGGTCGACATGGGGGCCGGTCCGGGCTGCTGTGCCGCGTACACGGGTTCGGGGATGGTCGGGCGCGGGGTGTCCGACAGCCGGGGCCAGCCGTGCTGCTCCGCCTCGGCCTTGAGCACCGGGTCGTCGCCGATGACGTGCGGGTTCCCGACACAGCTCAGCAGCGCGAGGTCGCTGGCGTGGTCGCCGTAGGCGTAGCTCTCCTTCAGCGAGACGCCCAGGACGCCGGCCACGGCGTTGGCCGCGCGCCCCTTGCGGTCGCCGATCATCGGCACCAGCACGTCGCCGGTCAGTTCACCGCGCCGCATCAGGGGCCGGGTGCCGATCGCCCAGGTGGCGCCGGTGTGCTCGGCCACCGGGTCGAGGCAGGCGAAGAACGACCCGGACAGCAGGACGACGGGTGTCCCCGCGTCCCGGTGCGCCTCCAGGTGGGAGAGCGGCTGGTCCAGGAAGAGCCCGTCCAGCGAGTCCTCGAACCAGTCCCGTCCGGCCGCGGCCAGCGAGGCGACGCTGCGGCCCTTGTAGAGCTGGTAGTAACGGCGGTTGATCTCGTGGCGCGGCGTGCCCGCGGCGGCGGCCTGGTGCAGCTCGCCGGTCAGCCGCTCGTACGTGCTCCCCGGCTCGCCCTGGGCCCGAAGGTAGTGGGCGAGGAAGGCGAACATGCTCTTGGTGGCGATCAGCGTCTCGTCGACATCGAAGAAGGCGACTCGGCTCGCGGCGTTCACGGTCATCGCGCCACCCGGCCGACAGAAACGGTCAGATCGGTGATGATCTGGTCATCCTGGTAGACTTTGACCAGCACTTCGAACTGATCAGCGAGCAGGGCGTCCTGGGCCGAGGGCAGTTCGGTGCCCAGCGAGATCGGGGTCTCCAGTTCGCCGAAGCGCTGGTAGGCGGCGCGGATGCCCAGCACCCGGAGGCGCTCGGGGGCCAGCCCGAGCTGATCGCGGAGGGTGTGCAGCGAGAGCTGCCGCGCTCCTTCGATCAGCACCATGCCGGGCACGTGGTCCTGCGCGTGGTCGAACAGGCTGGGGTGCGAGGCGGCGATGCGCAGCGTCGCGGACGCGCCTTCCTTCTCCGGCCGGGGCTCGGAGAGCACCACGTTGTCCGCCAGCTGACGGCCGACCAGGTGCGGTGCCGCCGGGAACGCCTGCTGCGCGGCCGGCATCTGAGCCGTACTGCGCGGAGCGCGACCGCCACGGCCGCGCAGCCGCAGGTCCGCGTAGGAGTCGGGCGACCGGAAGCGCAGGCCCACCTCGGCGGTGCCCAGCTCGGTCGCGCCGTCGTCCTCGGCGTCCTGGCCGACGGGCAGCGCGTACAGCCGCAAGGCGTAGTCGAGGCCGGTGACCACGCCCTCCTTCTCGCGGCGCTCGGTCACGGTGGCGCGCAGCAGCAGGACGGCGGGCTCGGTGCCGATCGTCAGCAGTTCGGGCCGGGTGAGCGCCAGGGTCTGCTGGGTGAGGATGAACTTGGAGTCCATGGGGACGCCGTAGAAGCGGTGGGAGCCGGCCAGGGTGGCCTGCCGGCAGACCTCGATCAGCAGGACCGGGTCGTACGACGCCGGGCTGAGTACGTGGTCGCCCCAGTAGGCGTGCGAACGCGGCAGTTGCGCGGTGGCGAGGAATCCGTCGTCCTCGGGGCGCAGGTCGGTCAGGAAGACCTCGCTCAGGGAGGAGCGGTGGACCAGGGCCCGGTCAACGGTGCGGGCGGTGGCCGGCAGGAATCCGGTGAGCGGTGGGGCGGACGGAAGCGTTGATACGATCATGACACGAAATTCCTCTCGTGCAAGCATGTGAGAACGGCCATGTGGGGTGGGTGGCGCGATGTCACCGGCGCACGATCGGCGCGCCGGTCCCCGGTACGGACCGCGGGACGCGTCGCGCGGCCCGGGGTCGGTGAGAGAGCGTCAGACTGCCTCGACGACGAGACAGGACCAGGTGAAACCCGCACCCGCGGAGATGAGAAGGGCCATGTCGCCGGACTCCAGCACGGAGAGCTCGTCCAGGGATGCAAGGTTGGCGGCGGCGTCGCCCGCCCCGAGGTGGCCGGTGGTCCGGCCGAAGTCGAACAGTTCCGCTTGCGGGAGCAGCCCGTCGAGCGCGGGCCGGTACGCGTCGTCCAGCACGCTGGTGCCCAGTCGCGGCAGCGCGACGCAGCGCAGCCGGCGGTCCTCCAGCTCGACCCCTGCCTGGGCCAGCGCCCGGTGCAGCACGTCGGTGACGGACTTGACCGCCGTGCTGGCGAACAGTGGCCCGCCGCCCGCGGCCATGAAGACCTTCTTGGTCCGCCGTACGTCCACCGCGCCGCCGTTCTCGCGGGCGGAGTCGGAGAAGGGGTCGTCGCCCCGGTGCATCCATTCCATGGCCGGCGCGGCGGTGGTCGCCAGGCCCCTGACCCGGTAGCGGCCGGGACCGCGGGTCAGCACCAGTGCTGTGGCGCCGTCCCCGTAGGCGACGGCGTAGTCACCGCGCCAGCGGTCGAAGACCGGAGCGGCGAAGCGGTCGCCGGTGGTGACGAGAGCAGCCTCCAGGTCCGGGTCCGCCGCCATCCGGTCGAGCGCGATCTGTACGGCCGTCGCGCCGCCGTTGCACATCTGCTGCACGCCCACCGGGAGCGCCTCGAGCGCCCCGACACCCGCCGCCACGAAATGCGCGGGGGACCAGAAGTCGTGTCCTTGGTGGTAGATCCAGGCATGCGCGGTGAACCCCAGTCGCTCACCCGCAAGCCCCGCGGTGGCCAGTGCCTCGGTCGCGGCGGCCACCGCCATCTCGGGCGCGGCCAGGTCGGTGCTCACCGGAAGTTCCAGGTAGCCGTCCCGGTCGCGCTGCTGTTCATCCGCTCGCCCCTCGGCGATCGCGTCCTCGACAGCATCGCGGCGTTTGGGTAGCCAAAGACTCACCGCCGCGATGTGCACGTCGTGCACTGTCTCCACCCCGTTCCCCCGGTACAGGCCAGTAGGCCCGCCGTCCGTTGTGTATAACGGCCCTGATTCAACTATGGACGTAGAACCGTGTCAAGGAACTTTGGTTTAAATAGGGAACCGGCCTCTCGGCGCGTCGTTGATAGGCAATTCTGCCGAATGTGAAGATCGGCTGGGGTGCGTGAGGCTGGTGTGACTTTCCGGTGGCCCCGGGTAAGGGCACCTCTGCTCGAAGCTGTGCGCCGGAACGTGTATGACGGAACGGAAGGTGTACGACGGAATCGATCACTCGAAGGAGAGTGCGGTGGCGGACGGCGTCGGGACACGCGGCAGCGCCGCCCGCACCTCGCGGACGGTCCGGCTCCGAGGTCGCTCGGCTTCCTGCTCACTCTCCCCCAGCCTTCCGCCGGGGGCGCCCCCGGCGGAAGGCCTCGTTCCTCAGCCGGCCACTGCGCGAGCTCGTGCGTCGGCCCTCGATGCCGGGGTGCGCTCAGTCCGCGTCGGACAGGACGCCGGCGTCGTACTGCGCCCGCGCCTCCTCGATCCTGTCCATGTGGGCGTACGACCACTCCCGCAGTTGACTGATGATCGACGTCAACTCCCGCCCCAGCGCGGTCAGTGAGTACTCGACCGTCACCGGAGTGGTGAGGATCGCACGGCGTCGGACGATCCCGTCGCGCTCCAGGATCCGGAGGTTCTGGGTCAGCACTTTCTGGCTGATGCCCTCGACCCGTATCTTGAGCTGGTTGAACCGCAAGGTCCCGTCCTCCAGCGCGGTCAGGATCAGCAGGCCCCACCGGCTCCCGATCTGGTTGACGACCTGGCGGGTGGGGCATGCCTCCGACATGATGTCGAACCGACCGTCGGACGAACCGCTGGCGTAGGTAGTCACCTTGGCGACACTACCGCACCTCAAGGTGCCGCCTTCCGTGTCCGGCGGCCGAGGCCAATCATGGTGTCTGGCCGGTCGGCAGTGGCGTGGGGCGTTGTCCGAACATTTACCGACACGCATTCCCCGCCTTCGAGCAACGCCAATGGATGTCGCTGATTCAATTTCTTGCCGACCGCGAGTCCGATTGATGAAGGAATAGGTGTAACCGGAAACGAGGCAGTTCCTCCGAGGTCACGGCAGCGCCGGAGGCCCGGACAGGCACGCCCGCCGATGACGCCTATCGATGCGAAGGAAATCTCCCATGCGTCTTCTCCGTTCCACCGGCAACGCCGACACGCCGCTGGAGTTCGCCGAGGGTCCGGCACCCCTGCCCGCCGCCGACGAGGTCCTGGTGGACGTCAAGGCGGTGTCGGTCAACCGCGGCGACATTCTGATGACCGGCATGTACCCGGCCGGATGGGAGCTGGGCTGGGACATCGCGGGTGTGGTGAGCGCCGCCGCCGCTGACGGCAGCGGGCCGGCCGTCGGCAGCCGGGTCGTGGCGCGGGTCGACGAGAAGGGCTGGGCGCAGCAGGTCGCCTCTCCCGTCAGCCGGCTCGCCGTACTGCCCGAGAACGTCACCTTCGAGCAGGCCGCCTCGCTGCCGGTCGCTGGTCTGAACGCGCTGCGCCTGCTGCGCGCCTCCGGCCAGACCCTGGGCAAGAAGATCCTGCTCACCGGCGCGGCCGGTGGCGTCGGCCGGTTCTTCATCGAGCTGGGCGCGGCGGCCGGCGCCAGCATCACCGCCGTCGTCGGCAGTGCCGAGCGCGGCAAGGGCCTGACGGAGCTGGGCGCGGAGCTGGTGGTGACCGACATCGCCGACGCTCCCGACGCCTACGACATCATCGTCGAGTCGGCCGGTGGTGCGTCGCTGCGCACCGCGCTGACCAAGATCGCCCCCGGCGGTACGATCTTCCTGGCCGGCAACTCCTCCGGCCAGAGCACCGAGGTGAACTTCTTCGAGTTCTTCGGCGGCCACGAGACCGCCGGGCTGAAGCAGTTCCTCTTCAACGCCCAGGGCTCGGACGCCGACGACCTCGCGCTGCTGGTGGAGCTCGTCGCTACCGGAAGCCTGAACCCGCTGCTCAGCGTCAGCACCGACTGGTCGAGCGCCAACGAGGTCGCGGCGAAGCTCATGAACCGCCAGGTGGCCGGCAAGGCCGTCCTCACCGTCAGCGCGTAACACGTACCCAGCACCCAGGACCACCGCGGTCCCGGCGCGCCAGGCCCGCTCGCCTGGCGCGCCAAGCACAGTATGAGAAGGAGATTTGCCATGATCACACCGATCGGCTTCACCTCCGACGGCGCGGTCCTCCGCGGCGCGCTGTACACGCCGGAGTCGGCTCGCCCGGCCGCCGGGTATCCGCTGGTGCTCCTGGCCCAGGGGCTGGGCACCCTGCACGAGTGGGTACGTGAGACCGCGGCGGTCTTCAACGAGGCCGGCATCGCCTGCATCGCCGCCGACTACCGCGGCTTCGGCGTCAGCGACGGCGAGCCGCGCCAGCAGGCCGACGCCTGGCGCATCGTCCACGACCTGCGGGCGGCCATCGACTACGTGCACACCCTGGACGGCATCGACACCTCGCGGATCGGTGTGTGGGGCACCAGCTTCGGCGGCGGCCCGGCCATGGTGACCGCGGCCGTGGACCGGCGGGTCAAGGTGCTCGCCCTCCAGGTGCCGGTGGCCAGCGGCTCCGGCCTGATGAAGCAGCTCACCACCCCCGAGGTGCTGGCGGGTCTGCGCACCGCGCTGGAGGCCGACCGGGTGGGCATCGTCAGCGGGCAGCCGCTGGTGCGCATGATCCAGACCAGCATCGACCCGGCCGACCAGGCCCTGGCGTCCGACGAGGGCACGTACTCCTGGATGACCGAGGAAGCCAAGGCCACCCCGCACTGGGTCAACCAGCTCACCTTCCAGACGATCGACCGGCTGATGGAGTTCGAGCCGGCCGACTACCTGCCGCGCTTCGCGCCCCGCCCGGTGCTGCTCATCGTCGAGGAGAACGACGAGATCAACCCCGAGCAGTACGCCATCGACGCCCTGGAGAAGGTCGAGGGCCCGAAGAAGCTGGTCCGGCTGAACGGCGGCAACCACTACAGCGTCTACCGGGAGCACTTCGACAAGGTGTCCAGCGAGGCGCGGGACTGGTTTGTCACCCACCTGGTCGAGGCAGAGGCCGCGTCGTGAACGCGGGAGCCACGGCGGGCGAGGTGACCCCGGCCGCCGCCGACCGTCTGAAGCCGCGCACGCTGGTGATCACCTCGCTCGGCTACTTCATGGTCATTCTGGACACGACCGCGAAGAACGTCGCGCTGCCCGACATCGGCAAGGACCTGCACGCCACTGTCGGCGGCCTGCAGTGGGTGGTCGACGGCTATCTCCTGGTCTTCGCCAGCCTGCTGCTCACCGCCGGCGCCCTGAGTGACCGTTACGGCGCACGCCGGCTCTTCGCCGTCGGTCTGAGCATCTTCGGGGCCGGGTCCGTGCTGTCGGCCGTCGCCCGTACGCCGGGTGAGCTGATCGCGGGCCAGCTGGTGGCCGGTGTCGGCGGCGCGCTGGCGACGCCCTCCTCGCTGGCGCTGCTGTCGGTGACCTTCACCGAACCCAAGGAGCGCGGCCGGGCGTTCGGCCTGTGGGCCACCGTGGCCGGTGCCGGCACCGCGAGCGGTCCGCTCATCGGCGGCCTGCTGGTCACGCTGTTCGGCTGGCAGTCGGTGTTCCTGATCAACATCCCGGTCGTCGCCGTGGGCCTGTGGTTGGTCCGCCGCTGGCTGCCGCCGTCGAAGCGGAACCCGGAGCGGGCCCTGGACATCCCCGGCCAGGTGGCCGGGGTCGCCGCCCTGGGCGCGCTCACCTACGGCGTCATCACGGCGGGCGAGCACGGCTGGTCGTCGACCTCGGTCCTGGTGTCGCTGGTCGGCGCGGCGGTCGCCGGGGCGCTGTTCATCGCCATCGAACTGCGTTCGTCGGCCCCGATGTTCCCGCTGCGGCTGCTGCGCAGCGCACGGCTCAGCTCGTCGGTGTTCGCCGGCTCCGCGATCAACTTCGGCACGTACAGCCAGATGTTCCTGCTCGCGCTGTACTTCCAGACGGCACGCGGTTACGGCGCCCTGCAAACCGGTGTCGCGGAACTGCCGATGACGGCGCTGTGCGTGCTGCTGCCGTCGGTGGCCGGCCGGGTGGTCGGCAAGTACGGTCCGCGTCGGCCGCTCGCCTTCGGGCTGGCCGCGATGTCCGTGGGTGCGCTCTGCCTGAGCGGTCTGAGCCTGGACACGTCCTACGGCTGGGCGGTCCCTGGCCTGCTGATCACCGGCGCCGGTATGGCCTTCTCGATCCCGGCGGTGGCGGCGGCGGCGATGACCGGCGTCAACCCGTCCGAGGCCGGTGCGGCCTCCGGCGTGCTCAACACCGCCCGTCAGGTCGGTGGCGTGCTCGGCGTGTCCGTCCTGGGCACCGTGGTGGGCGCGTCCATCGGGACGGAGCTGCGGCTGGCTCTCATCATCACCGCGGTGGTGCAGATCGTGGGCGCGCTGGCAGCGTGGATCGGTTTGCGCACGGTGGCCGTCCCGCAGGCCGCGGCCAAGGAGACCCCGGTCGCCGCGTCCCAGAAGGCGGACCCCGCCCCGGCGCGGAACTGACCCCGCGCCACTTCGCCGCGCCCGCGCGGACCGACACCCGACCACGGCCAAGAGCCGGTGCCGGCCGGGTAACGGTCCACGCGGGCGCGGCGTTGACACGTCTGGGCACGCGTGCGGGCGTGCCGGGCGGGGACCTCGGTCGACCGCCGGAGAAATGCCGGTGCCGACCGGGTAACGGTTGACGTGGGTGCAACGTTGACATGTCTGTGGGCGTGCACGGGCGCCGGGCCGCGCGTCAGGGCCGGGCGGCAACCGAGGCGCACGTTACGGGGCTGTGTCCGGCACCGCGTCCCAGCCGGCACAGCGTGCCCGGTCGTCCCACTCGCCCCGCCCGGTCGTCTTCTCCACAAATAAAGTTCATGGGCCTTAACAAGGTCTTTACACGAAGTGGTTGAAAGGTATCCTGGTCCAGTAAGTATCCGAACGACTTCGAGGAGTGACCGTGGCCAGCTCGACCGACTCCCTGCACTCTGCAATGAGGCTCGGCAATCAGATCAAGCAGTGCGAGCAGGCCCTCGTCGGCGAGAAACACCGGGTGCTGCGTCCGTTCGGCCTGACCGTGCCGCAGTACGCCGCCCTGCTGGCGGTCTGGGAGTCGCCCCAGATCTCCGGCGCCCAGCTCGCCCGCCGGTGCGGCGTCACCGCGCAGGCCATGAACGGTGTCGTCGCCCTGCTGGAGGACCGCGGGCTGATCACCCGCAGCCACTCCGCCGACCACGCCAAGGTGCTGCTGATCCGGCTCACCCGCAGCGGCCGGAACCTGCTGAGGCAGGCCGACCAGGCGGCCATCGCGGTGGAGCGGCGGCTGATGCAGGCCTTCACCGACAGCGAACTGGACTCCCTGCGCGTGCTGCTCGACACCGCCATCGGCGCGCTGGCCGCCGAGCGTCCCGGCGCTGTTCCAGTCCGGCACGCCGCGGCATCGTGACGGACGCGGTCGGTTGCGACCGCGTCCACCGGCCTCGCCGTACGGTGGGCCGCCGCCCGTCTGTCATGCCCTATGGGGGTGGATCGCGCCGCGCCGTTCGCGATGCGCGCGACCGTCACCAGGTGTTCACGCCTCGGCCCGAGGTCCTGCGCCCACAGGTCCCTTACGGCGGAAGATGCGCTGAGCCCCAGGTCCGCAGTGACATCCACGGACCCGGTGGTCGGGCCGGGGACCGTCGTCACGTGTGAACAGGGCCACCACCCGGCTGCCGTACGGGAGTTGGCCGAGCCAGCGTACACTATCCGGCCTTCCCGGGCGGGTGAACCAGGGATTGCCGCCGGATGGCTTCGCGGTGAGGTCCCGGTTGCGAAGGGCGAGCAGCCGGGGCCGCGGCAGGGGGCCCGCGGCGCCGCCGGCCCCGCCCCCGGGCGCGGGTGTCCCACGCTCGGCCTTGGGGGTGCTGATTTTCTCTCGTGGCGGGCCTTTCCCCTCCGGCCCCCACTGGCCCGAGGCGGCCGACGGCGTACTGAATCCGCCTTGCCTCACCCTCGCGTGGGGCTGAGGTGGCGTTACGCCGGTTCGAGGAGGTTGACGACCGACAGTCCTGTCTCGCCCCCCACGAGTCGCACGGCCATCTCCGCGCAGGCGGTGAAGGCTTGCCCTTCGGGTGCGGTGAACCGGAGGGGTGGTAGTCGAAGCCGGCGTTAAGCATCGCTACGGTGGCCCCGGGGCGGCGGGCGATCTCCATGCAGGCCGCCGGATCGCTCCCGGGCGCCCCGCCCACACGGCGTCGCTCAGGTCGAGGGCGTAGAGGGTGTCTTTCTCCCTGCCTCGGGTCCCCACGTCGGCCATGTCGGCCATGTCGGAGGCTGCCATCGCGGAGAGCGGTCAGGCCCGATCAACGGCACCGCTCTGCCCGACTGCCCCTCCGTCGGTCCCGGCAGCGGTGACCCTGCTGCGAATTCGCCGGTCACCCCGGCGCCCACTCCTGTCAGGTCGCCGACCGCTGGGCTCTTCCCACCGCCAACCTCCCGCAGGACGCGGTCCGGTGAACCGACGTCACGGACAGGGTCGCGCCCACGGCGTGGAAGCGCAGCGCGGGGCGATGCGGCCCGGCCAGGTTCTCGCCCGACTGGACGCCTCCCGCGGGGACTTGGGCGTCGGCCTCGGACATGCCGACGTGGTCGAACACCACGAGTGCGGGGGCCGTGCGGCGCGGATCACGGAGACGATGGCGCGGATTCCGGGACCGTTCATCCCCCTCCCGCTTGTCCATGCCTCTCCCCGCACACCTCTTGCCCGCACGCGAACGGACCAATGCGGACCACCCCGTCGTAACTCGCTCTTAACCGGCAACCCCCTCCCGCGCTACGCGCGTTGACTCTAAGCTGCCCTGCAATGTCCAACCAGCATGAACCAAACCCTCGACCCTGAACCCAAGGGGACCCATGTCTCTGGCACGAAGAATTGCCGCGGCCGCCGCCGGGCTGGCGGCCGTCGGCGTACTGGCCGCGGCGGGGCCCGCGACCGACGACGGTCACGCGTCTGAAACCAGCAAGCCGAGCAGAACCGTGGATCTGCAGCTGCTCGCCATCAACGACTTCCACGGCAACCTGGAGCCGCCGGCCGGTTCTTCGGGCCGGCTCACGGAGCTGCAGCCGGACGGCACGACCAAGACCGTCGACGCGGGCGGCATGGAGTACCTGGCCAACAGCCTGCGCACCGCGCGCGCCGGGCACGAGCGTTCGCTGACCGTGGGGGCCGGCGACCTGGTGGGCGGGAGCCCGCTGCTGTCGGGGCTGTTCCACGACGAACCGACCGTCGAGGCGATGAACAAGGTCGGCCTGGACGTCACCAGCGTGGGCAACCACGAGTTCGACGAGGGCAAGGACGAACTGCTGCGGCTGCAGAACGGCGGCTGCCACCCGGTGGACGGCTGCTACGTGCCCGGCGAGACCTTCCCCGGCGCCGACTACCCGATTCTCTCGGCCAACGTCGTCAGCACGAAGACCGGCCAGCCGCTGCTCCAGCCGTACGTCGTCAAGGACGTCAAGGGCGTCAAGGTCGGCTTCATCGGCGTCACCCTCAAGGGCACCCCGAACGTCGTCACCGCGTCCGGCGTCGCGGGCCTGTCGTTCCTCGACGAGGCCGAGACCGTCAACAAGTACAGCAAGGTCCTCAGGCGGCAGGGCGTCAAGGCCATCGTCGCGCTGATCCACGAGGGCGGGCTCCCGGCCTCCGGCGCGTACAACTACAGCTGCGACTCCGGCGGCCCCGGCTCCGGCATCTCCGGCCCGATCGTGGGCATCGCCAAGAAGATCTCCCCGGACGTGGACGCGCTCATCACCGGCCACACCCACCAGTCGTACGTGTGCACCATCCCGGACCCGGACGGCCAGCCCCGCCTGGTCACCAGCGCCGCCGCTTTCGGCCGGCTCTACACCGAGCTGAACATGAAGTACGACATCTACAAGAAGGACATCGTCCGTACCTCGGTCGTCGGCACCAACCGCGTGGTGGACCGCGTACAGCCCAAGGCCGCCGACATGACCCAGCTGATCGGCCGCTGGAACACGCTGTCCGCGCCGATCGCCAACCGTACGCTCGGCTGGATCAGCGCCGACATCGACCGGGCCGGCGGTCTGGAGACGCCGCTCGGCGACCTCATCGCGGACGCGCACCTGGAGCACGGCAAGTCGCTCGATCCCAGCGTGCAGATCGCGCTGACCAACCCCGGCGGCATCCGTACCGACCTGGTCTACAAGGCGTCCGGCAGCGAGGGCGACGGCGTCGTCACGTACGCCGAGGGCTTCGCCGTGCAGCCGTTCAGCAACACCGTGAACCTGGTCAACTTGACCGGGCAGCAGCTCATCACCGCACTCCAGCAGCAGGTCAGCGGCTCCAACGCGGAAAAGCCGAGGATCCTGCAGGTATCGTCCGGGTTCACGTACACCCTCGACCTGACCAAGACCGGCGCCGCGCAGGTGATCACCGACTCGGTGAAGCTGAACGGCACGCCGATCGACCCGGCCGCCACCTACCGCGTCGCCATGAACAACTTCCTGGCGGGCGGCGGCGACGGCTTCACCGCGCTCGGCGAGGGCACCGACCCGCTGGTCGGCGGGGACGACCTGGCCGCCTTCGCGTCCTACCTCACCGCTCACTCCTCCGCCACGGCGCCGATCGCGCCCTCGGCCGGGGGCCGGGTGACCGTCATCCGGTAACCGACGGTCGAGCAGTTGCGGGCGGCGCGGTCGGCGCCCCCGGCAGTCGGAGGGGGGCCTGCGGGCCGCCCCCGGCTGCCGGGGCCGGGGCGACCTCGCCGCCCGCCTGCTGTACGGTCCGCGCCACGACCGACAGCCCCAGCCCGCTGCCGCGCAGGCCCCGCACGGACGGCGACCGCCAGAACCGTTCGAAGAGCGGCAGGGCTGCGGCGCAGCGCCTCCCGTACGGCGGGCTCGTCGTCCACGATCAGGACGCGGGCCGGGGCGTCCTCGCTGCCGCTGGAGCTCTTGGTGTGCCTCGCGGGCCTCTGGACCGAGTGGTGCCGGGGGCGGCCGGCAGACCGCCCAGGACACAACCGCCTGGCGCCGCGCGGGCTACTCGCACCCGCAGGAGCTGCGGACCACCAGGCGTGACGGGAACTGCCGCAGCCGCTCCCGCCGGGAGCCCGCGAGCCGCAGCGAGTCGTCCAGCACCGCGTCCACCGCCGCGCGGGCCATCGCCTGCCGGTCGGAGGCGACCGTGGTGAGCGGCGGGTCGGCGAGCGCCGCCTCCTTCACGTCGTCGAACCCGGCCACCGCCAGCTCGCCGGGGACGTCGATGCGCAGCTCGCGGGCGGCCCGCAGCAGGCCGATCGCCTGGTCGTCGGTGGCGCAGAAGATGGCCGGCGGCCGGTGCGGGCCGGACAGCAGTCCGAGCGCGACCTGGTAGGCGTCATAGCGGTTGTAGGGCGCCTGGAAGAGGCGGCCCTCCGTGGACCGCCCGGATTCCTCCATGGCCCGCCGCCAGCCGACCACGTGGTCGGTCACCGGGTCGCCGGTGACCGGTGTGATCTCGGTACCGCCGAGGCAGGCCACGTACGCGTGACCGTGCCCCAGCAGGTGCTGGGTGGCGAGCTGCGCGCCGCCGATGTCGTCGGTCACGACGGCGATGTCGTCGATCGCCTCGGGACGCTCGTGCAGCAGCACCACCCGCGCGTCCCAGGCGTCGATCTCGGTGGCGGCGTTCTCGCTCGGGCCCTGGCTGATCAGGATCAGCCCGGAGACCCGCATGCCGAGGAAGGCCCGCAGGTAGTGCACCTCGCGCTCGTCGAGGTAGTCGGAGTTCCCGACCAGCACCATCTTGCCGCGCTCGGACGCCGCCTGTTCGACCGCGTGCGCCATTTCCGCGAAGAACGGCTGGCGCGCGTCGGGCACGATCAGACCGATCAGATCGGTACGGCGGCTCGCCATGGCCTGCGCGACCCGGTCGGGGCGGTAGCCGAGCTGCTTGATGGCCGCGAGCACACGCTCGCGTGTGGCCGGGGCTACCGGCCGGGGTCCGTTGTTGATGACGTAGCTGACGACCGCGGTGGAGGTCCCGGCCAGCCTGGCCACGTCGTCACGCGTCACCTTGGGCACGTGGCGAAGTCTACGCGTGTCTATCCGGCCTTTACATGAATCGTCATGCGCTCTGCTCTGCGGATGTGCGGCTGTCCGCCGGGTCGCCCTCGTCGGCGGACTCCGTGGACTCGATGGCCCGGTCAGCCCTGCCCTGCGCGGCCTCGCTGCGGGCAGCCTCCTCCGTGGCCCGCTCGACCTTCTCCGGCGTGACGAAGCGGTAACCCACGTTGCGGACCGTGCCGATCAGCGACTCGTGCTCCACGCCGAGCTTGGCGCGCAGCCGCCGCACGTGGACGTCGACCGTCCGGGTGCCGCCGAAGTAGTCGTAGCCCCAGACCTCCTGGAGGAGCTGGGCACGCGTGAAGACCCGGCCGGGGTGCTGCGCCAGGTACTTCAGCAGCTCGAACTCCTTGAAGGTCAGGTCGAGCACCCGGCCCTTGAGCTTCGCGCTGTACGTCGCCTCGTCCACGGACAGGTCGCCGTTGCGGATCTCCATCGGGCTGTCGTCCGTGGTGATCTGCTGCCGGCCCATCGCCAGCCGCAGCCGCGCCTCGACCTCGGCGGGCCCGGCGGTGTCCAGCAGTACGTCGTCGATGCCCCAGTCCGCTGTCACCGCGGCGAGCCCGCCCTCGGTGACGACCAGCACCAGCGGGCAGCCGGGTCCGGTGGAGCGCAGCAACTGGCACAGGCTGCGGACCTGCGGCAGATCGCGGCGGCCGTCGATCAGTATGACGTCGGCGCCCGGGGTGTCCACGAGGGCCGGGCCCTCGGCCGGGGCCACTCGGACGCTGTGCAGCAGCAAGCCGAGCGCGGGCAGCACTTCCGTGGAAGGCTGGAGCGCGTTGGTCAGAAGCAGCAGAGAACTCACCGGGCGCTCCCGTCGGTCGTCCGGACGTGGCGCGGGTGGTACTCGTTGTACGGGTGGTTCTGGTCGAGCCGGCTCAATGTGAACCCCTCCTCGGTCCCTGCGAGGACGACGTACCGCGCGCGTACCGCTACAGCGTGGCGTGCTGTGTGCTCGCGGCGTGCCGGAAAGCACGAAAGGACCCGGGGGCGACATTGCCCAGGTCCTCATGCACGGAAGAATAACCCACATGGAGAGCCGTGCCGAGACCGATGACGAGCGTTTGCGTGTTGTGACGATCACTTCGGGTGGTCGGCGCGCGATTCTGTTGACGTCCGACGGGGTGTCCATCGAAGCCGAACACCATCCTGGACCGCATCCTGGGCCGCGCGGATCCGGCCGGGTGGCGATCGTGGTGGCCCACGGTTTCACCGGTGCGCTGGAACGGCCCGCGATCCGGGCGGCGGCCGCGAACCTCGCCCGCCACGGCGGGGTGGTGACCTTCTCCTTCCGCGGCCACGGCCGCTCCGGCGGCCGGTCCACCGTCGGCGACCGGGAGGTCCTCGATCTGGACACGGCGGTGCGGTGGGCGAGGGAGCTGGGATACCAGCGGGTGGCCACGGTCGGTTTCTCGATGGGCGGTTCTGTGGTGCTGCGGCACGCGGGAGGCCGGGCGGCCGGGGGGCCGCAACCGTCCGGCGAGCGGTATGCGGTGCGGCGGCCCGAAGCCGGTCAGGCGCCCCCGGCGCCCAGCGCTGCGAGGGACGCGTCGGGAGGAGTCGACGCGGTGGTCGCGGTCAGTTCGCCCGCGCGCTGGTACTACCGCGGTACCGCGCCCATGCGGCGGCTGCACTGGGTGGTCACCCGGCCCGCGGGGCGGCTGGTGTCCCGGCTCGGCATGAGGACGCGCGTCCACTCCCGGCCGTGGAACCCGGTACCGCCGTCCCCGGTGGAGTCGGTGCCGTACATCGCCCCGACCCCGCTGCTGATCGTGCACGGCGACCGGGACGCGTACTTTCCGCTCGACCATCCGCGCTCGCTGGCCGCGGCGGCCGGCCCGGGCGGCGCCGAACTGTGGATCGAGCGCGGTTTCGGGCATGCGGAGAACGCGGCGGACCCCGCGCTGCTGGACCGGATCGGCCAGTGGCTGACCGCCCGTGTTGCCGCCGTGTGACGCGGACGGGCCATGATGGAGCCCGCATCACGTACTGACACGAGGACGGAGCCGCGATGGCTGCACCCGACACGGCCGCGCACCCGGCAGTGGGCACGATCCGCTACTGGGCCGCCGCGAAGGCCGCCGCGGGCACGGCGGAGGAGCCGTACCGCGGGGTGACCCTGGCCGACGCCCTGGCCGCCGCGCGCGCCCGCCACGACGCGGAGTTCGCGCGTGTGCTCCAGCGCTGCTCCTTCCTGGTCGACGGGACCTCCGTCGGCACCCGCGACCACTCCGCGGTCCCCCTGCCCGACGGCGGCACGGTGGAGGTCCTCCCACCGTTCGCGGGAGGATGACGATGACCCATCACGACGACTTCCCCTCCACTCCGGACGAGGGTTCCGCCCACCCGCCGGGCCCGGACCCGTACGGCGCTCACCCGTACGGCCACCCCCAGGCACCCGACCCGGCGTACGGGGGCGGCTACGGCCCGGGGCCCGGGTACGGCGGCGAGTACGGGACCGGGCCCGAGCAGGGGTACGGGCAGGCCGGCGTGCACGGCTACGGCGCCTACGGGGCCGGGGAGCCGCGCGGGCACGACGGCGGCATGTACGGGGGCGGGCGCGACGGCGGGACGTACGTGCCGGAGCCGCTGAGCGGGCAGCCGCCGCTGGAGGGGGAGCCGGGGGCGGCGTTCGGAGCGCCGTCGGCCGGGGACGCGTGGGCGACCGGGCACGGCGCCGCCACCGACGGCGCGGCGGCGTACGGCGCGCCCGTGGGGGCGGGCGAGTGGGGTCCCGCGCCGACCGCGGCGGGGCCCTGGGCGGAGCACGGGGGAGCGGACGGGTTCGTGTACGGCACCCCGCCCGTGCAGGCGGGAGCGGACGGGTTCGTGTACGGCAGTCCGCCTGTGCAGGGGAGCGCGGACGGCTTCGCGTACGGCACCCCGCCCGTGCAGGCGGGCGCGGACGGGTTCGCGTACGGCAACCCGCCGGCGCAGGAGTGGTCGCAGCCGCACGCGTACGCCGAGCCGCAGTCGCAGCAGCAACCGCAGCCGGGGGCGTACGCGCCGGGCGTCGGCGCACCTCAGCCGTACCCGCGGCCCGCCGCGGACGGCGAGCACACCGCCGTGCTGCCCGTCGTGGAGGACGCGGCGCCGCCGGACCGGACCGGCTCGCCGATCATTCCGCCCGGCATCCAGCCCGCGGGGATCACCGCCGCGCTCGGGCTGCTGCTGGCGGGCGGCGCCGCGCTTCCGGCGTGGAAGCCGGGTCTCACCGTCTTCCTCGTCGTGCTCCAGGCGGTGACCGCCGCCGGGTGGTTCCGGCTGAACGGGATGTGGCCCGCCCGCCAGGGCATCCTGCTCGCCTTCCTCTCCGGGGTGACCGCGGACATCGCGGTGCTCGCGGTCGACGGCGACCACGGGCCCGCAGCGCTGCTCGGCACCCTCGGCATCTGGCTGCTGCTCGTGCTCGTGCTGCAACTGCGCCACCACGGCAGCGCCGACGAACGGCTCTCCTCGCTGACCGCGACCTCCGCGTCCACCCTGCTCACCGTGGTCGCGGCCGGCTACCTGGCCGCCGCGACCTCGTCCGCCGGCACCGACCCGGTGGTGGTCGGCGCGATCGCCGTCGCCGCGGCCACCCTGGTGCGGGCCCTGCCGCTGCCGGGCGGCGAACCGGTCTCCGTCCTGCTCGCCCTGGCCGCCGCCGCGCTCACCGGCCTGGCGACCGGCTCCGCCACCGGCCTCGGCGGCGGGAGCGTCGGCGGGGCGGCACTGCTCGCGGCGGCCTGCGGCGCCTGCGCGCTGGTCGGCCTGCGGGTCGCCAGTTACGACTTCCCGTCCCGGTTCGTGCACTTCACCGCGGGCGTGGCGCTGCCGCTGACCGCCGCCGCGCCGGTCGTCTACGTCCTGGGCGTGGCGCTGGCCTGATCCCCGTACGAGGTAACGGATCGGTCCGGGCGGGAACCGTACGGCCCCCACCGCCCGTCAGGCGTGGGGAAAGTCGAGCACGGTACGAGTCGGGGAGTGCGGACACATGCGAGTGGCGCGGATGGTTCTGATCGTCGTGGTGATCCTCGGCGGTCTGTTCGTCGCGGCGGACCGCATCGCCGTGTCCGTGGCCGAGAACAAGGCGGCCGAGCGCGCCGCGGCCACCCAGGGCCTGGACAGCAGGCCCAAGGTGTCGATCGAGGGGTTCCCGTTCCTCACCCAGGTGCTGTGGGGCAAGCTGGACGACGTGAAGGTCAGCGCGCACGACATCGCCGCGGGCGAGGGCGGGCGGACGCTGCGGATCGACAGCTTCCACGCCGACCTGCACGGGGTGAGGCTCTCCGGGGACTACAGCCGCGCGGTCGCCGACAGCGCGGACGGGCTTGCGTTCGTCACCTACGCGGACCTGTCGAAGGCCGCGCCGACCGGGACCAGCGTGGTGTACGCGGGCCGCCGCTCGGACGGCAGGACGATGGTGAAGCTGACCGGCGGCTTCATGGGCGCCCGGCTCAGCGTGCTCAGCGAGGTGAGCGTGCGCGGCGCCGACGAGATAGGGCTGCACGCCGAGCGGCTGCCGGAGGCGTTCACCGCGCTGGGGCTGGAGGACGAGTTGCGGCAGCAGATCGACTTCACCACCCGGCTCACCCACCTGCCCGAGGGGATCTCGCTGACCTCGGTGACGGCCACGCCGGACGGCATCTCCGTGGCGGCCGGCGGCAAGCACGTCGTGCTGGCGGGCTGAGACCGCGTGCCCGGGGTGCCGGCCGGCCCGCGGTTCTCGCCTGCTGAGACAGTGGTGTCCGCACCGCAGGCGCCGGGTCGCCGTCCGGGCGGGCGGCGACCCGCGCGGCGGCCCGGGGCCCCCTATTCGTACCGCCATACGGACAATCTTGTCTCGAAATGCGACACTGCGGTGACACCCGCCCGTTCATTTCCCTACGATCGGGAGCATGACGCGACAGGCGGATCTCACGAAGCGGCGGGCAGTCGACCTGTGCCGCGTCGCCGCCATGCTCTGTCGCATGCCCTAGGGGCGGCAACTCCCCCGTGCCGAAGCCGGCCGCCAGGCCCCCGGCGCGGGCGGCCCCTCTGCCCCGGGCCCTTGCCTGCCAGGCACCCTCTCGCGCCCTTGTCGCGCACCATGCAGCACCCGCGCTACCGCACATCCGTACTGCCCCGGAGGAGATCAGCATGAGCCGCAGTGACGTCCTGGTGGACGCCGACTGGGTCGAGGCCCACATCGACGACCCCAAGGTGGTCGTCGTGGAGGTGGACGAGGACACCTCGGCCTACGACAAGAACCACATCAAGAACGCCGTCCGCATCGACTGGAAGAAGGACCTCCAGGACCCGGTCCGCCGCGACTTCGTCGACCAGGCCGGCTTCGAGGCGCTGCTGTCCGCCAAGGGCATCGCGAACGACGACACGGTGGTGCTGTACGGCGGCAACAACAACTGGTTCGCCTCGTACGCGTACTGGTACTTCAAGCTGTACGGCCACGAGTCGGTCAAGCTGCTCGACGGCGGTCGCAAGAAGTGGGAGCTGGACTCCCGCGACCTGGTCGACGCGGTGCCCGAGCGGGCCGCCACCGAGTACCGGGCCAAGCCGCAGGACACCGCGATCCGCGCCTTCCGGGACGACGTGGTCGCCGCGATCGGCAGCCTGAACCTGGTCGACGTCCGCTCGCCCGACGAGTTCTCCGGCAAGCTGCTGGCCCCCGCGCACCTGCCGCAGGAGCAGTCGCAGCGCCCCGGCCACGTGCCGACCGCCCGCAACATCCCCTGGTCCAAGTCGGCCAACGACGACGGCACCTTCAAGTCCGACGACGAGCTCAAGGAGCTCTACGAGTCCGAGGGCGTCGACCTGGGCAAGGACACCATCGCCTACTGCCGGATCGGCGAGCGTTCCGCCCACACCTGGTTCGTGCTGCACGAGCTGCTCGGACAGCCGAACGTCAAGAACTACGACGGCTCCTGGACCGAGTACGGCTCGCTCGTCGGCGTCCCGATCGAACTCGGCGCCAACTGATTTCCGACCAACCACAGGCGAGGACGAAAACGATATGTGTGGAGCGAAGGCCGGCGGCCCGGATCTGGCAGGCGTGGACGCGGCGAAGGAGACCATCATCCAGGGGTCGGTGACCCGCGACGGCGAGCCGGTCAGCGGGTACGTACGACTGCTGGACGGCGGCGGCGAGTTCACCGCGGAGGTGCCCACCTCGGCGACCGGGCAGTTCCGCTTCTTCGCGGCTCCCGGCACGTGGACGCTGCGCGCCCTGGTCCCGGGCGCCACGGTGGACCGCACGGTCGTCGCCCAGCAGGGCGCCCTGGCCGAGGTGGCCATCGCGGTCTGATTTCTGACGCGCCTCTCGCACTGCTCGGCCCTGGCGGGACTCCCAGGCTTCGAGCCGCTGCACCGGACCCCGTCGGCGGGCACCGAGGGGCCGCACCCTGCGCAAGGGCGCGGTCCCTCGGCCTGTTCTTGGCAGGTGCCCTTCGGACCCTTCCGGCGTACGGTGGAAGTGTGTTGGCAAGGCGTCGTCACCGGTACATCGCCATGATGGGCACTTGCGTGGTGCTCTTCGTCATGGCGTGGGCCGTGGTGCGGTTGTGGTCCGTGCCGGCCGCGATCGGGATGTGTGTGGTGGCGATGCTGATCCCGCCGGTGGCGGCGATCGTGGCCAACCGGCGGGGGCCGGACGACCGCTGGTGGGACGAGCCCTCGGGAGATCCGGAGTCGGACGCGTGGTGGGCCGAGCTGGACGGCAAGGACCCGCAGCGGGACCGCAGGGACCACCACGAGCGGTAGTACCTCTCAGTAGACGAGCGCCTGGACGCCGTCCGGCATGATCTCGCTGACGAAGACCTGCGCGCCGGCGATCCGTACGCCTTCGATGACGTCCTGCTCGGCGATGTCGCGGCGGGCGGCGCACTGCGTGCACAGCGTGACGGTACCGCCCGCGACCACCGCGTCCAGCAGGTCGGGCAGCGGCGCGGAGTGGGGGAGTCCGAACTCGGCGGCCCGGCCCGGGAGCGCGAACCACGCGGACTCACCGGTCAGCCAGAGCGAGACGTTCACCCCGCTGGCCACCGCGACCGCCGCCACCGTGAACGCCTGGGAGCAGCGCTCGGGTGCGTCGGCACCGGCCGTCACCTTGATCACAAGCTTGTTCGCCATGGGGCTCAGCCTAGGCGGGCCCGCGCGGCCCGCGGCGCCGGCCAGTGCCGCGTCAGCCGGGGTTCGGCGAACTCCGGCCGACGCGGCACTAGACTCGATTGCGGCTGTGACCACCCGCCCGCCCGAGGAGTACGTCCGTGCGCATTGAGTACTACTTCGACGCCTTGCTGATCCTGGTCTGCGTGAGCGTCGCCTGGTTCGCGTTCTACGCGGTGAAGAAGCTCTACCAGGGCCAGCGCTGACATGATCGAGATCCCTTCCGACCTGCACCCCGACCTCGTGCCGCTGGCCTTCCTGCTCGGCCGGTGGACGGGCGCGGGCGTCCATGACTTCCCGGGTGCCGAGAAGTGCAACTTCGGCCAGGAGGTGGCCTTCACGCACGACGGCCGGCCTTTCCTGGAGTACACGTCGCACACCTGGGCGCTGGACGCGGAGGGCAACAAGGTCAGGCCGCTGGAGTCCGAGGCCGGCTACTGGCGGATCGACGCCGACCGCAAGGTGGACGTGACCACCACCCGCGACGAGGGCGTGGTGGAGATCTGGACCGGCGGGCTCGCCGAGGGCAAGCCGCAGATCGACCTGGTCACGGACGCGGTCGCCCGGCTGGCCGTCGCCCCGGACTACAGCGGCGGCAAGCGGCTCTACGGGTACGTGGGCGGTGACCTGATGTGGGTGGGCGAGAAGGCCACCCCCGAGGTGCCGCTGCGCCCGTACATGTCCGCGCACCTGAAGAAGGTGGTGGACCCGCGCGAGTGGGTCGCCGATCTCAAGGACCTGCCGGACGACGGGATCGCGTTCTTCAAGTAGGCGCGCGCCCACGGCTCCGCGCGGGGCATCTGCCGCCGCTCCGGCCCGTCAGGCGTCGCTCAGGGTTCGGCTCGGGCCCGCCGACCTACACTGGCCGTGTGGCGACCACGGACTGGAAGAGCGATCTGCGGCAGCGCGGCTACCGGCTGACACCACAGCGGCAGTTGGTCCTGGAGGCCGTCGGCGCCCTGGAGCACGCCACGCCCGACGACATCCTCGGCGAGGTCCGCAGGACCGCCTCCGGCGTGAACATCTCCACGGTGTACCGCACCCTTGAGTTGCTGGAGGAGCTGGGCCTGGTCACCCACACGCACCTCGGGCACGGCGCGCCCACGTACCACCTGGCCGACCGGCACGACCACATGCACCTGGTGTGCCGGGACTGCGACGCGGTGACCGAGGCGAGCGTGGAGCTGGCGGCGCCGCTGCGGGAGGGTCTGCGCGCGGAGTTCGGCTTCGACACCGACATGAAGCACTTCGCCATCTTCGGCCGCTGCCGGGACTGTGCGCGGAAGGCGGCGAGCGGGGACGACGCCGGGCCCCTGCGCTGACCCCCGCGCTGACCCCCGCGCTGACCGTTTCCCCGCCGTCACCCGGCGGCTGGGCGTCCGGTGGGCGACCGCCCCGCCGCCGCCCACCGGACGTACGCTGGACGGCATGACGAAGAGCCCTTTGCTGTCGCTGCCCGGCGCCGTCCCCGCAGAAGGCATGGACGAGGGGGTCGCCGCGCACTACGGCGATCTCTTCCGCGAGCAGCGCGCGCTCGCGGACGGTACCGGCTTCGTGGACCTGTCCCACCGCGGAGTCGTGACGGTCAGCGGCGCGGACCGGCTGTCCTGGCTGCACCTGCTGCTCACCCAGCACGTGGAGAGCCTGCCGCCGCACCGGGCCACCGAGGCGCTGATCCTCTCCGCGCACGGCCACATCGAGCACGCCCTGTATCTGGTGGACGACGGCACCACCACCTGGATACACGTCGAGCCCGGTACGCAGGGCGCGTTGCTGGCCTACCTGGAGAGCATGAAGTTCTTCTACCGGGTGGACACCGCGGACGTGACCGACGACTACGCGGTGGTGTATCTCCCGGCCGGTTCGATCGCCACCGTTCCCTCGGACTGGCCGACGCGCGAGACGCCGTACGGCCGGGACGTCTTCGTACCGCGCGACCGGCTGGAGGCGTTCGGCCCCGCGGCCGGGCCGCCGATCGGCGTGCTGGCGTACGAGGCGCTGCGGATCGAGGCGCACCGTCCGCGGCTCGGGCTGGAGACCGACCACCGGACCATCCCGCACGAGCTGGGCTGGCTGGAGAGCGCGGTCCACCTGCACAAGGGCTGCTACCGCGGCCAGGAGACGGTCGCCCGGGTGCACAACCTGGGGCGTCCTCCGCGCCGGCTGGTCTTCCTGCACCTGGACGGCAGCGAGGTACGGCTGCCCGGCCACGGCGCACCGGTGCGGGTCGCGGAGGACGGCGAGGACGGTCGCGCGGTCGGCTTCATCACGTCCTCGGCGCGGCACTGGGAACTGGGCCCGATCGCGCTGGCGCTGGTCAAGCGGAACACCCCGGAGCACGCCACGCTGCTCGCGGAGCACACAGCGGCGGCGCAGGAGACGGTCGTGGCCCCGTGACTCCGGCCGCGAGCCAGCCCTCGCCGCCCTCGTGGCCGCCCGCCGCCCGTAAACCGCGCCCGCCCGTAAACCGCGCCCGCCCGTAAGGACCGCGGCTTCAGAGCACGGGTCCCTACATCTCGATGAGTACGGTGAAGGGTCCGTCGTTCGTCAGCGACACCTTCATGTCGGCGCCGAAGACGCCGGTCTCGACGGTCGCGCCCAGGGCACGGAGCTGCGCGACGACCTCCTCGACCAGGGGCTCGGCGAGGTGGCCGGGCGCGGCGGCGTTCCAGGTGGGGCGGCGACCCTTCCGGGCGTCACCGTAAAGCGTGAACTGGCTGACGACGAGGAGCGGTCCGCCGACGTCCGAGCAGGACCGCTCCTCGGGCAGGATGCGCAGCGTCCACAGCTTGCGGGCGAGCGCGGCGGCCTTCTCCTTGGTGTCGTCGTGCGTCACCCCGACCAGGACGCACAGTCCCGGCCCCCCGATGGCGCCGACGGTCTCCCCGCCGACGACGACCTTCGCCTCACTCACCCGCTGGGCCACCGCTCGCATGCGGTCATTGTCGCGTGCGGCGGACGCCGCTCCGCATGCGGGTTCAGGGGGCGCGCGGACCGGTTCGCGTACGCCCGGTCGGCCGCCCCGCACTCCTGCCGCCTGGGGCCGTTCGGGTGCGGTGCGCTGCGAGATGCCGGTGGCAAGTGGCAGCATCGACCCCTGGGCGGCGCGGTGCCGCGAGGAGGGGACGACAGGCATGAGCACACCCGCCGCTGGAGAGACTTCCGGCATCGCCGCACCGGCGGTGCCCGCCGCCGTACCGGCGGCGCCCACCAGGAAAGGCCATCGCATGCTGAAGGCCGACGCACTGGGCCCGATGCGCCCGCCCGGGCCGCGCGTTCCGTCCGCGGACCCGACCGCACCCGACGTGGGCGCGCTCGACCTGGCCGCGCTGCGCGCGCTGCGCCGCGACGCGCAGCAGGAGGAGGCCGATTTCTCCTATCTGCGGCGCATGCTGCACGGCCGGATCGACATCCTCCAGGCCGAGCTCCGCCGCCGCGGCGGTCCGGACGCCCCCGTCGTGGACCGCCTCTCCGAAATCCTGGCCGACGGCCCGTCGCGGGTACGGACCTCCGCCCGCCACGTCACCCTCGGCACCCCCCTCACCGAGCCGGTGCGCCGCCTCGCCGAGGAGATGCTCGCCGAAGTCGAACTCTCCGACCTCGCCGCACGCACCGACCCGGAACTCGACGCCGCCATGACCCGCCTGCTCCGCCACGAACACCTCGTCTCCCGCCGCCGGCAGGCCCTCCAGCACACGATCGACGGCTCCTCCGCGGAAATCGCCCGCCGCTACCGCGACGGCGAAGCCCGGGTGGAAGACCTGCTGGCCGACGAGTAGGGACTTCTCCGGGTAACGGGTCCCGGCGCGTCCCGGGGCGCGGCGCGTCGCGGCTGGTCGCGGGGGTT
>NZ_DATDBG010000156.1:0-6454 GCF_036524955.1 Streptomyces sp.
TGTCGGCGTACGGCCTGAAGTGCAGAGGTATGTACGGTTTGATGTACAGAGCTTGAGCTGGTGTCAGCTGACGGCGGTGATGCCGCCTTCGATGGCAGTGAGGCGGTTCTTCAGCCGGTAGCTGGCGCCGTTGATGGCGAGGATCTCGCAGTGGTGGAGGAGGCGGTCGATGATGGCGGTGGCGAGGACGTCGTCGCCGAAGACCTGGCCCCACTCGCTGAAACTTTTGTTCGAGGTCAGCAAGGTGGAGCCCTTTTCGTAGCGCTTGGAGAGCATCTGGAAGACGGGGTTGGCCTTGTCACGCTCCAGCGGGAGGTAGCCGACTTCATCGACCACGAGGACGCTGGGCCGCAGGTAGGTGCGGAGTTTGCTGGCCAGGCGGCCGATGGAGTCGGCGGCTTTGAGCTGGCGGACCATGTCGTCCAGGGTGGTGAAGTAGATCGTGTAGCCGGCCCGGCAGGCGGCGACCGCCAGGGCGACCGCGAGGTGTGTTTTTCCTACTCCGGGCGGGCGCAGCAGGGCAACGTTGGCCTTGGCCTCGAGGAACGCGAGGGTGGCCAGGTCCTTGACTTTCCTGGGGTCGAGTTCGGGCTGGTAGGAGAAGTCGTACTCCTCGATCGTCTTGTAGTGCGGCAGCCGGGACAGTCGCAGGGCATGGCGGAAGCGGCGCTCTTCACGGACGGCGAGTTCTTCTTCCAGGACCAGATCGAGGAAGTCCAGGTAGGCCATCTGGCCGGCGTCGGCCCGGTGGACGTGCTCGGCCAGCGACTGGGTCAGGTGGGGCAGGCCGAGTTTGGTGGCGGTGGCGCGGATCCGGGCGGTGACCAGCTCGCTCAACGCATGTCCTTGGGGTCGGTGGAGGTGGCGGTGAAGGGGCGGGTGCCGGTGATCTGGTCGTAGAGCGCCAGCGGCCGGGTGCCGACGTGGACGTGTGCGGGCCGGGCCCGGGTCAGCAGGGAGACAAGCCCGCCGGGCTCGGTGCCGGTGCGGGCCGGCCTGGTCGTGGGGGTGCCGGGATCGGTGGTGGTGGCGCGGGTGTGTCCGTCGGGCAGGCCCTGCCAGTGGGACTGGTCGACGATGCGGGCGCCGCGTCCGACCGCACGGGGGTGGACGGCCAACAGCGTGATGCCCTGGGCGTCGGGCACGGTGGAGTGCAGTGCGACGGTGGCGGCCGAGGCCCTGACCTCGACCAGTTGTCGGTGGCGGACCTTGACGGCGGGAACCGAGTAGAGGTTGGCGTCGAAGGCGACCAGGCAGTCCTTGGCCACGTGCCGCAGAAACCGGTCGGCGACGATGTAGGGGCGGGCGGGCACCGGCCGCAGCGCGGCGTGGTCCCGTGCGGCTCGCACGCCGATCACTTCGCCGTGGGTGCGGTGGGTGCGGGCCCGGCGCTGGGGGACCCAGGCCATGAAAGCCCCGTCCAGGTCGTCCAGGCCGGAGAAGGCCCGGCCGGCCAGCACGTGATCACGGACGATGGTCACCTGGCGTTCGACCCGGCCCTTGCCGGTGGGCCGGTAGGCGGCCAGCACGTCGATGTCGAAGTCGTAGTGCCCGGCGAACGCGACGGCCTCCGGATGCAGGGGGACCGCTTCACCAGGGGCGACATGGCGGCGGACCACGGTCTTGGTCCGGTCGTAGACGATCACGCCGGGCACCCCGCCGTAATGCGCGAACGCCCGGCGGTGGCATTCCCAGAACGCCGCCAGGTTCTGGCTGGTGGTGAAGCAGCAGAACGGATCCCGGGAGTAGGACAGGACCATGTGGAAGGAGTAGACCTTCGGGATCCCGACATGGGCCAGGATGCCGCCCTCGTCACCCCAGTCGACCTGGGCCTGGGCGCCGGGCACCACTTCGAAGCGCCGGTGCAGCTTCGCCAGCTCCCGCGGGGTGTATCCGAGCTCCTCCGCGATCCTGGGGCGGGCTTGCTGCACATACATCTTGACGCGCTGGTAGTGGTGCGGGAAGTCGTACTGCTCGACGAGACGCTCATGGATCACCGCGGCCTTCAGCAGCACCTCGGCCCGCAGCCAGGCGTCGATCACATGCGCCCACGGCTTGATCACCTGGTTGCCCAGATCGGAGCGCGGCGCCGGAGCCGGAGGCTCAGGAGGCCCGTCGCTCTCCAGGTACTTCTTGACCGTCCGCCAGTTCAGGCCGGTCTCCCGGGCGATCTCCGAGATGCTCGCGCCCGCCTCATGCAGAGCCCGGAAACGCCGCAGTTCCAGCCACCGCTCCGGTTCCAGCAACATCCGTCGGGCCCTCCTCGACGCTTCATACCGTCAGCGCCAGGCTCCTCTCAGCACGCCGGACCCCACCCCGACACGCCGTGTCAGCTCTGCAGATCAACCCGTACGCACCTCTGCACTACAGCCCGTACGCCGACAGGGCTCCCAACTTCGCTGGTTCCGCGAGGAAGCCAGCAACAGTCCCCACCTGTGAAGGCCATGTGCTCTAGCGGAGGCGGGCCAGCAAGTGGGCATCGAGGAACCCCCGCTCGGAAACCGGGTCGTGGAGTAGCTGGGCGAATGTGACGAGCCCGGTCCCGGCCAGCAGCTCGGCGAACCGGTCCGCCGGCCAGCTATAGGCGGGCGTCACCTTGTGGTCGAAGCGGACCGGCTCGGGCGCTTCGGTCGCGAAGAACGAGACCAGGAGCAGGCCACCTGGTGCCAGGACACGCGCCTGCTCGGCGAGCAACGCGGGTAGTTCCTCAGGTGGGGTGTGGATCATCGAGTAGTGGGCCAGCACGCCGCCGAGCGCGCCGTCCTCAACTGGCAGGGCCTCCATTCGCGCTTCGTCGAACTGCAGCGCCGGCTGGGCCCGCCGAGCGTGGTCGACCATGGCCGGGGAGAGGTCGAGCCCGAAGGCGTCCAGCCCCAAGTCGTGCAGCATGGCTGTCAGATGACCGGGTCCGCACCCGACGTCGGCTACCCGCAGGTTCCCCGTGCCACGCACGAGCTCGGCGAAGGTGCCGATCATGTTCCGCGCGAACGGCCGTGTCTCCAACTGACTAGTGAACATCGAGGCATACAGCTCGACGACCCCGTCGTAAGCCGCCCTGGTCTCGTCCTGGTGCTCCGCCACGGGAAGGAAGTTAACACCCCCCATTCACAGCTGTTCTCCGGCCCCATGCCGAATCCCGCACCGTCGTAGCGGACTCGCTCGGCTACCTCAGCAAGACCACCAGCTGGCTGGGTTCCTCGGGGACCGGCGACAGTCGATTAGGCGATCACACCAGTACCACGGCCGGAGACCTGCGACCAACCTGATGATCATTTCCGTAATGGAAACCTGACGATTCGACTTGACGCCCAGCCGTAATGGAAACCTTACGGCCATGAAGACGACCATTGAGTACGACGGGCATGTGTTCAGTACCCGGGATGTGTTGGACGAGTCCGACCCTGAATTCATCGTTCCCGTGGGCTTGGTGGCCGCGTGCAGCTGCGGCTGGCTCGGCGCCTCCGCCGCTCCCGGCATGGAGGGGAAGGGCGGCTATCAGGGCGGTGAGGCACACGTGATCACGGACGAGGAGGGCGAGGCCGAGCGGGCAGCAATGGCCGAGTGGCGCGATGAGCACATCATCTTCATCGAAGACAGCGCCATCCCGGCAGCCCTCGCCAAGCACATCCGCGACGTCGGTGAACAGCTTGACGCCCTGATCCAGGCGGACAAGCCGATGGCCGCCCTGGCCGCGATCCGCATGTCGGAGGGCAACTTCGCCCGCCAGGCCCGCGACGCTGCCCTACGCGCCAGCTACCTGGATCACTCCTGGTCGCAGATCGGCGAAGCGCTCGGTATCTCCAAGCAGGCGGCGTGGGAGCGCTACGGGAAGGTCCGCCCCGAGGCTGGCCGGTGAGTGCCGCGATCCTCGCCGAGGCCGAACGTATGGAGGCCGAGGCCAGCCGACTGCACCTGCTACTCCGTAGGAAGGGGGCTCAACGGAATCTGCATCAACGCCCAGCGCGTGAAAGCCAGCAGAGCGTCGCCGGCGATGTCCTCAAGTCGGTCGAAGTCCTCCGGCAGCACGGGCCTTCCCCCGTGATGGTGGACACACTTCGTTGATCACGCGGCGAGCGTGAGCTTAGCCGCGTCGTGTCGGCGTTCGTATTCGTTGGGGCTGAGGTGGCCGTTGGCGGAGTGCCGGCGGCGGGTGTTGTAGCGGGCCAGCCAGGCAAATACCGTCCTTCTGCAGGTGCCGGCGTCGCCGTAGTCGCGGGCTCCCCGGAAGGTCTCGCGTTTCAGGGACGCGTGGAAACTCTCGCAGGCCGCGTTGTCCGCGCTGGTGCCGACCGCACCCATCGACCGGGTCACCCCGAGCTGGTCGCAGAGATCGGCGAAGGCCCGAGCCGTATTGGGCCCCGTGGTCGGAGTGGAACACGGCGCCGTCCAGGCCGCCGCGGGTCAAGGCCGCCATCTGCAGTGCGTCGGCGACCAGGCTGGTGCGCATGTGGTCGGCGATGGACCAGCCGACGACCTTGCGGCTGAAGCAGTCCAGCACGGTCGCGAGATAGAGGAACTCCCCGCCTGCGAGCGGGAGATACGTGATGTCGCCCATGTATTTCCGCCCCGGCTCGGTGGCGGTGAAGTCCCGCTGGAAGAGGTCCGGAACCTGTGAGGCTGCCGGGTCCGGGACGGTGGTGCGGACGCGTCCGCGCAGGCGGATGCCGGTGATGGAGAACGTCCGCATGACGCGGGCGACCCGCTTCTCGTTGATTCTCAGGCCCTTCGCGCGCAGCTCGGCGGTCACCCGTGTGGGGAGCCGTAGGCGCCGCCGGACTCGCCATGGACCCCGCGGATCCGCTCGGCCAGAAGCCGGTCCTCGCTCTGCCGGGACGCCCTCGCCTTACTGCCGGCAAGCCGCTTGTAGTAGCTGGACCGGTTCAGGTCCAAGACCTCGCACAGCCGCTTCACGCCGTAGGCGTCCCGGTGGTCGGCGACGAACTGGAAGCGACTCACCAGTTGGTCTCCCCGGCGAAATACTTGGCCGCCTTGCGGAGTATGTCCCGCTCAGTCGCCAGCTTCCGCTCACTCGCCTCGAGCTCGGCCACCCGGGCCTCCAGCTGCCGGATCCGCTCGTCCGGATTGGCGGACGATGCCGTCTGCTCAGCCCAGGCCGCCGGCGTCCCGCCCGCAGACGGGGTAGCGGCGGCGACACCGCGGCGTTCGCGGTCCCGCAGCACCCACTCACGCAGGGTGGCCCGGTTGATGCCCAGGTCGGCGGCGATGCTCTAGTACGTCGCCCCGGGCGTGGACTCGTACAGGGCCACGGCATCGGCCTTGAACTCGTCCGAGCGGTCTTCTCGCTTCCTCCGGATCAAGCAGATCCAGTATCAGCGTGTCCACCACTCAGGGGGAGGCCCCACGGCCGGACCAAAAGCACGTGGAGGAGGGGCAGCGACGGAATTCTCTGACCTGCGGGGTTGTCGAGCCGGTGTGATCGTTTCCCGGCGGAAGGGTGATGGTTTCCCGCCGGGTGCGGCGGGTTGCGTCAGCCTGGGGTACCCGTGCCCTCGTCGCTTCGTTGCCGCCGGTAGGCGCAGTTGGCGAGGGTGTCGGGGTGGTCGGGGCCCAACAGCCGCAACCAGTCCTCCAGCAGCTCCGCGGTCGCGGCTGCGGCGTCGGCCGCCGACTCCTGTCCCGGCCAGACCATCACCTACGCCCCATCCCCTGACCAGCCCCCCCGACCCCGCGGCGCATTGTCAGGGTTTTCCCTACGAAGGTGTGATCGTCCGGTTCGCCCGGGCGTGTCGGTGGTGCTTGCCGGAAGGATGATCCATCGCCGGGACCGGATCGACCTTGCGCCCAACGGCGCGCTCCCGGCGGGAAGTTCATGAAAGGGGAAATCGGCACATGGCGAACGAACTGCACTACGGGGACCGGATCTACCTGCAGAACCTCTACGGGGGTGATGGGGGCTACCTCGACGTCAACGGCGGCGCGAACACTGCCGGAGGACAGTACAGGGTGTCCACCGCGACGGTCGCCAATCGCGACGGGGCCAGCGGCACCTGGGAGATCGTCTCCGGATCCTGCGCAGCCACCGGCGCGGCGGTCAAGAGCGGCGACATCATCTACCTGCGCAACCTCTACGGCGGCAACGGCGGCTACCTCGACGTCAGCGGCGGCGCCAGCAGCGGCCAGCAGCAGTCCGGCGGCATCTACGACGTCACCACCGCCTACGGCAAGGACCGCGACGGCAACAGCAGCCGCTGGCAGATCTTCGACCAGACCAGCTCACCGGGCGACGGCCTCGTCCGCTTCAACGACACCGTCCAGCTGTGGAACACCTACGCCAACTGCGGCGGCTTCCTGGAAACCAACAGCACCAGCAGCGCCTCCGGTGCCCGCTACGACGTCGACACCAACGCCTACTCCAACCGCGGCAACACCAACGTCACCCTCTGGAAGATCCTGCCCGCCAGCTGACAGCACAGCGCGGCGGAGGGTCGGGGCC
>NZ_DATDBG010000157.1:0-10935 GCF_036524955.1 Streptomyces sp.
ACGGGCCAGCGCCGCGCTGATCCGGCCGGCGATCTCCGCGGGGGTCAGTCCGATGTCGGCCAGCAGTTCGCCGCGTTTGGCGTGCGCGAGGAACTGCTGCGGGATACCGAAGTCCCGCAGGGGTACGTCCACCCCTGCGTCGCGCAGCGCCTGGGCGACGGCCGCACCCACGCCGCCGGCCCGCCCGTTGTCCTCGACCACGGCCACCAGCCGGTGCCGGGCGGCCAGTTCGGGCAGTGCCGCGTCGACCGGCTTGACCCAGCGCGGGTCGACCACGGTGACGCCGAGGCCGCGTTCGGCCAGCAGGTCGGCCGCCGACAGGCAGGTGGCGCCGAGCGCGCCGACCGAGACCAGCAGCACGTCGGGGTCCTGCCCCACCTCCGGCCGGTGCAGGACGTCCATACCGCCGATCCGGTCCAGGGCCGGAACGGTGGCGCCCGCGGTCTCCTTGGGGAAGCGGATGACGGTGGGCGCGTCGGCCACGTCGAGCGCTTCGCGCAGCTGCGCGCGCAACTGGTCGGCGTCGCGCGGCGCGGCGATCCGCAGGCCCGGCACGACCTGGAGGATCGACATGTCCCACATGCCGTTGTGCGAGGCGCCGTCCACGCCGGTGACCCCGGCCCGGTCCAGGACGAAGGTGACCCCGCACTTGTGCAGCGCCACGTCCATCAGCACCTGGTCGAAGGCGCGGTTGAGGAAGGTCGCGTAGACGGCGACCACCGGGTGCAGGCCACCGGTGGCCAGACCCGCCGCCGAGGTGACCGCGTGCTGCTCGGCGATACCGACGTCGAAGACCCGGTGCGGGTAGGCGCGGGCGAAGGCGTCCAGGCCGACCGGCTGGAGCATGGCGGCGGTGATGGCGACCACGTCGGGCCGCTCGTCGCCGATGCGCAGCATCTCCTGGCCGAAGACCGAGGTCCAGGAGGGGCCGCCGGAGGGGGCGAGCGGCCGGCAGGTGAGCGGGTCCATCGCGCCGACGGCGTGGAAGCGGTCCGCCTCGTCCTGTTCGGCGGCCGGGTAGCCGCGGCCCTTCTCGGTGATGCAGTGCACCAGGACCGGGCCGTGGAAGCGTCGGGCACGGCGCAGCGCCGACTCCACCGCGGCGATGTCGTGGCCGTCGACCGGGCCGACGTACTTCAGGCCCAGGTCCTCGAACATGCCCTGCGGCGCGAAGGCGTCCTTGAAGCCCTTCTTGGCGCCGTGCAGCGATTCGTAGAGCGGCTGGCCGATGACGGGGGTCTGCTGGAGGACCTGTTTGCCCCAGGACAGGAAGCGTTCGTAGCCGTCGGTGGTGCGCAGGGTGGCGAGGTGGGTGGCGAGACCGCCGATGGTGGGGGCGTAGGAGCGCTCGTTGTCGTTGACGACGATGATCAGCGGGCGGTCCTTGGCGGCGGCGATGTTGTTCAGCGCCTCCCAGGCCATGCCGCCGGTCAGCGCGCCGTCGCCGATGACCGCGACGACGTGGTCGGAGCACCCGCGTACCTGGTTGGCCTTGGCCAGACCGTCGGCCCAGCCCAGCACGGTGGAGGCGTGGCTGTTCTCGATCACGTCGTGCTCGGACTCGGCGCGCGAGGGATAGCCGGACAGGCCGCCCTTGCTGCGGAGTTTGGAGAAGTCCTGGCGCCCGGTGAGCAGTTTGTGCACGTAGGACTGGTGGCCGGTGTCCCACAGGACCCGGTCGGCGGGCGAGTCGAAGACGCGGTGCAGCGCGATCGTCAGCTCCACCACACCCAGATTCGGCCCCAGGTGGCCGCCGGTCCTGGCGACGGCCCGGACGAGGAAGTGCCGGATGTCGGCGGCCAGTTCGTCGAGCCGCTCCTCGGGCAGCGCCTTCAGGTCGCGCGGGCTTTTGATGTTCTCCAGCATCGACATGTGTGGACCTCGTTCCCCCTGCCGGGATTGCTGTGTATCTCCGACCGCCGGCCGGCCGGCGACGGGGCCGGGCCACTTTCATCGCGAGGTCACTTGCCCGCGCGGTTGGAGGCTACGGTCTCGCGGGCGGCGCGGATCGACTCCTTGAGGGAGCCCATGGTGGCCAGCACGGCCGTGGGCTCGTAACCGCAGTGCGCCATGCAGTTGTCGCAGCGGGCGTCCTTGCCGCGGCCGTACTTGTCCCAGTCGGTCTTCTCGATGAGCTCCTGGTACGTGGGCACGTAACCGTCGGCCATCAGGTAGCAGGGGCGCTGCCAGCCGAACAGCGAGTAGTTCGGGATCGCCCAGGCGGTGCAGGGGAAGTCCGCCTTGCCTTCGAGGAAGTCCAGGAAGAGCGGGCTGTGGTTGAGCCGCCACCGCCGGCGGTTGCCGTCGCCGAACGCCTTCTTGAACAGCTCGCGGGTCTGCTCCACGCCCAGGAAGTGGTCCTGGTCGGGTGCCTTCTCGTAGGCGTAGGCGGGCGACAGCATCATTTCGTCGACCTTCAGATCGTCATTGAGGAAGTTGAGCACCTCGATGATCGTCTGCGGGGTGTCGGTGTTGAAGAAGGTGGAGTTGGTGGTCACCCGGAATCCGCGGCGCTGGGCCTCCTTGATCGCCTCGACCGCCTCGTCGAAGGTGCCTTCCTTGGCCACCGACTCGTCATGCCGTTCCCGCATCCCGTCGATATGCACGGTGAAGGCGAAGTAGGGGGACGGTGTGAATTTATCGATCTTCTTACGCAGGAGCAGGGCATTGGTGCACAGGAACACATACTTCTTGCGGGCCACGAGCTGGCGCACGATCTCGTCGATCTGGGGGTGCATCAGCGGCTCGCCACCCGCGATCGACACCATCGGCGCCCCGGACTCCAGCACCGCGCCGACGGCCTGTGCCACCGGCATGCGCTGCTTCAGCACTCCGGCGGGATGCTGGATCTTGCCGCATCCTTCACATTTGAGGTTGCACGCGAAGAGCGGTTCGAGCTCGACGATGAGCGGGAACTTTTCGCGGCGCCGAACCATTTTCTGTTCGAAGAGGTACGACGCGACACGGACGGTCTGACGGAGCGGCATAACCATCTAGCTCACCTCCAGGGGAGCGCGGTAGTGCGGTGCCAATCGAGAAAGGCGGGGACAAGATCTCTGAGCACCCGGAATGCGATGATCCCGGTGCGCAGTGTGCCGACCCGCACGAGTTCGTACTCGGGCGTGTCGACGACGACGCGGGCCGCCGCGATGTGCTGCGCTCCTTCGGCGAGCGCGGCGCGCCGCATCGCGGCCGATTCCATGTCGACGGCGATGGCACCGGTCGCCGCGAGTGCGGCGCGCTCGGCGCCCCGCACGACATGGTCGGACTCCGCCAGGGTGCCGGTGTGCACGGTGTGTCCGGCGGCCTTGAGCGCGGCGGCCAGCGCCCCGCTCTCATGCCCGTCGTCGGCGACGACGATGTCACCCGGCCGCATGCCGGGGGCGAGCCCCGCGCAGAAGCCGGTGGTCAGTACGGCCGCGTCGCGCAGCCCCGGGTCGTGCAGGGCTTCGCGGACGGCCCGGTCGGCGGCCTTGGGCCCCATGCCGGTGCGCAGCACGGTGACCCGGTCGGCCCCGGCTATGGCCACTCCCCTGCGCAGCGCGAACCGCTCGATGCGCAGGGCGCACACCACCAGCAGCGGCGGTCGTGTCTGGCCCACGAACTAGGCCCCCTTTCCCGTGGCGGGGCTGCTCGCGGTGGGGCTGCTCGCGGCCGTGCTGCCGACGGTGGCCGCGGTGACGGCGCCCGGCGTGGCGCTGCCCGCGGTGACGGCGCTCAGCCCGGTGTGCCCCGCGGTCCCGAAGGGCTCGCGGCGGACGTAGCGTCCGAGCGCGGTGAGCGGGAAGACCATCCGGTACAGGTGGTAGTTGATGGAGAAGTCGCGCGGGAAGCCGGTGCCGGTGAAGTACGGCTCGTCCCAGGAGCCGTCCGCCAACTGGGTGTCGGTCAGCCACCGCACCCCCCGCTCCACGGCCGGGCTGTCCCGTTCGCCCGCCGCGAGCAGGGAGAGCAGCGCCCACGCGGTCTGGGAGGCGGTGGAGTGGCCGCGGCCGATCCACTCACGGTCGGAGTACGAGCGCAGGTCCTCGCCCCAGCCCCCGTCCGCGTTCTGCACCGACTCCAGCCAGCTCACGGCGCGCCGGATCGCGGGGTGGTCGGCCGGGAGCCCGGCGGCGGCCAGCGCCGGCACGGCGGACCCGGTGCCGTAGATGTAGTTGACCCCCCAGCGGCCGAACCAGGCGCCGTTCTCCTCCTGCTCGGCGAGCAGCCACTCGATGCCGCGCCGCGCGTGCGGGTCCTGCTCCAGGCCGAGCGCGGCCAGCATCTCCACCACGTGGGCGGTGACGTCCGCGGACGGCGGATCGATGACCTCGCCGAAGTCGCAGAACGGCAGCCGGTTGGGGAACGGGCTGGTGTTGTCGGCGTCGAAGGCGCCCCACGCCCCGTTCCTGGACTGCATCCCGATGTTCCAGCGGACCGCCTTGTCCACCGCGGAGTCCAGCCGGGCCTGGTCGGGGTGGCGGACCCGGCGCAGCGCGAGGACGACCTCGGCGGTGTCGTCGATGTCCGGGTAGTTGTCGTTGTGGAATTCGAACGCCCAGCCGCCGGGGGCGAGTTGCGGCCGTTGCACCGACCAGTCGCCCGGTCGGGTGATCTGCTCGCCCAGCATCCAGTCGGCGGCCTTGACCAGCGCGGGGTGGTCGGCGGGCAGCCCGGCGTCGGCGAGTGCGATGGTGGCCAGGCAGGTGTCCCAGACCGGCGACTGGCATGCCTCGATCATGCGTACGCCGTCCTCGGGCCAGACGGCGAAACGATCCAGCGAGTCCAGCCCGGCCTTGACCACCGGGTGGTCCAGGTCGTAGCCGAGCAGGTGCAGGGCGATCACCGAGTAGACGGCCGGTGGCTGGATTCCGCCCCAGCAGCCGTCGGCCTCCTGCCGCTCGATGATCCACCGCGCGCAGGCGTTCATCGCGCTGCGGCGCAGCGGGCGCGGGGTGACGCGCCGGTAGACGTGCAGCACCTGGTCCAGGCGCTGGAAGATGCCGTCCCAACTGGTGATCGGCGCCTTGCGCTGCGTGGGGTTGGGCCGGTCGGGGTCGACGTGCAGCTCGTCGATGCCGAAGGGCGCCGGGCGGATCGGGCGGTGCGCGCCGACGATGGTCAGCGGCACGATGGTCTGCCGGGCCCAGCAGCCGAAGGAGTAGATGTTCAGCGGCATCCACTTGGGCAAGTAGATGATCTCCGGCGGCAGTTCCGGCAGGTCGTCCCAGCTCCACCAGCCGAACAGGGCGAGCCAGATCCGGGTGAAGACCCGGCTGGCGGCCACGCCCCCCTCGGCCCGGGACCACTTGGCGGCCAGTTCCATGTGCGCCTCGTCGGGCGCGTCCCCGGCGAGGCGCAGCGCCACATACGCCTCGACGGTGGCCGAGATGTCGCCCGGCCCGCCGTGAAAGGTGGGCCAGGCGCCGTCCTCGCGCTGCTGGGAGCGGATCCAGCGGGCGGACGCGGCCGTGACGGCCGCGTCCTGGATACCGAGGAACTGACGCAGCAGCAGGTCCTCGGCGTCCATCGTCACATTCGTTTCGAGGTCGCCTTTCCACCATCCGTCCACGTGCTGCCGTGCCAGAAGGTGGTCTGCGGCGCGCTGCACGGCACGCTGCGCCGCCGCCTCGGTGTCGCCGGCTGGGACGGGGTCCGGCTCCGAGGTGCTGCTGGCCGAAGGTGTCCGATGGGTCGGTGTCCCTGGACTGCCGTCGGTCGTCGCTGTCATGGCTTCCCCTTTGCAGTTGAGACTTCTGCGGTGTTGGGGGCGGCCGTCGGCCGTCACATGAGAGAGACCGGCGACGTCATGCGCTCCACGTTAGGGCGTTACTTCTCGCGAACCACCACAAAGTCCGCCAGACCCACGAGCTTGTGTTGAACTTCTTCGGGCATGTCCATCTTGTCCAGCGCGGCGATCGCGGTCGCATACTGCCTCCTGGCCTCCTGAGAGGTCCATTCCCGGCCGCCGGCCTCTTCGATCAACGCCGCCCGCAGGGCGAACTCTTCCTCGCTGAAGGCATCGTTTTCCGGATTCTTCGCGTCCGCCGCCAGCAGTTCACCCAACCGCTGCGAGGCGGAGCCGCCGGCCGCCAGCGCGGCGACCACCGGCAGCGACTTCTTGCGCTGCCGCAGGTCACTCCAGGTCTGCTTGCCGGTGGTGGCCGGATCGCCCCAGATGCCCAGCAGGTCGTCGATCGCCTGGAATGCCAGGCCCAGGTGGTACCCGTACTCCTCCAGCGCGTCCGCGTCCGCCTCCGAGGCGCCGCCGAGCACCGCGCCGATGGAGGACGCGCAGGCGAGCAGCGCGCCGGTCTTGTTGCCCTCCATCTCCAGGCACTCCTCGACGCTGACCGCCTCACGGTGCTCGAAGGAGATGTCCTGTGCCTGACCGTCGATCAGTTTGCGGGTGGCGGTGGTCAGCCGGCGGGTGGCCCGGCCGGCGTCGGCGGTGCCCTGCTCCAGCAGCACCTCGTTGGCCAGTGCGAACAGCGCGTCGCCGACCAGGATCGCCTGTGCGGGGCCGTGCACCTTCCACACGGTGTCCCGGTGCCGCCGCTGCTCGTCGCCGTCCATCAGGTCGTCGTGCAGCAGCGAGAAGTTGTGCACCAGCTCCACGGCGACCGCGCCGGGGATGCCGGTCTCGGCGGACGCGCCCGCGGCCTGCGCGGACAGCAGCGCCAGCGCGGGGCGTACGGCCTTGCCGCCGTCGCCGGCCGCGGGCTGCCCGGCCTGGTCGATCCAGCCGAAGTGGTACGACGCGACGGTGTCCATCGGGGGCGCGAGGCGTGCCACGGCGGCGCGGAGCACTGGGGTGGTCAGGATGCGGCCGTTTTCCAGCAGCGCGATGACGCCGTCAGCGGTCACGTTCTCTCCTCTGGTTGCACCGATAGCACTCATGCCGCCTCCAGGACGCCGTTGTCGAATGGCAGCCCGAGCGCGGCCAAAGCTTCTTTGGAGGCACGCAGGCCGCTGCGCACCGCGCTCTCCATGGTCGCGGGCCACCCGGTGGCGGTCCACGCTCCGGCCAGGAACACGCCGGACGCCCGCGTCACCGGTCCCGGGCGCAGCGCGGCCACGCCCGGGGTGGGCGCGAAGGTGGCGGTGCGTTCGCGGGTGACGAAGAAGTCCCGGACCTCCGCGCCGCGGGCCGCGGGCAGCAGGCGCGCCAGTTCGGGCAGGTACCGGTCGCGCAGTTCGGCGACGGGCAGATCGATCTCGTCCGCGACCGCCGACTGCGACACCGCCAGGTACTGGCCGCCGCCGGTCAGCCCGGAACTCCTGGTGCGGTCGAAGACCCACTGGACAGGGGTGCCCAGCGCCGCGAGGAACGGCTGTGCGAGCACCTGTCGGTCGTAGATCACATGGACATTCAGGATCGGCGCGGTACCGATGCGCAAGAGCTTTTCCGGATCTTGGACGGCGCCGTCCGGCAGCAGGTCGTGGGCCTCGCGCTGCGGGACCGCCAGGACCACGGTGGCCGCGTCCAGCTGTTCGCCGCGGCCGGGGCCGGTCTCCACCGACACTTGCCAGCCGCCGTCCGCCGCCGCCTTGATCGCGGCGACCCGGCCGCGCAGCAGGGTGCGTACGCCCGCGGCGTCCAGCGCCTTGCGGGCCCGGCCGTCGTGCAGGTCACCGAGCGGGGCCGAGGCCCAGCCGATGTCGGCGGCGCCCGGATCGGACAGCAGCCCGGTCTTGAAGACCTTCGCGGCCAGCCCCAGCGAGGAGTGGTCCGCGGTGGCGTTCAAGGTGGCGACGCCGACCAGGTCCCACAGCGCCTCGATGGTGCGCGGCGACTGCCCGCGGCCGGCCAGCCAGCTCGCGAAGTCGGTACGGTCCAGCGCCGGATCGTCCAGGTCCAGGCCACGCAGGGCGAGCGCCGCCCGTCCGACCGAGGCCCGCTCCCGCAGGCTCAGATGGGGGTAGCGGGCCAAGCCGGCGGCCAGGTGCAGCGGCACCGGGAGCGCGGTTCTGTTCAGCCGGCCGAGCCGCCCGGTCCCGGCGTCCAGCACCGGTACCTCGAGGCGGTCCTGCAGCGTGACCAGGTCGCGGGCGGCGATCCGGTCCAGGAACCACTGGTAGGCGGTGCAGCAGCGCAGGAACACGTGCTGGCCGTTGTCGACGCTCAACTCGCCGCGCTTGAAGGAGAAGGCGAGCCCGCCCAGCCGTGGCCGGGCCTCGGTGAGGGTGACCTTCAACCCCGCGTCGGCGAGCGCGAGCGCCGCCGTCGTCCCGGCCAGCCCCCCGCCGATCACCACGGCGGTACGGCGCCCGGGCCCGGTCCGCGTGTCCGTGCCGGAGCCGGTGCGGGGGTCCGGTCCCGGACACCCGCCCGCGTCGGTGTACGGGCCCGCGCCCTCGTCGGGGCCGGTCTGCGTGGTCATGCGCCCTCCTGTCGGGCTGCGCCGCGCGGGACACGGCGGGCCGTCGCGGAAGGTGACGCGGCGCGCGTCGTCGTGGTTGCCCGGACGTTCGCGTGCCGTGCCGCGCTCGCACCCGCGCCGTCGCGGGTGGGGCTCACGCGTCGCTCCGGGGGCCGGGGAAGGTGCGGATGCGCCTGGCGTCGAGTCCGGCGAGGCCGCGCGCGGCGACGTACGCCTTCTCACGTCCGGGCAGCGTGACCCGGCCGCGCAGCACGGCTTCCGGGTCGGCGGCGATCCGCTCCAGCAGCCGGCGGTAGATGCCGGCCATGGCGGCGACGCAGGCTCCGCTGCGCCGGTCCAGCATCGGGAGCAGCCGGTAACCGGTGGCGAACAGGGTTCGGGCCCGCCGTACTTCGAACTCCACCAGGCCGGCGAAGTCGGAGCCGGGCGGCGGGGTGTCCCCGTGGAACCCGTCCGCGCAACCGAACTTGGCGAGGTCCTGGGCGGGCAGGTAGGTCCGTCCGTTGGCGGCGTCCTCGCGGACGTCCCGGAGGATGTTGGTGAGTTGCAGGGCGAGGCCGAGCGTGTCGGCGTATTCGGCGGCACGTGCCTGATCGTGCCCATCCACGGTGCCGAAAACGCCCAGCGACAGCCTTCCGATGGCGCCGGCTACGCAGCGGCAGTAAACCGCGAGATCGTCCCACGTTTCGTAACTCTCGCCGCGAACATCCATCTGAACGCCGTCGATGAGTTCGTCGAGACCTTCGAGCGGCAGCGGGAACCTCGCGGCGGCGTCGGCGAGCGCCACCGCGACCGGGTCGGTGTCGTCCTCGGCGACCTCGCCGCCCCGGACACGGCCCAGCGTGGCACGGGTGGACTCCAGGCGGCGCAACTTCTCCTCGGGAGCCAGGTCGCCGTCGCCGATGTCGTCGACCCGCCGGGAGAACGCGTAGAGCGCTGACATCGCCTGCCGCTTGGGGGTGGGCAGCAGGCGGATTCCGTATGCGAAGTTGCGGGCCTCGTAGCCGGTCACGGTCTCGCAATACCTGTATGCCGCAAGTACCTGTCCGGACATCTGGGCGGAACCGTTCACGGTCCGGCTCACCCCTCTCGTCGCAATGTCGACCCCACTTCGCGCAGCAGAACGGGCTTGGTGGCCTTGGGCGCACCCGCCAGCACGTCGTACTCCGCGCCCTCGACCGCCTTCAGCGCGGCCCGCCCGCCGCCGACGAACCCGGCGAGCAGCAGCCGCAGCCGGCCCCGGACGCTCCCCACCAGCGGGGTGCCCTCGGCCAGTAGCTCGCGCGCGCGTTCGACTTCGAACGCGACCAGTGAGCGTACCCGGGCGTTCGCGCTGGATGCGGCGAGGTCGTCCTCGTCCACCGAGAAGCGCTTCATATCCTCGGCCGGCAGGTAGATCCGGTCCCTGCCGAGGTCTTCCGCCACGTCCTGGAGGTGCTCCACGATCTGCAGCGCGGTGCATACCGCGTCCGAGCGGCGGACCCGTTCCGGCGTCGAGGTGCCGGTGATGGAGAGCACCAGGCGGCCCACCGGGTTGGCGGACAGTTCGCAGTACGCGAGCAGCTCGTCGTAGCTGGCGTAGCGCCGTACCCGCTGGTCCTGGCGGTTGGCCGCGATCAGGCCGAGGAACGGGCCGGGGGTGAGGCGGTGGCGCCGGACGGTGGGCTGGAGGGCGAGCAGCAGGGGGTGGGTGGGGGTGCCGTCGAACACCCGGCGCAGATCGGCCTCGAACGCGTCGAGCATGGCGGCCCGGTCTCCGGCCTGGGCCGGTTCGAGGCCGAGGTGGACGGCGTCGTGGCGGCCGCCGGCGGCGAGGTCGCCGTCGCCGATGTCGTCGACCAGCCGGGCGAATCCGTAGACGGCCATCAGGTCCTGGCGCCACGCGCGCGGCAGGAACACCGGCGCCACCGGAAAGTTCTCCCGCGCGGCCTTGTCCAGGACGGCCCGCGACGTGTCGTCCCCGGTCACCGCAAGGTCCCCGGCACACAGGCGGCGGATGTGCCCCGGAGCAGGGTGGTCCCGATCGTCATGGCCGCCACATCCCCCGTTCTACACCGCGCAGTCGAATCTTCCCATTTCGGACACGCCGCACCAGGTCCGCCCACTCCTGACATAGATCATCAGCAGGCTCCCAGCACCGCTACAGCTTACGTCGGGCCCCGCCCCGGCGTACGCCGGGGGCGTGACATGACATGACAACACGCGACCCCCGCCGGATCATCCGGCGGGGGTCGGCTTCGCGGGAGAGATCCCGGTCACTTGCCGGTGTGCGCCTCGTACGCCTTGAGGACCTCGTCGGTGCCGCCGTCCATCAGCAGCTCGCCCTTCTCCAGCCACAGCACCCGGTCGCAGGTGTCCCGGATCGACTTGTTGTTGTGGCTGACCAGGAAGACGGTGCCGGCCTCCTTGCGGAGTTCCCTGATCCGTGCCTCCGACCGCTTCTGGAAGGACCGGTCGCCGGTGGCCAGCGCCTCGTCGATCATCAGCACGTCGTGGTTCTTGGCCGCGGCGATCGAGAAGCGCAGCCGGGCGGCCATACCGGAGGAGTACGTACGCATCGGCAACGAGA
>NZ_DATDBG010000158.1:0-4051 GCF_036524955.1 Streptomyces sp.
TGGTGTCGAGCCGGATGCGGTGGTGGGGCATTCGCAGGGTGAGATCGCTGCGGCTTATGTTGCCGGGGCGTTGTCGCTGGAGGATGCCGCGCGGGTGGTGGCATTGCGGAGCAAGGCACTCGCGGCACTGGCCGGGCAGGGCGGCATGCTGTCGGTGGCGTTGTCGGTCGAACGGGCCGCCGACTTCGTGGCGCCCTGGGGCGACCGTCTGACCATCGCGGTGATCAACGCACCCGGCACGGTCGTCGTATCCGGTGACCAGGATGCGCTGGACGAACTCCTGGAATCGTGCCTTGCCGACGGCATCAGGGCTCGCCGTCTGCCGGTGAACTACGCGGCGCACTCCGTCCAGGTCGAGGCGATCCGCGAGCAGTTGCTCGCCGACCTGGCCGGAATCGAACCGAGAACCGGCAACGTATCGTTCTACTCCACGGTCACCGCCGAGCTGATCGACACCTCCACCCTCGACGCGGAGTACTGGTACCGCAACCTCCGCGAGCCGGTGCGCTTCGACGCGACCACGCGGCTGCTGCTCGCTTCGGGCGACCCGGTGTTCGTGGAGATCAGTCCGCATCCGGTGCTGGCGCCCGCGCTGGAGGAGCACGATGCCGGCGTGACGACCGGGACGCTGCGTCGGGACCGCGGCACGCTGGCGGATTTCCTGGCTGCTACGGCACGGCTGTTTGTCCGGGGTGTGCACGTGCGGTGGCCGTTACCGGAAGGATCGCCGGTGGTGTTGCCCACCTACCCGTTCCAGCGGGAGCGGTTCTGGCTGCTGCCCAGCGGCGCGGGAGATGTGTCCGCGGCCGGGGTCGATCCGGTGGACCACCCGCTACTCGGCGCCTGCGTCGAGGTGGGCGAACAGAAGGTGCTGACCGGTCGGCTCTCTCTGACCACCCACCCGTGGCTCGCCGACCACGCCGTGCTGGGCAGGGTGTTGCTGCCCGCGACGGCGTTCGTGGAACTGGTGGTGCACGCGGCCGGGGCGGCAGTGGAGGAACTGGTCCTGGAAGCGCCGTTGGTGCTGCCCGAGGACGGCGCGGTGGACGTGCACGTCGTGGTGGGCGCGCCGGACGAGTCAGGCCGCCGCACGGTCGAGGTCCGGTCTCGCGCGGACGAGTGGGTGCGGCACGCCACTGGCACAGTGAGCGGAAATCCCGTGGCGGGACAGGAGTTGTCGCAGTGGCCGCCGGCCGATGCGGAACCCCTCACCGGGCTCTACGACACGCTCGCAGCGGCGGGCTACGAGTACGGGCCGGCGTTCCAGGCCGTGCAGGCGGTGTGGCGACGCGGCCGTGAGGTGTTCGCCGAGGTCACAGTGGCGGACGCGGCCCGGTTCACTGTGCATCCGGCGCTGCTGGACGCGGCTCTGCAGCCGTTGGCGCTGCTGGCCGACACGGAGGGTGATGTGCGGCTGCCGTTCTCGCTCAACGGGATCGCGGTCCACCAGACCGGGGTCACCACCGCACGCGTGCGGCTGTCGACCGTGCGCCCAGGCACGTACGCCATCACCGTGGCGGACCAGTCGGGCGCGCCGGTTGCGACCATTGAGGCGCTGACCACCCGGCCCATGGCCGAGCGCGGCCCACTGTACGCGCTCGACTGGATTCCGCTGTCCGCCAATGAAGGTGTGCTCGGCGACGTGGTCTCGCCCGGCTCGGTGGTCGAAGCGCTGACGGCCGTCCGGGACTTCCTTGCCGGATCGCAAGAACGGCTCGTGGTGCGCACCCGGGGTGCGGTCGCCGCCGTCCCCGGTGATCGGGTCAGCGACCCGGAAGCCTCGGCCGTGTGGGGTCTGGTCCGGTCCGCGCAGTCAGAGCACCCCGGACGATTCGTATTGGTGGACGCGGACGAGTTACCGGACGGCCTGGCGGTTGGCGACGAGGACCAGGTGGCTGTTCGCCGGGGCGCCGCCTACGTTCCCCGGCTCGTGCGCGCCGCACCGGAGGCGTTCCAGGGACGGCTGACGGAGTCGGGCACCGGCAGCCTGGACGACCTCGCTTTCCTGCCGTACCGGGAAGTTCCGCTGGAGCCGCAGGAGGTGCGCGTCGCGGTCCGGGCGGCGGGTCTGAACTTCCGCGATGTCCTGGTCGCCCTGGGCGTGTATCCGGCGCCGGCGCTGCTCGGCAGCGAAGGCTCGGGGATCGTGACCGAGGTCGGGGCCGAGGTCACCGGGCTGCGGCCGGGCGATCGGGTCTTCGGGCTGCTGCCCGGCGCGTTCGGCCGGGTCGCCGTTGCCGATCAACGGGTGCTGGCCAGGATTCCCGACCGGTGGACGTTCACCCGGGCCGCCGCCGTACCGGTCGCGTTCCTGACCGCGTGGTACGGCTTGCGGGACCTGGGTGAGCTGAGGTCCGGCGACCGGGTGCTGATCCACGCCGGGGCCGGTGGCGTCGGCATGGCGGCGATCCAGCTCGCGCGGCTGTGGGGTGCGGAGGTGTTCGCGACCGCGAGTCCGGGCAAATGGGACTCGTTGCGTGCGTTGGGGCTGGCCGACGACCACATTGCCTCGTCCCGGGCCTTGGAGTTCGCCGACCGGTTCGGTCCGGTCGACGTGGTGCTGAACTCGCTGTCCGGCGAGTTCGTGGACGCGTCCCTGCGGCTGCTCAAGCCGGGCGGGCGGTACGTGGAGATGGGCAAGGCGGATGTCCGGCCTGGTGTGCGGGCGTTCGACCTGGCTGACGCGGGACCTGAGCGGCTGGCGGAGATCCTGGCCGAGGTGGTCCGGCTGCTCACCGCCGGCGAGCTGCGTCAGCCACCGATCACCACATGGGATGTTCGCCGCGCGCGGGACGCGTTCCGGTACATGAGCCGGGCCGAGCACACGGGCAAGATAGTCCTTACCGTCCCGGCGGACCTCGACCCGGCCGGCACCGTCCTGATCACCGGCGGTACGGGGACGCTGGGTGGTCACGTCGCCCGGCATCTCGTTGCCACGCGCGATGTCCGACACCTGCTGCTGGTCAGTCGCAGCGGTGGCACGCCGGACCTGCTGGACGACCTCACGCGGCTCGGCGCTCAGGTGACAGTGGCGACCTGTGACGTGACCGACCGTGAGGCGCTGGCGGGCGTGCTGGCCTCGATTCCGGTCGAGCACCCGCTGACAGCGGTCGTGCACCTGGCCGGGGCGCTGGACGACGCCCTGGTCGAGTCTCTGACGCCCGAACGCCTCGCGACGGTGTGGGAGCCGAAGGCGCGGGCCGCATGGCACCTGCACGAGCTGACCGAACACCTTGATCTGCAGGCGTTCGTGCTGTTCTCCTCGGCGGCCGGCGTGCTGGGTGCGGCAGGGCAGGCCAACTACGCGGCGGCGAACGCGTATCTCGACGGACTGGCCGCGTACCGGCGCGCCAAGGGCTTACCGGGCGTGTCGCTGGTCTGGGGCTACTGGGCCGAAGCCAGTGGGCTGACTGGAGGTTTGTCCGAAGCGGATCGTCAACGGCTCGCTCGTGCCGGTGTGCTGCCGATGGCGACGGAGCACGGGCTCGCGCTTTTCGACGCGGGTTTGGACGCTCCCGAGCCGGTGGTGGTCGCGGCCAAGCTGAACGTGTCCGCGTTGGGTGACCAGCCGGTGTTGCGATCCCTGGTACGTGCGCGGAAACCGGTGAAGCGCACTGGATTGGCAGGCGAGCTGGGATCGTTGCCCGAGGTCCGGCAGCGGGAGGCACTGCTCGAACTGGTCAGCACCCACGCCGCGGCCGTGCTGGGCCGCGCGGACGAGATCGGCGAAGAGCGGGCGTTCCGGGATCTGGGGTTCGACTCGCTGACGGCCGTGGAACTGCGGAACCGGTTGTCCACCGCGGTCGGAACCCGGCTGCCGGCCACGATGGTCTTCGATCACCCGACCCCGGTTCGGCTGGCCGAATACCTGCGCGAGGTCGTACTCGGCAACGAACGTCGCGTGCCCGTACCCGTGCCGGTGTCCGTTGCGGTGGCGGATGATCCGGTGGTCGTGGTGGGGATGGGCTGCCGGTATCCGGGTGGTGTGGGGTCGGCTGCCGATCTGTGGGGGTTGGTGTCGGGCGGGGTCGATGCGATCGGTGAGTTCCCG
>NZ_DATDBG010000159.1:0-12251 GCF_036524955.1 Streptomyces sp.
TCGGGGCCCGGGGCGCAGCCACCCCGGGGCCAGGGGTCGGAACCCCACCCCGGCCTTCCGGGCGGGGCCACGCCGGGGCCGCAGCCAACCCCGGGGGTCCACGGCAACGTCCCCCGGGGCCCGGGGAAACGGCACGTTGGGGGTCCGGGGTGGAGCCCCCGGGAGGATGCGCTCAACACGGGTGAGGCCCGGCCGCCCCCGGAGGGGGTGGCCGGGCCTCACCCGTTCAAACTGCCCCGCAGTGGGTCAGTGGGAGTGACCGTGCCCGTGACCGGCCTCAGCCGGCTCCTCCTCCTTCTTCTCGACCACGAGCGTTTCCGTGGTGAGAAGGAGGGAGGCGATGGACGCCGCGTTCTCCAGCGCGGAGCGCGTGACCTTGACCGGGTCGATGACGCCGGCCTTCACGAGGTCGCCGTACTCACCGGTCGCCGCGTTGAAGCCGTGGCCCTTTTCGAGCTCGGCCACCTTCGCGGTGATGACGTACCCCTCGAGACCGGCGTTCTCGGCGATCCAGCGCAGCGGCTCGACGGCGGCGCGGCGGACCACGGAGACACCCGTCGCCTCGTCGCCGGTCTTGCCGAGGTTGTCGTCGAGGACCTTGACCGCGTGCACCAGGGAGGAGCCACCGCCGGAGACGATGCCCTCCTCGACCGCCGCGCGGGTCGCGGAGATCGCGTCCTCCAGGCGGTGCTTCTTCTCCTTGAGCTCGACCTCGGTGGCCGCGCCGACCTTGATCACGCAGACGCCACCGGCCAGCTTCGCCAGCCGCTCCTGGAGCTTCTCGCGGTCCCAGTCGGAGTCGGTGGTGCCGATCTCCGCCTTGATCTGCGCCACCCGGCCGTCGATCTCGGCCTTGTCGCCGGCGCCGTCGACGATCGTGGTGTCGTCCTTGGTGACGGTGACCCGGCGGGCGGTGCCCAGCAGGTCCAGGCCGGCCGCGTCCAGCTTGAGGCCGACCTCCTCGGCGATGACGGTCGCACCGGTCAGCGTGGCGATGTCGCCCAGCATGGCCTTGCGGCGGTCACCGAACCCGGGCGCCTTGACCGCGACCGCGTTGAAGGTACCGCGGATCTTGTTGACCACCAGCGTCGACAGGGCCTCGCCCTCGACGTCCTCGGCGATGATCAGCAGCGGCTTGGAGCCACCGGCCTGGATGACCTTCTCCAGCAGCGGCAGCAGGTCCTGGATCGAGGAGATCTTGCCCTGGTGGATGAGGATGTACGGGTCGTCGAGGACAGCCTCCATCCGCTCCTGGTCGGTCACGAAGTACGGCGACAGGTACCCCTTGTCGAAGGCCATGCCCTCGGTGAAGTCCAGTTCGAGGCCGAACGTGTTGGACTCCTCGACGGTGATCACGCCGTCCTTGCCGACCTTGTCCATCGCCTCGGCGATCAGCTCACCGACCTGCTTGTCCTGGGCGGACAGCGCGGCGACGGCGGCGATGTCGTCCTTGCCCTCGATCGCGCGGGCGGTGGCGAGCAGCTCCTCGGAGACGGCCTTGACGGCTGCGTCGATGCCCTTCTTCAGGGCCGCGGGGGAGGCGCCGGCCGCGACGTTGCGCAGGCCCTCGCGGACCAGCGCCTGGGCCAGCACGGTCGCGGTGGTGGTGCCGTCACCCGCGATGTCGTTGGTCTTGGTCGCCACCTCCTTGACGAGCTGGGCGCCCAGGTTCTCGTACGCGTCCTCCAGCTCCACCTCGCGGGCGATGGTCACGCCGTCGTTGGTGATGGTGGGGGCGCCGAACTTCTTGTCGATGACGACATTGCGGCCCTTGGGGCCGATGGTCACCTTCACGGTGTCGGCGAGCTTGTTGACGCCGCGCTCAAGGGCGCGACGGGCGTCCTCGTCGAACTTCAGGATCTTGGCCATGCCTGGAACTACCTCGTCTACTCGTCAAATCGCGTCGTCAAGGACGGCAAGGACGGTGGAACAGCGGTGAAGCGATGTGCGGGCCGCCGCACGGGACCGCCCCGGGCCCCGGCCTTGCGGACGCGGAAGAACCCGGGGCGGTGTCACGGCAGCAGGTGGAGCCGGCTTACTTCTCGATGATCGCGAGGACGTCGCGAGCCGAGAGCACGAGGTACTCCTCGCCGTTGTACTTCACCTCGGTGCCGCCGTACTTGCTGTAGAGCACGACGTCGCCGACGGCAACGTCGAGCGGCAGCCGGTTGCCGTCCTCGAAGCGGCCCGGACCGACGGCCAGGACGACGCCCTCCTGGGGCTTCTCCTTGGCGGTGTCCGGAATGACCAGGCCCGAGGCCGTGGTCTGCTCGGCGTCGAGCGGCTGGACCACGATGCGGTCCTCAAGCGGCTTGATGGCAACCTTGGTGCTGGCGGTCGTCACGATCCGACCTCCCCCTTCAAAGGGCTCACGGGAGTGTCTGTCAGGGTCGGCGACCTGGTAGGCCCGTCGTCGCGGGTGCCGGACCTGCCCGTCGCTGTCTTCTGGCACTCAGCGGTGTCGAGTGCCAGACCCGAGACTAGGACGCTCTTAGCACTCGGTCAAGCGGAGTGCCAGTGGTGTACCCGAGCGGGTGTGTCCGGCGACCGTCCGGGGTACCGCAGAATGACCCCTCGTGGATTCCGAGACCTTCACCGGCCTGCTGACCGATGCCGGGCAGACGCTCCTCGCGGAGCTGCGCGACCACGATCCGGCCGACGAACTCGCGGCGGCCACCCGGCTGCGCCGGACGTACGACGCCGCGCTGGTCTCCGCGGCGCTCGGGCAGGCGCGGCTGCGGCAGCGCGCGGTGGCGAAGTTCGGCGCGGCGGACGCGGCCCGGATGTACTTCACCCCGAACGGGGTCGAGCAGGCCACCCGCGCCTCGGTGGCCGCGCACCGGGCCGGGCGCTTCCGGGAGCTGGGCGTACGGCGGCTCGCCGATCTGTGCGGGGGCATCGGCGGCGACGCGATCGCGCTGGCGCGTGCCGGCATCGAGGTGCTGGCGGTGGACCGCGATCCGGTCACCTGCGCGGTGGCCCGCGCCAACGCGGCGGCGCTGGGCCTGTCGGACCTGATCGAGGTGCGGTGCGCCGACGTCACGGAGATCGACCCGCGCCCGTACGACGCGGTCTTCGTCGACCCGGCCCGCCGCGGTGTGCGCGGCCGGACCTTCGACCCGGAGGCGTACTCCCCGCCGCTGTCCTGGGCGGTGGGCGCCGCGCGTACGGTCCCGCACGCGGCGGTCAAGGTGGCGCCCGGCGTCCCGCACGAGGCGGTGCCCGCGGACGCGGAGGCGGAGTGGGTCTCCGACCGCGGGGACGTGAAGGAGGCCGCGCTGTGGTTCGGCACCGAACCGGGTTGCGTACGGGCCACCCTGCTGCCGTCCGGCTCCGCCCTGCGCGGCGGACCGTCGCCGCTGCCCGACCCCGCGGTGCGGCCGGTCGGCCGGTACCTGTACGAGCCGGACGGCGCCGTCATCCGCGCCCACCTGGTGGCCGCGGTCGCCGGCGAACTGGGCGGCGGCCTGATCGACCCCACCATCGCCTACGTGACCGCCGACGAGCCGCGGCCGACGGCGTACGCGACCGCGTACGAGATCACCGACGTGCTGCCGTTCAACCTGAAGCGGCTCAAGGCGGTGCTGCGGGAGCGCGGGGTCGGGGTGCTGACGGTGAAGAAGCGCGGCTCGGCGGTGGAGCCGGAGGAGGTGCGCCGCCGGGTGAGGCCGCAGGGGCCGCACCGGGCGACGGTGTTCCTGACCCGGGTGGCGGGTGCGCCCTCGATGCTGATCGGGCGGCCGGTGGCGTGAGGGCGTCGGACCCGTGAGGTGAGGGGGCGTCGGACGAGGGGACCGAGGGCGCGTCAGACGTAGTCCTCCAGGCGCGCCAGCGTGAAACCCTGGGCGGCGACCTCCCGCAGCAGGTCCGCGGTCATCTGGGTCATCGTCCGGCCCTCCATCTCCTGGGGGCCGTGGAAGTGCGCCAGGATGATGGCGCCCGGCTTGAAGGAGGAGGCGCCGTCGCCGTAGTAGACGGTCCCGGCCGGCTGCACGTTGTCGGTCCAGTTGACGATCGCCCGTATGCCGCAGGCCTTCGCGGCGGCGCGGGTGGTCTCGTTCCAGGCGCCGTAGGGCGGGCGGAACAGGCCGGGCGTGGTGCCGTACTGGCGGCTGAGCCTGGTCTGCTGGCCGCAGATCTCGGCGCGCTGCTGGACGAGGGTGCGGCTGCGCAGGTCGGGGTGGGTGACGGTGTGGTTCTCGATGCCGTTGCCCAGGGCCTTCAGCGGGGCGAAGTAGCGGTAGTCGTCTCGGACGAAACGGTCCGTCAGGAACATCGTGAACGGGACCTTGAGGTCCTGCATCATCTCGGAGAACCCGGGGTCCTTCTGGACGCCGTCGTCGATGGTGAGGAAGACCACTCTCTGGCTGGTGGGGAGGGGGGTCACCACGGGTACCGGGGGGCCGCGGGTGCGTACGGGCTTCACGGGGGGGCGCACCGGCGGCGGGGGCAGCAGCGGGAGGCCCCACTTGCGGAAGGCGGCGACCCGCGTCGCGTCGGGCGGGCGCGGGGCGGCGCGTCCGTGGGCCACGGCGACACCGGCGGACGGCACGCCGGCTCGGGTCGGCACCGGCGGCCGGGTGGACATCCCGGCCCCGGCCGAGCAGCCGGCGGAGAGCAGGAGGCCGGCGACGGCCAGGAGCGGAAGGACCGCTTTCACACGCATGTCGGGAGAGCCCTACCTACCTCGATACCGAACACCGCTGTCACGAGCGCGCAGCCGTGAGAAGACCTCGGCCGCGCTCACCCGGGTGATGCGTGATTCAATCAGCCGGTTCCACCGACACGGACACAAACCGCCAGTGGTGTATCTCACGCCTGATCAATTCACCCGCCGGATCGGGAAGTTCCGGCAGTTCCGCATCGTACGGCGCGTCCCACCATGTGAGCACCAACACACGGTCACCGGGTGCGGTCAGGAACTCCCGGCGGCGCGGCTCACCGGGCAGTTCGGCCGCCCGCTCCCGGGCCCAGGCGAGCAGTTCGTGGCCGCGGCCCTCGGCGGCGGCGGCTTCCCACATCAGGGTGACGGTCATCCGTACAGGTTGTCCTTGCTCAACTCGTGGACGTGGTCGTGGACATGGTGGTGCGCGGCCCGCTGGTCGCGTACGGGGACTGGTCCCAGGTCACCGGCCGGCCGGCTGTCGTGGCGGTGGCCCGGCACCGAGACCTCCGTCACCGGCAGCGAGGAGTCGGCGGGCAGGTCGAGGGTGGCGGCGGACCGGCCGCGGGCGACCATCTCGGCGCCGAGCGCGGCGACCATCGCGCCGTTGTCCGTGCACAGCCCGGGCCGCGGCACCCGCAGCCGGATGCCGGCGTCGGCGCAGCGTTCCTGCGCCAGGGAGCGCAGCCGGGAGTTGGCGGCCACTCCTCCGCCGATCATCAGATGATCGACGCCGTGGTCCCGGCAGGCCCGGATCGCCTTGCGGGTCAGCACGTCCACGACGGCCTCCTGGAAGGACGCGGCCACATCCGCGACCGGTACCTCCTGGCCGTCCCTGCGGCGCGCCTCGACCCACCGGGCGACCGCGGTCTTCAGCCCGGAGAAGGAGAAGTCGTACAGCGGGTCCCGGCCGCCGGTCAGACCGCGCGGGAAGGCGATCGCCTTCGCGTCGCCCTCGCGCGCGTACCGGTCGATGACCGGGCCGCCGGGGAAGCCGAGGCCGAGGACCCGGGCCACCTTGTCGAACGCCTCGCCGGCCGCGTCGTCGATGGTCGCGCCCAGCGGCCGTACATCGCTGGTGATGTCGGGGGTGAGCAGCAGCGAGGAGTGCCCGCCGGAGACCAGCAGGGCCATCGTCGGCTCGGGCAGCGCGCCGTGTTCGAGCTGGTCCACGCAGATGTGCGAGGCGAGGTGGTTGACGCCGTAGAGCGGCTTGCCGAGCGCGTAGGCGTACGCCTTGGCCGCGGACACCCCGACCAGCAGCGCGCCGGCCAGACCCGGGCCCGCGGTCACCGCGATGCCGTCGAGGTCCCGCGCGCTCACCCCGGCCTGGTCCAGCGCCCGCCGGATGGTGGGGACCATCGCCTCCAGATGCGCGCGGCTGGCGACCTCCGGTACCACGCCGCCGTAGCGGGCGTGCTCGTCGACGCTGGACGCGACGGCGTCGGCGAGCAGGGTGTGCCCGCGCACGACGCCGACACCGGTCTCGTCGCACGAGGTCTCGATGCCCAGGACAAGGGGTTCGTCAGCCATGGATCTCTGTTTCCTGTACGGCGGGGGCGGGCGCGGCGGGTTCGTGGACCGCGCCCAGGTCGGCGGCGTGCGGTACGGCGGGGTCGGTCGACTCGTACTGGGTGGCCGGGTCGGCCAGCCGCATGACGAGCGCGTCCACGTTGCCCGGCTGGTAGTAGCCCTTGCGGAAGCCGATGGGCTCGAAGCCGAACCGCTGGTACAGCCGCTGGGCGCGGGCGTTGTCGACCCGTACCTCCAGCAGCACCTCGTGGCACTCGGCGGCGGTCGCGGCGCGCAGCAGCGCGGTCAGCAGCCGGGCGCCCAGGCCCGTACCCCAGTGGTCACGGGCGGTGGCGATGGTCTGCACATCGCCGGTGCCGGCCACCACGGCGAGCCCGGCGTACCCGACGATCCGGCCGCCTTGGCGGGCTGACGCCCGAGCCCCTGGAGTGGGCGGCTGAGGGACGAGGTCGTTTGCGGAGGGAGAGAGCGGGAGGCCCGACCGGACAGGCGCCTCCGCGACCAGGTACGTACGGGTGGCGGCCGGGTGCCGGGCGTCGGCCAGTTCGGACCAGAACAAGCCGCGCGACCAGGCGTCCTCGGGGAACAGCCGGTGTTCGAGGGCGAGTACGCCGTCCAGGTCCCACCAGCGCATCTCGCGCAGCACGACACCGCTCACCCCGCCGGTACCGCCGACCCCGCCGACACCGCTCACCTCGGCAGTACCGCCTTGTAGCCGGCGGGCACCTGCGCGTCGGGCCGCCGCAGGTAGAGCGGAAGCGCGGGGGCGAACGGCTCACCGGCCGCGAGCCTGTACGCGGCGAGCGCGGCCAGCGCGCCGGCCGACTGATGCGCCGGGTCGGCCCGGTGGTCGGTGAAGGCCTCCGGGTAGAGCGCGGCGCCGGCCCCGACGGCGGGCAGGCCGGCGACCGATCCGGCGATGTCGGCCGGCCGGTCCACGGCCGGTTCGGTGACGCGGTGGCGCGGGCCGTCGTAGCGCGCCCAGTACACCTCCTTGCGGCGGGCGTCGGTGGCGACGACGAACGGCCCCTCGAGACCGGCCTCCCCGGCCGCCCACGCGAGCCCGTCCAGCGTGCACAGCCCGTGCACCGGTACGTCGAGGGCGTCGCCGAACGCGGCGGCGGTCACCAGACCGACCCGCAGACCCGTGTACGGGCCCGGGCCGACGCCGACCACGACGCCGGTGACCTCGGCGAGGGCGCGGCCCGCGGTCGCCATCACCCGCTCGACGGCGGGCACCAGCAGCTCTCCGTGCCGGCGGGCGTCCACCACGGTGGACTCGGCGAGCACCCGCTTCCCGTCGTGCAGGGCGGCGGTGACCGCGGGAGTGGCGGTGTCGAAGGCAAGCAGCAGCACGCTCCCAGCGTACGGCGCGCGCGCCGGGGGCCGGGGCGGCGGGCGGCACGGCTGCTACCGTCGATCCGGACAAATCGCCGTTATTCGGGGTGCTCGTTCGGTGCGCCCGGTGGTGCGCCGGGCACCCTCCCGGTTTGCACGCCCGGTTGCGCGCCGGCCGCGCGCCGCTCGACCGGGCGCGCTCGGGCGCCGCTCGACCGGAGGGAACCCGTGACACGCGTGGCAGGGATGAAGTCCGGCACCCTGGTCACCGGGCTGGTGGCGGCGGCGCTCGCCGCGGTCTGCGTACTGGCCGTGCAGGCGGCGGGCTCCCCCGCGGATCTGCCGCTCCAGGCGCGGGCGGCGCGGGCGCAGGGTGGTGGTGGCGGCGCCTCGGCGGGTGCCACCGACGCGCCGCCGGCGCGTTCCGGCACCGGGGAGCGCGTCGTCTACAGCATCGCCCGGCAGCGGGTGTGGCTGGTCGGGCCGGAGGAGCGGGTGCGGCGGACGTTCCCGGTGGTGGCGGGCGACGTGGCGCCGTCGGTCGGCACGCACCGGGTCTACGCCCGCCGCGCCACGGGCACCGGCGGCGACGGCGCGCCCGTCGAGCACGTGGTGCTCTTCGCGGTCACCGGTGGCGCGAACATCGGGTTCAGCGCGGCGACGGACTCCGCACCGCGGGACGAACCGGCCGGGCCGACGGCGGCGATCCGGGAGCGACGGTCGGACGCGGCGGCGCTGTGGGTGCAGGCGACGATCGGAAGCACGGTGGAGGTGGTGCCGTGACCGTGGGCGCGCGTTCCCCCGTACGGCGTACGCCGGTGGCGTCGCGGTGGGGTGACGTACGTCGGGCGCGGGTTCCTTGCCGCCGGGCCATGGCGCCGTCGGGCCGACCACGCCGGACCGGGCCCCCCGGACCGGGCCACGCCGACGCGCCACCGCAGGGCCGCGGTCCGGGGGGCGGCCGGCCGCCGTCGCGGGCCGGTGACGTCAGGCGGCGTCGCGGTCGTGCGCGGGCCGCACCCGGGGTTCGTGCGCGCCGGCCGCCGGCCTCGTGTGGTCCGGCGGCGTGCAGACCGTGCGCGCGGCCGCACACGACGCGAGCAGGTCCCGTACCGAAGGGACGGATGTCGGAGGGACGGGTGCGTCGAGGTGATGGTCCTGGGCGTCGTGGGGGTCCCGGTCCGAGGTGGCCGGCATGCGCGCCTCCCGAAGCAGAGGTGGTGAGGCAGCCCTCACCAGGTGCCTTGTCTCAGCAGAACACGGAGGCCCGCCCCGGCGCAACATTTTCCCGACAGCCTGTCGGCTTGTGTGTCGCGCGCCGCGCGCGCCTCACCCGGCCGGCACGGTCGAGCCCTCTCACCTGCCGAGTACCGTCAGGTCCTCCCCCGCCCACCGCGGTCCGACCCCGGTCACCGTCACCTCGCGAACGTCCTCCCCGCCGGCCTCGCCGCCCGCGCGGCCCGGGTCGCCGCCCACCGTGCGGGCGATCACCACCTGGAGCCGCGCCTCCGACAGGTCCTCGACCTTGCCCTCGCCCCACTCCACGACCACCACGGACTCCGGCAGCGACACGTCGAGGTCGAGATCCTCCATCTCGTCGAGGCCGCCCCCCAGTCGGTACGCGTCCACGTGCACCAGGGCCGGCCCGCCGGTCAGCGAGGGGTGGACCCGCGCGATGACGAAGGTGGGCGAGGTGACGGCGCCGCGGACGTTCAGCCCCTCGCCGAGGCCGCGGGTCAGCGTGGTCTTGCCCGCGCCCAGTTCGCCGCTGAGGAGCACCAGGTCGCCGGGGGCGAGCAGGGCGGCGAGCCGCCGCCCGAGATCGCGCATCCGCTCAGCGGTACGGACCGTGATCCGGACAGCGGGAGCGCCTTGTGCGGTGACGGCGGGGTACGGGTCGTGCGGTGTGCCCATAAGGGCGAATGCTACTTGTCGCCTGCCACGATGAGGTCGCGGAGCTCCTGCGGTACGGGCGCCCGTACCGCGTCGGCGGCCTTGGAGATCAGTGCGGCCAGCGCGGTGTTCACCAGCTCGGGCCGCTCGAATATCACCAGGTGACCGGCGCCCTCGACCACGATCAGCTCGGCCGCGGGCAGCTTCTCGGCGATCTCCGCGCTGTGCGCGCTGGGCGTCAGCAGATCCTTGTCCCCGGCGAGTACGAGTGCGGGCAGGCCGTCGAGCGCGGCCAGCGCGGCACCCTTCTCGTGCTCGGTGAAGGCCGGGTAGAACTCGGCGACCACGTCGATCGGGGTGGACTCGATCAGCCGCTCGGCGAACCGTACGACGGCCGGGTCCACGTCGTCCGAGCCGAACGAGTACCGCTTGACGACCCCCGCGAAGAGGTCGGCGGTGGCCCGCCTGCCCCGCTCCACCAGGTCCGCCTGGCTGCCCAGCAGCCGCAGCACTCCGGGAGCGAGCGCCCGGAAGGCCCGCGCGCCGGCGGCCGGCAGCCCCAGGGTCACCGCGGCGAGCTTGCCGGCCGAGGTCGAGAGGAGGGCGACGCCCGCGACGCGCTCCCGTACGTACTCCGGGAACTGGTCGGCGAAGGCCATCACCGTCATGCCGCCCATGGAGTGGCCGACCAGCACCACCGGGCCCTCGGGCACGGCCGCGTCCAGCACGGCCTTCAGGTCGCGGCCCAACTGGTCGATGCTCGCGGTCCGGCCGGCCGCCTGGTCCCGGCCGCGCTCGCTGCGGCCGTGGCTGCGCTGGTCCCAGTAGACGGCCCGCACGGTGCCGCGCAGGGCGTCGCGCTGGAAGTGCCAGGAGTCCTGGTTGAGGCAGTAGCCGTGCGAGAAGACGACGGTGACCGGCTGGGGGGCCGCCTTCGCCTGGCGCCGCAGCCAGCCGCGCACGCGTCCGGGCGGTTCGGCGGGGCCGGGGGCGGCGGCCTCCTCGATCTCGTAGTACAGCTCCGTGCCGTCCTCGGCGGCCACGATCCCGGGCGTGCCGCGCAGCGTCCCGTACGGCCCGGTCGCGTCCAGCGCGAGTTGCGCCTTGCGCCGCACCCCGCGGCCGACGGTGGCCCGCTCGATCGCCACCCCGGCGGCGGCCCCGGCTGCCACCACGCCGATCGCGGCGCCGACGAGTCCGGCCCGCTCCCACTTCATCTCGGCCATGTGCTCAGCGGCCTCCGGGTCGAGGCGTGTCCGTACCCCGGCTCATGGCCGTTCGCCCACGTAGACGCGCGGGACGCGGGGGCCGACGCGGGTCACGATCTCGTAGGCGATAGTGCCGCAGGCGCGCGCCCAGTCCTCCGCGGTGGGCTCGCCGCGGTCCCCCGGGCCGAAGAGGATCACCTCGTCGCCGACGGACGCGGCGTCGCCGCCGAGGTCCACCACGAACTGGTCCATCGCCACCCGTCCCGCCACCGTCCGCCACTTCCCGGCCACCAGCACCGGCCCCGCGCCGGACCCGTGCCGGGGCACACCGTCTGCGTACCCCATCGGGACCAGCGCAAGCGTCGTCTCCCCGGGAGTGACGTACTGGTGACCGTAGCTGACGCCGTGTCCGCCCGGGACACGCTTGACCGAGGCGAGGCGGGCGGCGAGCGTCATCACCGGCCGCAGCCCGAACTCCTCGGGCCCGCCGAGCTGCGGCACCGGGGAGATGCCGTACATCGCGACGCCGGGCCGCACGAGGTCGAAGTGCGACTCGGGAAGGGTGAGGGTGCCCGGGGAGTTGGCGATGTGCCGCACCTCGGGCTCCAGGCCGGCGTCCCGCGCCCGCGCCACGGCGGTGCGGAAGACGGTCAGTTCGCGGTCGATCGCGGGGTGGCCGGGCTCGTCCGCGCAACTGAAGTGCGCCCACACACCGGTGACCTTGATCAGCCCGTCGTGCTCGGCAGCGCGTGCGGCCCGGGTGAGCTCCGGCCAGTCGGCGGGCTGGGCACCGTTACGGCCCAGCCCGGCGTCGATCTTGAGCTGCACGCGCGCGGTACGGCCCGCGTCCCGTGCCGCCCGCGTCACCTCCCGCAGCGCCCACATCGCGCTCACCGTCACGTCCACGTCCGCCTCGACGCACGCCCGCCACGGCCCGCCCGGCGTCCACAGCCAGCACAGCACCCGGCTCCCGACCCCGGCCGCCCGCAGCGCCAGCGCCTCCTCCGGCGTCGCCACCCCCAGCCACCGCGCCCCCGCCTGCACCGCGGCCCGCGCACACGGCACCATCCCGTGCCCGTACGCGTCCGCCTTCACCACGGCCATGAACTCGGCCCGGGAAGCCCTCGCCCGCAACGCCCCGACATTCGCCCGCAGCGCGTCCAGGTCGATGCGGGCGACCGCCCGCGGCGCCGCTTCCGTGTGTTCGTCCTCCGTACCGTTCATCGGCCCCAGTCTCTCAGGCCCGGCCCGGCCCGCAGGGACCCCTGCCGCCCACCGCCACGCCGCTCCGCGGGCCACGGCACACTCGCGGCACCACCGCACACGAACAACCGGCACCGGCCGCCCCCACAACACGCCCCGGGACCACACCACCCGCGGCACCGCGGGGTACGGACGGGCACGGCCGGACACCCCCGCACAGCGCCCAACCCACAACAGCCACCGCACCACCGCACACGAACAACCAGCACCGGCCACCCCACAACACGCCCCGGGACCACACCACCCGCGCACCGCGGGGTACGGACGAGTGCGCGTCGCCGCGAAGGCGGAAGCCCGGAAGACATGCGGGCGGCGCCGGTTCGGCACCGCCCGCAGGCGCCCGGCGTCGGGCC
>NZ_DATDBG010000160.1:0-34350 GCF_036524955.1 Streptomyces sp.
CGCGGCTGCCGGCGCCCTGGCCGGCGCGGCGGCGACTCCACCCCGCTGACCTCGGCGGGCCGCTCCCAAGCGCGTCCGCCAGTTGCCACGACGGCTCCGTGCGCGCCTGCTCAGCCCCGTCCCGCCGCTCACCGGGGGGACCCAGAAGACCGGCTCAGCCCACCGAGGAGTACGCCACCACGCCGCGCAGCAGTCCGTCCACCGCCTTGCGGGAGTTACGGCGCACGGGGCTGTCCTGGGGGGCCGCGTCGCCGATCTGGCCCAGGACGTCGATGAGCTGCTTGCACCAGCGGACGAAGTCGCCGGCGGGCATGTCCGCGTCGGTGAGGACGGTGTCCAGGCTGTGGCCCGACGCCCAGCGGTAGGCGGGCCAGGCGAAGCCGAGGTCGGGCTCGCGCTGGCCGACGCCCTCGGTCTGGTTGATCCGGTGGCGCTCCTCCAGCGCGTCGAGGCGGCCCCAGATCCGTACCATCTCGCCGAGGGCGTCCCGCGCGTTGCCGGTCGGCAGCTTGGGGGCGGCAGCGTCGTCGGCCTGCCGGGCCTCGAAGACCAGCGCCGAGGCGCAGGCGGCGAGTTCGGCCGGTCCCAGGCCGTCCCACACGCCGTCGCGCAGGCACTCGCTGGCGAGCAGGTCGAGTTCGCCGTAGAGCCGGGCGAGCCGCCGGCCCTCCGGGGTGACCTTGTCGCCCTCCAGGTAGCCGAGTTCGCTGAGCACCGCGCAGACCCGGTCGAAGGTGCGGGCGATGGTGTTGGTGCGGCCCTCTATGCGCCGCTCCAGCTGCTGGGTGTCGCGGCGCAGCCGGTGGTACCGCTCGGCCCAGCGGGCGTGGTCCTCGCGGTCGTCGCAACCGTGGCAGGGGTGTGCGCGGATCGCCGCCCGCAGCCGGGCGATCTCGGTGTCGTCCGCCGCCGCGGAACGCTCCTTGCGGTGCCGGGCAGGCGCCGACCAGCCCGCGGTGCCGGCCTTGCTGCGCAGCGCGGAGGCCAGGTCGCGGCGGGACTGCGGGCTGCGCGGGTTGAACGACTTGGGGATGCGCATCCGGTCCAGCGCCTCCACCGGCACCGGGAAGTCGATCTGCGCCAGCCGCTTGACCTGCCGCTCGGCGGTCAGCACCAAGGGCCGGGGGCCGTCGTGGAACTCGCCGTCGCGCAGGTGGTGGCCGCCCGCGCGGCCGGGGATGCCCGGTTCGAGGACCAGCGCGAGGCCGGCGTACTTGCCGGCCGGCACATGGATGATGTCGCCCGGCCTGAGCTTCTCCAGCGCGTCCGAGGCCGCCGCCCGCCGCTGCACCGCGCCCTGCCGGGACAGTTCCGCCTCACGCTCCTTCAACTCCCGGCGCAGCCGCATGTAGTCGTCGAAGTCGCCGAGGTGGCAGGTCATCGACTCCTGGTAGCCGTCGAGTCCTTCCTCGTTGCGCTGCACCTGCCGGGCGATGCCGACCACCGAGCGGTCGGCCTGGAACTGCGCGAAGGACGTCTCCAGCAGTTCGCGGGAGCGGTGCCGCCCGAACTGCCCGACCAGGTTGACCGCCATGTTGTACGACGGCTTGAAGGACGACCGGAGCGGATACGTACGGGTACCGGCCAGGCCGGCCACCGCGCCCGGGTCGAAGCCGCGCTGCCAGAGCACCACCGCGTGGCCCTCGACGTCGATGCCGCGCCGGCCGGCCCGGCCGGTGAGCTGGGTGTACTCGCCGGGGGTGATGTCGGCGTGCGTCTCGCCGTTCCACTTGACGAGCTTTTCCAGGACGACGGACCGCGCGGGCATGTTGATGCCCAGCGCCAGCGTCTCGGTGGCGAAGACCGCCTTGACCAGGCCCTTGACGAAGAGCTCTTCCACGACCTCCTTGAAGGTCGGCAGCATGCCCGCGTGGTGGGCGGCGATGCCGCGCTCCAGGCCCTCCAGCCACTCGAAGTAGCCGAGCACGTGCAGGTCCTCGTCGGGGATGGCGCGGGTGCGCTCCTCGACCAGGGACCGCACGGCCGCCCGAGCCTCGTCGTTGTTGAGCCGCAGGCCGGCGTAGAGGCACTGCTGGACGGCGGCCTCGCAGCCGGCGCGGCTGAAGATGAAGGTGATCGCGGGCAGCAGACCCTCGGAGTCCAGCCGGTCGATGACCTCGGCACGGCTGGGCGTCCAGATCCGGCTGCGGGCCCGGCGCTCGCGCTCGCGGTCGGCCTCCCGGCCCCGCTTGGCACGCGGGTGGTAGGTGCGCTGGTTCTCCATCCGGGCCAGCCGCTCCAGGTCCGCGTTGACCTCGCGTCGGCCGCGCTGCTCGGTGGGGCCCGACCTCTCCTCGAACAGGTCGTACATCCGGCGCCCGGCCAGCACGTGCTGCCAGAGCGGGACCGGGCGGTGCTCGGAGACGATGACCTGGGTGTCACCGCGTACGGTGTCCAGCCAGTCGCCGAACTCCTCGGCGTTGGAGACGGTGGCGGAGAGCGATACGAGGGTGACGGACTGCGGGAGGTGGATGATCACCTCTTCCCAGACGGCGCCGCGGAACCGGTCGGAGAGGTAGTGCACCTCGTCCATGACCACATAGCCGAGGCCGTCGAGAGCGGGCGAGCCCGCGTACAGCATGTTGCGGAGGACCTCGGTGGTCATGACGATCACCGGTGCGTCGCCGTTGACGCTGTTGTCCCCGGTGAGCAGGCCGACCTTCCCGGCGCCGTACCGCTTGGCCAGGTCGTTGTACTTCTGGTTGGACAGGGCCTTGATGGGCGTGGTGTAGAAGCACTTGCGGCCCTCGGCCAGGGCGAGGTGGACGGCGAACTCGCCGACGACGGTCTTGCCCGAGCCGGTCGGCGCGGCCACCAGGACGCCGCTGCCGGCCTCCAGGGCCTGGCAGGCGTCGATCTGGAACGGGTCGAGGCCGAACTCGTACAGCTCGCGGAACCGGGCGAGCGCGGTGGCGTTCTCGGCGGCGCGGCGTCGGCTCGCGGCGAAGCGCTCGGCGGGGGACATCGCTTCGGTGGACATCTCTTCGGTCATCTCGCTCACGAGCCTACCCGGCGCCACTGACACAGCGCGTGATCTTATCCGCACGGGACGACCTCCCAGGGGCAGGGTTGCCCCAATTTGCCCGAAGTCGGCACCCGTCACGGGCCGGCCGACCCGCCCGCCCCGCTCAGACCAGCAGCCGTACCGCCCGCGGCACCGTCTCGGCCACCAGCGGCAGCGGCCCTATCCGCTCGCCGTCCGCGTATCCGGTGACGTCCTCGGCGGCCAGCCGTACGCGGGCCGCGCGGTGCACGGTGACCGCCGGGTGGCCGGTGTGGGTGCCGCGGTAGACCCGCGGGAAGACCCGCAGCAGCGTGGTGCGGCTGCACGGGCCGACCACGCACACGTCGAACAGCCCGTCGTCCATCTCCGCGTCCGCGCAGATCCGCATGCCGCCGCCGTACGAGGCGCCGTTGCCGACCGCTATCAGGGTGGCGTCGATCTCCAGCTCGGGCGCGTCGTCGAACCGCACCCGGTAGCGGATCGGGCGCAGGGCGGCCAGTTCGGCGAGCATCGCGACGTCGTACCGGAAGCGCCCGGTCGGCCACCTCATGCGGTTGCCGCGGTCGTTGACCCGCGAGTCGAAGCCGGAGGCGAGCACCGTGCCGAACCAGCGGTCGCCGGTCTTGCCGAGGTCCAGCGCCCGGGTGCGGTCCTCCTTGAGGGCCGCCGCGATGACGGCGCCGGCCGCCTCGGGCCTGCGTACGGGCAGGCCGTTGACCCGGGCGAAGTCGTTGCCGGTGCCGACCGCGACCACGCCGAGCGGGGTGCCGGTGCCCGCGACCGCCTGGAGGGCCAGCGACACCATGCCGTCGCCGCCCACCGCGACCAGCGCGCCGGTGCCGTCCGCGACCGCCTTACGGGCCCGGGCCAGTCCGTCGGCCGCGTCCTCACCGACGATGCCGCGGACCGAAAAACCGGCTTCCCGCAGCGCGCGGGCGGCCGGCCGCGCGGCGTGCGCGCCCCGGCCGCGGCCGGCCGCGGGATTCACGAAGAGAGTCAGCTCGCTGGTCACGCGCGGGACCCTATCCCCTCTCGGCCCCGGTGCGGGGCCGGGAGCCAAAATCAGGTCGCGTCGTCGTAGCCGTCGTCCCCGCGTGCCTCGGCGGCGTCGAACGGCTGGGCGGTGACCTGCTCCGGAATGTGGTGCAGGCTGGACGCCTCGTCCGGGTCCAGGCCGAAGTCCGGGTCGGCGGATCGGCGGCGCGCCCGGCGGCTGTCGTTGAAGAAGCAGACGCCCATGGCCAGGAAGTACAGCAGGACGATCGGCGCGGCCAGCAGAATCATCGTCAGCGGGTCACCGGTGGGGGTGGCGACCGCGGCGAAGACGGTGATGCCGATCACCATGCCGCGCCACCAGCCGAGCATGCGGCGCCCGCTGACCACGCCGGTGAAGTTGAGCAGCACCAGCACCAGGGGCAGTTCGAAGGCGAGACCGAAGACCAGGACCATCCGGGTGACCAGGTCGATGAAGTCGTCGAGCTTCAGCAGGTTGGTGGTGTCCTCCGGCACGAAGCCGATCATCACCCGGGCGGTCTGCGGGAGGATCAGATAGGCCAGCCCGGCGCCGGCGAAGAACAGCGGGACGCCGGTGGCGACGAAACCGAGGGTGTAGCGCTTCTCGTTGCGGTGCAGACCGGGGGCGAGGAACGCCCAGAGCTGGTAGAGCCAGACCGGGGAGGCACCGATGATGCCCGCCATCAGCGCGACCTTGAGGGCGATGGAGAAACCGCCCAGCAGGCCCTCGACCGTCATGGTCGCGCAGGGTTTGCCGTTGTCCAGGTGCGTGGCGCCGTCCGTGCACCCGACCGTCTTGAGGATCGGCTGCTGGAAGACGTGGATGATGTCCTTGTAGGAGAACGCCGCCACGACGGTGACGACGACGATCGCCGCAACCGACTTCAACAGCCGGTTGCGCAACTCGCGCAGGTGTTCCCCCAGGGGCATCCGCCCCTCGGGGTCCTTGTCCTGCTTGCGGGCAGTCTTGAGCACCCACGTCCTCGTCTCGTGCGGCAGCCGTCCGCGGCGCGTCGGGCTTGGTCCTTCACCTGCGGGGCGGTCGCGCGGCACGGCCGCCCCGGACGGTCAGCCCTGTGTGGTCGTACGGTCCGGCTCGCCGACCGGGCGCGCGCTGGCGGTGTCGCCGGGCGCGGCCTGGATCGTGCGGGGCGCGGTCTGCTCCTGGGCGGCGGGCTCGGCGGGAGCCGCACCGTCGTTCTTCATCGCCTTGGCCTCGCTCTTGAGGATGCGGGCCGACTTGCCGAGGGACCTGGCCACGTCCGGCAGCTTCTTCGCACCGAAGAGCAGGACGATGACGAGAAGGATCAGGACGATCTCGAAAGGCTTGAGATTGCCGAGCATAAAAGGTCTACCTTCTCACCTGGGCGGCGTGATCCTTGCGTCTGCTGGTGCCCGGCATTCGGACGGGTGCCCGAGCGCCGTGCTGCTGAGATCGTAACGTGCGCCGGTGAACAGCCGGGAGAGCCCGGGAGTACGGCCGGCTGCGGCCCCCGCCGCACTCCGTTGCGGGCCGCCCGGCCAGGGTACCCTCCCCCGGCGGCCGGGGGCAGGCTCAGTGCCGGGAGATCTCACCCGCGCGCTCGGCCACCGGCCGCGCGGCACGCTGCAACCGTTCACCGGCCAGGGCCAGCGCGTCGGCGCTGGCGGCGACCTGACGGCCCAACTCCTGTACCGCCGCGAAGACCCGGACGGCCAGCACCCCCAATACCAGAAGTCCCGCGGTCGCCACGCCGACGTACAGAAAGAGCCACCACATGGGCCGCGAGCCTACCGTTCTCCGTGGGCGTGCAGCCGCATCGTCCGGACGCCACCGACTGTGAGCAGTTCCACTATCCGCTCGCCGGCCGGTTTGCGGACCGCCTCGCCGCACTCGGGACAGGTGAAGGAGTAGAAGGTGGTTCGGGCGGAGCCGCCGATGGCCAGCCGCAGCTCGCCCGCGGCCAGTTCGAAGCTGCTGCGGCAGTGCGGGCAACCGGCCCGGAAGACGAAGGGTCCGGTCGCGGGGGGCTGGCAGGTGGTGGTGGTCATGGCGGTCCTCACTCCCCGTAGGCGGCCAGAGCCAGTACGGCCGCGTCGCGCGACTCGGCGGCCAGCGCGGCGGGCGACACGATCCTGCCGTCCCGGCCGAGGCGCAGCGCCAGGCGGCGCAGCGAACCCGGGTCGGGGGTCCGCAGAGTGATCCGCAGGCCCCCGTCGGGCAGTTCCTCCGCGCTGTCGTGCGGGTAGTACTCGGCGACCCAACGGCCGCCGGGGCCGACCTCGATGACCACTTCCGGGTCGTCGCCGGCGGGCTGCACCAGGCCCTGCGACAGGTCGCGGGGCTCGAGCCGCGGCGGGTCGGACGGTTCGTCCAGCAGTCGGATCTCGGCCACCCGGTCCAGCCGGAAGGTGCGGCGGTCCTCCGAGAGACGGCACCAGCCCTCGACGTAGGTGTGGCCGACCGCGAACAGCCGGATCGGGTCGACCTCCCGCTCGGTCAGCGCGTCGCGGGCGGGCGAGTAGTAGCGCATCCACAGCCGGCGCCGCTCGGTGATCGCCCGGTCCACGGTGGCGAAGACGCTGCCCTCGGACTCGAAGGTGACCGAAAGGTGTTCGCTGACGCCCGCCACCTCGCCGGCCGCGGCCTCCAGCTTGGCGCCCGCACGCAGCAGCGCCTGCCGGTCGCGGTCCCGCAGACCGGGCAGGTTCGCCACCGCGCGGGCCGCGACCAGCAGCGCGGTGGCCTCGTCGGCGGCCAGCCGCAGTGGCTGCGCCACGTCGTCGGCGGTGCCCGGGTTGTGCCACCAGATGCGTTCGCCGTCGGTGTCGATGTCCAGCAGGTCGCCGCCGCGGAAGCTGGTCCCGCACAGCGGCAGTACGTTGAGGTCGCCGATCAGCTCGGCCTCGGTCACCCCGAACGCCCGCGCCACCTCGCTGACCCGCGCCCCGGGCCGCTCCCGCAGATACGTCACCAGGGACAGCATCCGCCGGGTCTGATCGATCGCGTTGCTCATGCCCCTGCCCCCTTGCTCACCGATCTCAACCGTCCGCTTCCCCACCCGGACCGGTCTCAGCCCTTCGCCACCGCGCGCAGGCGGTCCAGGACGTCGGTGCGGAGCTCCTCGGGGGCCAGTACCACGACGTCCGGGCCGAATTCGGCGAGCCAGGCGTCCAGGCCGTGGCCGTACGGGATCTCCAGCTCGTCCCAGTCCGCGTCGACGGGTGTGGTGGTCACCGCGCGGGAGCGCAGCGGGTAGCCGCTGCCGCGGCGCAGCCGGATGCGGGCGGTGGCGGCGGTGGCCCCCTCCCCGGCCCAGCGGGCGACGGTCTCGCGGACGTCCACGTGGTCGGGTACCTCGGCGGTGAAGGCGCCGCGGGCCCGGACCCGGCCGGTGATCCGGGACAGCCGGAAGACCCGCACCGCACCACGGTCCCGGTCGTACCCGGCCATGTACCAGTGGCCGCGCCAGCACTCCAGCGCCCACGGCTCGACCAGCCGCGGCTCCGGCCGTGCCGCATTGGCCTTGCGGTAGTCGAAGGCGACCGCGCGGCGCTCGCGGATGGCCAGCATCACCGGCTCGAAGGCCGGCTCGGGGGTGGGGATGCGGGGTTCCAGCGCGCTGTTGGGGTCCTCGTACGGGACTCCGGCCGCGCGCAGCTTCTGCAGTGCCCCGCTGGCGGCCTCGGCGAGCCGGGCCTGCTGCCAGACCTTGGCGGCCAACGCGAGCGCGGCGGCCTCCTCGGGGTCGAGGGCGATGTCCGGCAGACGGTTGCGGTCACTGCGGGCGAGGTAGCCGAACTCGCCGTCCAGGCTCTCCACCGTGTCGATGACCAGACCGAGTTCCCGCAGGTCGTCCTTGTCCCGCTCGAACATCCGGTTGAAGGAGTCGTCGGAGGTGACCTCGTGGTACGCCTCGATGGACGCGCGCAGGTCACGCTTGCTGATCGGACGCCGGGTGTTCATCAGGCACAGCGCCAGGTTCATCAGCCGCTCGGCCTTGGCAATCGCCATCCCGCACCCTTCGTTTCCGCCCTCGATCGCTGACCGTACCGCTACCGGCTCCGCAGGAAAAACCGGAGGGCCCCCGGCGGGGGCCCTCCGGTCGCGGTGTCGCTCAGACGGAGACGAGGTCGCAGACGAAGATCAGCGTCTCTCCGGGCTTGATGGCACCGCCGGCGCCCCGGTCGCCGTACGCCAGGTGCGCGGGGATGGTGAGCTGCCGGCGCCCGCCGACCTTCATGCCCTGCACGCCCTGGTCCCAGCCGGGGATGACCTGGCCGACGCCGAGTTGGAAGCGCAGCGGCGCGCCGCGGTTCCAGCTCGCGTCGAACTCCTCCCCGGTGGAGAAGGCCACGCCGACGTAGTGGACCGACACCATGTCGCCGGCTTTCGCGACCGGACCGTCGCCCTGCCAGATGTCCTTGATGTCCAGGTCGGCCGGCGGCTCGCCACCCGGGAAGTCGATCTCGGGCTTCTCGATGCTCACGTGCATGCTCCTTGTGCTGTTGCGGGCAACCCGGACAGTCTTACAGAACCGCCAGGATGTCCAACGAGAAGACCAGCGTCGAGTTGGCCGGAATGCCGTTGTTCGCCTGCTCGCCGTAGGCCAGGTCGGGCGGTGTCACCAGCATCACGCGGCTGCCGACCTTCTTCCCGGCCAGACCCTGCTGCCAGCCCTTGATGAGCTGCGCGAGCGGGAACGCGGCCAGTTCGCTGCGGCTGTAGGTGGAGTCGAACTCCTTGCCGCCGTTCCAGAGCACGCCCTTGTACTGGAGCAGGAGGGTGTCGCTCGCCTTCACCTCGGCGCCGTCGCCTTCGAGGACGTACTCGGCGACCAGCTCGGTGGGGGCCTTGCCCTGGGGCACGGTGATGGCGGGCGCCTTGCCGTCGGTGTTGGTGCCGACCGTGGGCAGGCTCGCGTCGGTCTGCGGTACGGGCTTGCCGTCCGCGGAGCTCCTGCCGTTGAAGCGCGCCAGGACGTCCACCACGAAGACGATGGTGTCGGTGCCCTTGATGCCCGCGTTGGAGTTGCCGGAGCTGCCGTAGCCGAGGGCCGGCGGGATGGCGAGCTCGACCCGGCTGCCGACCGTCTGGCCGACGATGCCCTGGTCCCAGCCGGGGATGACCTTGCCCCGGCCGATGACGTTGGTGTACGGGCCGCGGCCGAAGGAGGTGTCGAAGACCTTGGCGGTGTCCCACACCTGGCCGAGGTAGTTCACCTGAACGTAGTCGCCGGCGGCGATCTTCGGGCCGTCACCCTTGATCACCGTCTTCACGGCGAGGGAGGTCGAGGGGGTGCCGGTGCCCTTGGCCACGGTGGGCTTCTGGTTGAACGCGCTGCCCGCGGTGATGGCCGGGACCGAGCCCGCGGGCGACGGGGAGGAGGCCGAGTCGCTGCTCTTGGCGTCGCTACCGCAGCCTGCGGCGGTGAGCATGAGCGCGGGCACGGCGAGCAGTACGGAGCGTCGGCGCACGGGAGTGTTCCTCGTTCGTTCGTCGGGTGTGGGGCGGGCGGGTCACGATTGCCGCCCCACACCCTACGGTGTGCGCTCTTCCGGTCACATCCCGGCGATCAGCTTCTCCACCCGGTCGTCCACCGACCGGAAGGGGTCCTTGCACAGCACGGTGCGCTGCGCCTGGTCGTTGAGCTTGAGGTGCACCCAGTCGACGGTGAAGTCGCGCCGCTGTTCCTGGGCGCGGCGGATGAAGTCGCCGCGCAGCCGGGCCCTGGTGGTCTGCGGGGGCACGGACTTGGCCTCGAAGATCTTCAGGTCGCTGCAGATCCGCTTGGCCTGGCCCTTGCGCTCCAGCAGGTAGTACAGCCCGCGGCGGCGGTGGATGTCGTGGTACGCGAGGTCTATCTGGGCGACCCGCGGGTGGGACATGGTGATGTTGTCGCGGTTCCGGTAGCGCTCGATGAGCTGGTACTTCATGACCCAGTCGATCTCGGTGCCAATCCGGGAGAGGTCGCCGCTGCCGATCGCCTCCAGGGTGCGGCCCCACAGTTCGAGCACCTGCTCGATGACGCCGGTGCGGATACCGCGCCGCTCGCAGAACTCCACCGCCTTGGAGTAGTACTCCTGCTGGATGTCGAGCGCGGACGCCTCGCGGCCGGAGGCCAGCCGGACCTTGCGGCGGCCGGTGATGTCGTGGCTGACCTCGCGGATGGCCCGGATCGGGTTCTCCAGGGTGAGGTCGCGCATGACGGTGCCGGCCTCGATCATGCGCAGCACGAGGTCGGTGGCACCGACCTTGAGGAGCATGGTGGTCTCGGACATGTTGGAGTCGCCGACGATGACGTGCAGGCGGCGGTAGCGCTCGGCGTCGGCGTGCGGTTCGTCACGGGTGTTGATGATGGGGCGCGAGCGGGTGGTGGCCGAGCTGACGCCCTCCCAGATGTGCTCGGCGCGCTGGCTGACGCAGAAGACGGCGCCGCGCGGGGTCTGCAGCACCTTGCCCGCGCCGCACAGGAGCTGGCGTGTGACGAGGAAGGGAATCAGGATGTCCGCCAGCCGGGAGAATTCCCCGTGCCGGGCCACCAGGTAATTCTCGTGGCATCCGTAGGAGTTGCCGGCCGAGTCGGTGTTGTTCTTGAAGAGGTATACGTCACCCGCGATGCCCTCCTCGTGGAGGCGCCGTTCGGCGTCCACCAGAAGCCCTTCGAGGATGCGCTCCCCGGCCTTGTCGTGCGTGACGAGTTCGGTGACGTTGTCGCACTCGGGAGTGGCGTACTCCGGGTGCGAGCCGACGTCGAGATACAGGCGGGCGCCATTGCGGAGGAATACATTGCTGCTCCGGCCCCATGACACGACACGGCGGAAGAGGTACCGCGCCACCTCGTCAGGGGACAGACGCCGCTGTCCCCTGAACGTGCATGTGACGCCGTACTCGTTCTCCAGCCCGAAAATGCGGCGGTCCATGTCTGAACATTACGCCTGATGCGTGGTGCTGAAACGAGGTTCGACCGCTCGGTTTGGATCTTTTTCCGGCCGGGTTTCGAGGTTTGGCACCGTCAGGATTCGGCCGGTGGCCAGCAGTACGAGCATCGCGACGGCCCCGCCTGCTGCGGCGACGCCGAATCCGGCGGCACTCCCGCCGTGTTGGGAGGCCAGGCCCGCGGCAGCCGTGCCGAGGGCCGCGCCGACGCCGATCGCGGTGACCACCCAGGAGAACGCCTCGGTTACCGTACCGGTCGGCGCGTGCCGGTCCACGACGAGGAAACCGCAGGCCAGAGTGGGTGCGAGGAAGAATCCGGAGAGCGCGGCCAGCGGCAGCATCCACGCGACGCCGGGAACGAGCAAAAGTGGCGAATAACACACCGCGAGACCCAGCGACAGGACACGCAGCCGCCGCTCGGGCACCCCGGGCCACCCGCGGGCGCCGTAGCCGAGTCCCCCGGCCAGCGCGCCGGCGCCGTTGGCCGCCAGGACGTACGCGGCGACCGGCCCGCCGCCGTGCGCGTCCCCGTACGCGACCGCGGCGAGCGAGACCGCGCCGAGCGCGGTCCCGATGAAGAAGCAGGCGGCGAGGAGGACGACCAGGCCGCGGGAGCGCAGCGCGCCGAGCCGGTGCGGGGCGCGGGCCTGGGGCCGCCACTGGCGGGAGGGCCGGGCGGTGACCACGACCAGCGTCCCGGCGACGCCCAGCAGGCCGGTGAGGACCACCGCGGCGGCCTCGGACCCGACGGACACGGTCAGCGTGACCAGCAGCGGGCCGGCCGCGAACAGCACCTCCTGGGCGGCGGCGTCCAGCGCGTAGGCCTTCTGCACCCGGTCCTCGCGCCGCAGCAGGTCCGGCCAGAGCGCCCGCAGGCCGCCCTCGAGCGGCGGGGTGGTTACTCCGGCCAGGACCACGGCGGCGACGGCCACCGGCAGCGGAGAGGGGCCCGTGACGGCCAGCAGCGCGAACCCGGCCCCCGACAGCAGCGCCGCCGCCGTCATCACCCGCGGCTGCCCCCGCCTGTCCACCGCCCTCCCGAGCAGCGGCTGCCCCACCGCGACGGCCAGCCCGTACAGCGCCGACAGCGCCCCCGCCAGCCCGTACCCCGCCCCCTGCGACCGCACCAGCAGGACGACGGCGAGCGCGGCCATCGCGTTGGGCAGCCGCCCCAGCAGCGTCCCGGCGAGCAGCCGCGCCGCGTACGGCGTCCGCAGCAGATCCCCGTACCCGGTCGCCATCCGTGCTCCCTCACTCTGCAAGTGTTACGTATAACCTCCTGCCATACGTACCATGGCGCCAGTCGGCGGGTCCACCTGCCGGACACAACGCAGCGACGGCACGGCTGAACGACGGCACGACGGCACGACGTGAAAGAGAGCAAGAGGTCCGATGACGGGGAGTGCGCGGCCCACCTCGCGGGACGTGGCGCGGGTCGCCGGGGTGTCGCAGGCGACCGTGTCGCTGGTGCTGGGGGGCAAGTGGCGCGGGCGGGTGTCGGAGCGGACGGCGACGGCGGTGCGGGAGGCGGCCGGGGAGCTGGGGTACCGGCCCAATCTGGCGGCGCGCAGTCTGCGGCTCGGGCGGACGCGGACCGCGCTGCTGGTGGTGCCGGCGCTCACCCACGAGTACTTCGCCCGGGTCTACACCGGGGCCGCGGGGGTGGCCGCCGAGCACGGTTTCGGGGTGGTGCTCTATCCCTCCCCCACCGGGGTCGGGCCGGCCCGTGACCCCTTCGGGTCGGCGCGGGCCGCGATCGACGGGGTGATCGCCTCCTCCATGGCGGCCGACGCGCTCACCGGGATCGGCGACGGCGGCCTGCCGCTGGTGATGCTGGACAGCGACCCCGCGGCGCCGGGCGGCGCGCCGACGGTGAACCTGGCCGTCGCGGACGGTATCCGCCAGGTGGCCCGCCACCTGCTGGCGCTAGGTCACCGGCGGTTCACCCATCTGGCCGGGGACGTGGACACCTGGACCTTCCGGACGCGTTCGCAGACGGTGGCGGCGGAACTGGGCGTGGTGCCGGGGACTGTGCTGCGCGCCGAGCGGTGCGCCCTGGACGTAGCGTCGGCGCGGGAGGCGGCGGTGCGCGCCCTGACCGGGCCGGGTCCCCGCCCGACCGCGCTGATCTGCGACGGCGACATCCTGGCCGCCGGGGCGTGCAAAGCCGCCCGGGGGCTCGGCCTGCGGGTTCCGGACGACCTGTCCGTGTCCGGCTTCGACGACCTTTCCCTGGCGACGGCCATCGACCCGGAACTGACCACCGTCCGGCTTCCCGCCGAGGCCGTCGGGGCCCGCGGCATGGCAGCGCTGCTGGCCCTCCTGGACGACACCCCGGCCACCGGCGACGAACTCCCTGTCGAGCTGGTGATCCGCGCCTCCACCGGCCCGGCACCAGCCTGACCCGGCGCAGTGCCGAACCCCATGCGTCCCCGACCCCGACACAGCGACCGCAGGCGTGGGGGTCCGAAACGCCGCCGTGTATGTGTGGGCCGCCAGGCCCGTACAGACACGCTTTCGGACCCCCACGCCGGGGGACCAGACCCCCCGCCGGAGACCCCGCCCCCGGTGAACGCGGGCTCCTACTCCTCCTCGTCGGAGGGCTCGTCCGTCCTCGCCGTGGCCGCGCTCTCCGTCTCCAGCAGCCGGGAGAGCTGGCGGCCCAGGACGCGCTTGAACTTCCGCTGCTGCGGCCGGGTGCGGTCCAGCACCGCGACCTCCAGCTGCTCGGCGGTGAGCTGCCGGTCCGTGCCGTTGCTGTCCCGGCCCAGCGACTCCACCGCCAGGCCCAGGGCCTCCGCGAGGGTCATCCCGTCCCGGTGACGCTGGTCGAGGTAGCTGCCGATCTGGTCGGAGTTGCCGCCGACGGCGACCGCGCCGTGCTCGTCCACGATCGAGCCGTCGTGCGGCAGCCGGTAGATCTGGTCGTCCTCGGGGGCCGAGCCGACCTCCGCGACGATCAGCTCCACCTCGTAGGGCTTCTCGCCGACGCTGGAGAAGATCGTGCCCAGCGTCTGGGCGTAGACGTTGGCGAGACCGCGGGCGGTCACGTCGTCCCGGTCGTAGGTGTAACCGCGCAGGTCGGCGTAGCGCACGCCGCCGATCCGCAGGTTCTCGAACTCGTTGTACTTGCCGACCGCCGCGAAGGCGATCCGGTCGTAGATCTCGCTGACCTTGTGCAGGGCGCGGGAGGGGTTCTCGGCGACGAACACGATGCCGTCGGTGTACTGGAGCACGACGACGCTGCGGCCACGCGCGATGCCCTTGCGGGCGTACTCGGCGCGGTCCGCCATGGCCTGCTGGGGCGAAACATAAAAGGGCGTGGACACCGGCTAACCGTGCCTTTCTGCCGTCGGCGCTGCTGTCGGCGCCGTCGTGGGCGCTGTCGTGGGCACTGCTGGGTGCGAGGGATGCTGCACGGGACCGCCTCTCACTTGACCGGCTGTCACAGCACCTCGGCCTGCGGTCCGTCGGGCCGCTCCAGCCGCGCGTCCACCACCGACCGGGCGATCTCGGCGACCTCGTCCTCGGCGAGTCGGCGGAAACCGTCCTCGTCGATCACCGTGACGATCGGGAAGATCCGCCGGGTCAGGTCGGGGCCGCCGGTGGCCGAGTCGTCGTCCGCCGCGTCGTAGAGCGCCTGGATCACGACGGTGGCCGTCTGACGCTCGGTGAGGTCCTTGCGGTAGAGCTTCTTGAGGGCGCCGCGGGCGAAGACCGAGCCGGAACCGGTCGACGCGAAGCCGTGCTCCTCGCTGCGGCCGCCGGTGACGTCGTACGAGAAGATGCGGCCCTTCTCGCGCTCGGTGTCGTATCCGGCGAAGAGCGGGACGACGGCCAGGCCCTGCATGGCCATGGCGAGGTTGCCGCGGATCATCGTGGACAGGCGGTTGGCCTTGCCCTCCAGGGACAGGGTCGCCCCCTCGATCTTCTCGTAGTGCTCCAGCTCCAGCTGGAACAGCTTCACCATCTCCACCGCCAGGCCCGCGGTACCCGCGATGCCGACCGCGGAGTACTCGTCGGCCGGAAAGACCTTCTCGATGTCGCGCTGCGCGATCATGTTCCCCATGGTGGCCCGGCGGTCACCGGCGAGGATCACGCCGCCACCGAACGTGGCGGCCACGATGGTCGTGCCGTGCGGGAGCTCCACCGCGCCCTTGAGCGGCGGCAGCGTGCGGTTCCCGGGCAGCAGCTCGGGCGAGTGGTCGCCCAGGAAGTCGATGAACGAGGACGAGCCGGGCGTCAGGAAGGCGGCCGGCAGACGCCCAGTGGTGCTACGAGTGTTGGCTTCCACGCGTTTCCTTCCACACGATCTTGAAAGTCGTTTACGGACTCTACCCGCGGCCCGGAAATCCATCCGCCCCGCGTCCTGGGCGCGGGGCGGGCGGATGGGGAGCGGCTACTCGCCGCCCTTCTGGACGAACGACCTCACGAAGTCCTCCGCGTTCTCCTCCAGCACGTCGTCGATCTCGTCGAGGACCGAGTCCACGTCGTCCGAGAGCTTCTCGTGGCGTTCCTTGAGGTCGTCGGCCGCCTGGGCGTCCTGCTGGACCTCCTCGACCTCCTCGGTGGAACGGGTCGCCTTCTGCTGTCCGCCGTCGGTGTCCTTGGTAGCCATGTCCCTCACCCCGCTCGATTCGTGCGCTCGGTTACCTGCCGTACTTCAGCCGTACCGGTGCCGTTTCGGTACGGCACCGGAGCCGTACAAGATCAGACCCTACAAGCACGGTCCGACATCAGCGCTCGATTACCCCAACGTACGACTGCCACTGGGTTGTTTCCCGGTTCTGGACCGTTTCAGCCCCCGGACAGGACGCGGACCAGATCCTCGGCCGTGCGGCAGCGGTCCAGCAGCTCCTTGACGTGCTTGCGGGTGCCGCGCAGCGGTTCCAGGGTGGGGACGCGCTGGAGCGAGTCGCGGCCGGGCAGATCGAAGATCACCGAGTCCCAGGAGGCGGCGGCGACGTCGTCCGCGTACTGTTCGAGGCAGCGGCCGCGGAAGTAGGCCCTGGTGTCCTCCGGGGGCTTCGCGACGGCCCTGAGCACGTCCTCCTCGTCCAGCAGGCGCTGGATGCGCCCACGGGCCGCCAGGCGGTTGTACAGGCCCTTGTCGGGCCGTACGTCGGCGTACTGCAGGTCCACCAGGTGCAGCCGCGCGGCGTCCCAGCCCAGGTTGTCGCGGCGCCGGTAGCCCTCCATCAGCTCCCGCTTGGCCACCCAGTCCAGCTCGCCGGACAGGCTCATCGGGTCGTTCTCCAACCGGTTCAGTACGTCCTCCCAGCGGCCGAGCACGTCCCGGGTCTGCTCGTCCGCGTCGGTGCCGTAGCGCTCCTCGACGTACTTGCGGGCCAGTTCGTAGTACTCCATCTGGAGCTGGACCGCGGTGAGGGTGCGGCCGTTGCGGAGGGTGATGAGCTGTCGCAGGCCGGGGTCGTGGGAGACCTCGTGGAGGGTGCGCACCGGCTGGTCCACGGCGAGGTCCACCTTGATGAACGAGTCCTCGATCATGGACAGCACCAGTGCGGTGGTGCCGAGTTTGAGGTACGTGGACAGTTCGGAGAGGTTGGCGTCGCCGATGATCACGTGGAGCCTGCGGTACTTCTCGGCGTCCGAGTGGGGTTCGTCACGGGTGTTGATGATGGGGCGCTTGAGGGTGGTCTCCAGGCCCACCTCGACCTCGAAGTAGTCGGCCCGCTGGCTGATCTGGAAGCCGTCCTCGTGGCCGTCCTGCCCGATGCCGACCCGGCCGGCGCCGGTGACGACCTGCCGGGAGACGAAGAACGGGGTGAGGTGACGCACGATGTCCGAGAACGGCGTCTCCCGCTTCATCAGGTAGTTCTCGTGTGTGCCGTAGGAGGCGCCCTTGTTGTCGGTGTTGTTCTTGTACAGATGGATCGGCTGCGCGCCGGGCAGCTGGGCGGCCCGCAGCGCGGCCTCGGCCATGATCCGTTCACCGGCTTTGTCCCAGAGCACCGCGTCCCTGGGGTTGGTGACCTCGGGCGAGGAGTACTCGGGGTGGGCGTGGTCGACGTAGAGCCGGGCCCCGTTGGTCAGGATGACGTTGGCCAGGCCGATGTCCTCGTCGGTGAGTTGGGTGGAGTCCGCCGCGTCTCGGGCCAGATCGAAGCCGCGGGCGTCCCGCAGCGGGTTCTCCTCCTCGAAATCCCAGCGGGCGCGGCGCGCCCGGTGCATCGCCGCCGCGTAGGCGTTGACGATCTGGGACGAGGTGAGCATGGCATTGGCGTTGGGGTGGCCGGGAACGGAGATGCCGTACTCCGTCTCGATGCCCATTACTCGCCGTACGGTCATGCGGACCCTCCTTGCCCGGCTCCGGCCCGTGCCGGGCCGGAAAACACACCGGCTGCGGGTACCCGCGGTCGGGGCCCCGCAGCCGGAGGGTAGTGCTTACAGATACTGTCCGGTGTTCGCCACGGTGTCGATGGAGCGTCCGGTGTCCGCCCCCTGCTTTCCGGTCACCAGGGTGCGGATGAACACGATCCGCTCGCCCTTCTTGCCGGAGATCCGGGCCCAGTCGTCGGGGTTGGTGGTGTTGGGCAGGTCCTCGTTCTCCTTGAACTCGTCGACGCACGCCGCGAGCAGGTGGGAGACGCGCAGACCGCCCTGGTTGTGGTCGAGGAAGTCCTTGATCGCCATCTTCTTGGCCCGGTCCACGATGTTCTGGATCATGGCTCCGGAGTTGAAGTCCTTGAAGTACAGGACCTCCTTGTCACCGTTGGCGTAGGTGACCTCCAGGAAGCGGTTCTCCTCGGTCTCGGAGTACATCCGCTCGACCACGGACTGGATCATGGCGTCCACGGTGGCCGCCGGCGATCCGCCGTGCTCGGACAGATCCTCGGTGTGCAGCGGAAGGCTGTCGACCAGGTACTTGGAGAAGATGTCCTTGGCCGCCTCGGCGTCCGGCCGCTCGATCTTGATCTTCACGTCCAGGCGGCCGGGCCGCAGGATCGCGGGGTCGATCATGTCCTCGCGGTTGGAGGCGCCGATCACGATGACGTTCTCCAGGCCCTCCACACCGTCGATCTCGGCGAGCAACTGCGGAACGATGGTGTTCTCCACGTCCGAGCTGACACCGGAACCGCGGGTGCGGAACAGGGACTCCATCTCGTCGAAGAAGACGATGACCGGAGTGCCCTCGCCTGCCTTCTCCCGGGCCCGCTGGAAGACCAGGCGGATCTGCCGCTCGGTCTCACCCACGTACTTGTTGAGCAGCTCGGGGCCCTTGATGTTGAGGAAGTAGCTCTTGCCCTGCGGCTGCCCGGTGACCTCGGCGACCTTCTTGGCCAGCGAGTTGGCGACCGCCTTGGCGATGAGCGTCTTGCCGCAGCCCGGCGGGCCGTACAGCAGCACGCCCTTGGGCGGGCGGAGCTCGTACTCCTTGAACAGATCGGCGTGCAGGTAGGGCAGTTCCACCGCGTCGCGGATCTGCTCGATCTGGTTGCCGAGTCCGCCGATCTGGCGGTAGTCGATGTCGGGGACCTCTTCCAGGACCAGTTCCTCGACCTCGCTCTTGGGCACACGTTCGTAGACGTACCCGGAGCGGGGTTCGAGCAGCAGGGCGTCTCCGGCCCGCAGGGCGCCGTCGAGCAGCGGTTCGGCGAGCCGGACCACCCGCTCCTCGTCGGTGTGCCCGATGACCAGGGCGCGCTCGCCGTCCTCAAGGACTTCCTTGAGGGTGACGATGTCGCCGACGCGCTCGAAGGCCATGGCCTGCACCACGTTGAGCGCCTCGTTGAGCATCAGCTCCTGGCCGCGCCGAAGGTCGTCGAGCTCGACGGTGGGGCTGACGTTCACCCGGAGCTTGCGCCCGCCGGTGAAGATGTCCGCCGTGCCGTCGTCGTTCGCCTGCAGGAACACGCCGAATCCCGCGGGTGGCTGCGCGAGCCGGTCGACTTCCTCCTTGAGGGCCACGATCTGGTCGCGGGCCTCGCGGAGGGTGCTCGCCAGCCGTTCGTTCTGCGCCGACACGCCTGCCAGGTTGGTCTGCAGCTCGACGATCCGCTCTTCGAGAATCCTCGTGTGCCGCGGAGAGTCGGCGAGCTTGCGTCGCAGGACGGCGATCTCCTGCTCAAGAAAGGCGACCTGGCTCATGGGATCTTCCGATCCACGAGCGGGTCGGCCGCCACGGTTGATGTCGTCGTCGTGGGCCGCCACGGTCCTCACCTCCTCCAAGGGGAGCTGGACGTTTCCAGACCCTACCTGGGCCAGTGGGGGTTGAAACCCCTAGATCACAAAGACGGTCGCGGTGTGTCCGATCTTCACCCTTGCGTACGTCCTTCCGCCACTGGGATACCCGCCGATCTCCATCCGAAAGCCGCCGGTTGTATCGTCGTTCCGGTCAACAGCCGTCGAGGGCGGTTGCTTCCTGAACGACGAACAGCAGGGAGGGGTTCCGTGAGCAACGAGACGGCCGACGCACTCGAGGTCTGGATCGACCAGGATCTGTGCACGGGTGACGGAATCTGTGTGCAGTATGCGCCGGAGGTCTTCGAGCTGGACATCGATGGCCTGGCCTACGTCAAGGGGGATGACGAGGAGCTCCGGCAGTCTCCTGGTGCCACCGTACCTGTTCCGGCGGCGTTGCTGCTGGACGTGGTGGATTCGGCCAAGGAGTGCCCGGGCGAATGCATCCATGTCCGCCGGTCCCGCGACCAGGTCGAGATGTACGGACCGGACGCGGAGTGACCGGACGCTGACCGGCGGTTCAGATGCTGTTCGCCGGCCGGCTGGTGATCGCCACGTAACGGTTGCCGCGCCACTCCCAGGCGTAGGTGCCCCTCATGTCGGGGCAGCAGCGCGGGGTGGAGTCGGTGGAGAACCCCAGGACGGTCGCCCGGACGGTACGGCCGTCGAGCCGGAAGTCGGTGATCTGGCGGTCGTCCTCGGGCTCGACCAGCGTCTCCACGATGTGCGGGGCGCCGCCGCCGGCGGCGGGTGCGCCGATCACGTAGACGCCGCTGGGCGGGGTGCCCAGCTCGGAGTGGCAGCGCACCACGACGACGGTCTCGGGGCTCCCGTCGCGATCCAGGTCCCCGGAGACCCGGTCGACCACGTCGGCCTCGGCGCCGGGCGGGCAGGTCAGCGGGTAGTCGACCAGCCCCGGGTCGGGCGCGGGCACCGGGCCGGCCGGGTGGCCCGCGGACCCTGCGTCACCGGCGGCTCCGGCGGAGGCGCCGGCGGGCTGGACGAGGGCCACGGCGGCGACCACGGCGGCCAGTGCCGCGGCGGTGGAGAGCCAGTGCACGGTACGGGTGCGGGTGTGCGGAAGGGCCGGGCCGGCGGACGGCTGCACGCGCCTGTCTCCTGGGGGTCGATCGCTGGGGGTCCCCCCGGACGGAGTCCGGGGGGAGGGTGGCCAGCATCGTGCCATACGTCACACCCGCTGCCTACGCCGGGGGCGCCGGCGCCCGGAGGGGACAAACCGGCGGCGGCACGGTGAAGTTGGCCGAAATCACACGGTCCGGATCAGCCCCTCACGACGGAGCCTCCGCTTCCGCTTCCGGGTCCCGTGTAGTCCTCGCCGTAGGCGCCCTTCGCGGGCCGGCGGCGGCGCAGCGGCGGCTCCACGCCGTCGGCGAGCCGGCGGGCGGTGAGCAGGAAGCCGGTGTGCCCGATCATCCGGTGGTCCGGGCGCACCGCCAGGCCCTCCACGTGCCAGGTACGGACCATGGTCTCCCAGGCGGCCGGCTCGTTGAACGTGCCGTGCTCCCTGATCGCCTCGACGGTACGGGCGAGCTGCGTGGTGGTGGCCACGTACGCGCACAGGATGCCGCCGGGCACCAGGGCCTTGGCGACCGCCTCCAGGCACTCCCAGGGGGCCAGCATGTCGAGGATGACCCGGTCCACGTCGGTGTCCGACAGGTGGTCCTGGAGATCGCCGACGGTGAGCCGCCAGGCGGGGTGCGGGCCGCCGAAGTAGCGCTCGACGTTCTGGGCGGCGATCTCGGCGAAGTCCGCCCGGCGCTCGTAGCTGTGCAGCATCCCCTGGTCGCCGATCGCCCGCAGCAGGAAACTGCTCAGCGAGCCCGAGCCCACCCCCGCCTCGACCACCCGCGCACCGGCGAAGATGTCGGCCATCGCCAGGATCTGCCCCGCGTCCTTGGGGTAGACCACGGCGGCGCCGCGGGGCATGGACAGGACGTAGTCGGGGAGCAGGGGACGCAGCGCGAGATAGGCGACGTTTCCCGTGGTTCGTACCACGCTGCCCTCGGGCGCCCCGATCAGCTCGTCGTGCGGGAAAGCGCCCTTGTGGGTGTGGAACTGCTTTCCGGCTTCGAGCGTGAACGTGTAGTGGCGTCCCTTGGGGTCGGTGAGCTGGACCTGGTCCCCGACTTTGAAGGGCCCGCGACGGCGGGCTGCACCAGTCGGTTCGGACATGGGATCAGCCTATCTTGGCGAGGATCGTCCCCGTACCGCTCGCACCCGCCACGGGTCACCGCCGGTGGCCGGGGGGTACGGAGAGGTACGGAGGTGACCGCTGGGTACGGGTCCGCGCGCTGCGAGTCCCGGGGACGACGCGTCCCCGCGCGGTCCCGGGCTCAGGAGTCCCCGCGCGACATGGCCTCCAGGAAGGCCCGCTCGACGTCGGCGGTGGACAGGACACCGTAGATCTCGCCGGTCGGCTCCACGACCAGGTACTCGCTGGCGGGGGTGGCGCGCAGCGTGTCGAGCAGGTCCTCGCCCGCGAGCTCGGCCGAGACCCGCATGCCGGGGGTGAGGTCCTGGGCCAGGCCGCCGACCGCGACCCAGGGGCGGCGGTGCTCGGGGATGCCGGCGACCGCCGACTCGCGGACCAGCGCGGTGGGGTCGCCGTGGCCGTCGACCACCACCAGGGCCCGGGCGCCGGCCTCGTTGGCCCGGCGCAGCGCCTCGGACAGGGGGGTGTCGGCGGCGACCGGGACGGCGCGGCGGGTCAGGCCGCGGGCCGCCAGGCCCGGCAGCCGTTCGCGCAGCCGGGCCATCCGCAGGCTGTTGCCGGCGCCGGTCCAGATGATCGCGGCGAGGATCGCGGCGAGCAGCGCGTCGGTGAGCGAGTCGACGCCGGTGTTGCCGGCGCCGTTGACGCCGCCCGCGTACGACATCAGCGGCAGCCCGATCAGTACGGCCAGGGCGAGCGCCCGGCCGGTCCAGGCGGCGGCGACGGTGCCGGTCATCGGCTTCCCGCTGATCTTCCAGACCACCGCCCGCAGCATCCGCCCGCCGTCCAGCGGCAGCCCGGGCAGGAAGTTGAAGATGGCAACGATCAGGTTGCTCACCATGAGCCCGGCCAGCAGCACGCCCGGCACGGTGCCCTGCTGGACGAGCTGCATCCCGCCGAAGAATCCGGCGGCCAGCACCAGCGACAGCAGCGGCCCGACGAAGGCGAGCACGAACTCCCGTCCGGGGGTGTCCGACTCCTTCTCGATCTCCGAGACGCCGCCGAAGAACTGGAGCTGGATCCGGCGCACCGGCAGCTTGAAGCGCAGCGCGGCCACGGTGTGGGCGAGCTCGTGGACCAGGACGGAGGCGTAGAAGGCGACCGCGAAGAACAGCGACACCAGGTAGCGGACCCGGCCGAGCTCCGGCAGCACGGTGTCCAGCTGGCCGCCGAAGACCCAGGTGATCAGCGCGGCGACCAGGAACCAGCTCGGCGCGACGTAGATCGGGACACCCAGGAAGCGGCCCATGAGGATGCCGCCGCCCGGTTCGCGCCGGGGATCGCCGGAACCGCCGTCCGTGCCGGGGGTACGGGTGTCCTGGGACGGCGGCCGACCGCTCTCGTTCACTGATTCCCCTCGTTCTGAAACGGACCCTCGTACCGATCATGCGGGACGAGCGGCTCCGCGGCCATGCTATTGCCCGAGAACCCGCCTCCCGGGACGGGCCCGCACTCTCGGGGCACGCGACGGCACTGTCAGTGGCAGGCCGTATGGTCGTCTGCCATGGGGACACCGACCGAAGGCATTCCGCCCGAGCGCGTACCGCCGCCGCGGCACGCGGTGCGCGAGGGCATCCCGCCGCGTCCGCCGACGTCGCTGTCGCCGTCGCGCGCCGCGGACTTCATGCGCTGTCCGCTGCTGTACCGGCTGCGGGTGATCGACCGGCTGCCGGAGAGGCCGAGCGAGGCGGCCACCAGGGGCACGGTGGTGCACGCCGTGCTGGAGCGGCTGTTCGACGCGCCCGCGGCCGAGCGGACCGCGGATCGGGCCCGGTCCATGGTCCCCGGCGAGTGGGAGCGGCTGCGGGCGGCCCGCCCGGAGCTGGCGGCGCTGTTCGACGCGGCCGACCCCGCGGCGCTCACCACCTGGCTGGAGAGCGCCCAGCGGCTGGTGGACCGCTGGTTCACCCTGGAGGACCCGACCCGCCTGGAGCCCGCCGAGCGCGAGCTGTACGTGGAGACGGTGCTGGAGTCGGGCCTGACGCTGCGAGGCTACGTGGACCGGCTCGACGTCGCGCCCGCCACCGGCGACCTGCGGGTGGTGGACTACAAGACCGGCAAGGCACCCCGCCCGGAGTACGCGGACGAGCCCTTGTTCCAGATGAAGTTCTACGCGCTGGTGCTCCGGCGGCTGCGCGGCGTGGTCCCGCGCCGCCTCCAGCTGGTCTACCTCGGCAGCGGTGACGTGCTGACCTACGACCCCACCGAGGCCGACCTGCGGCTGACCGAGCGCCGGCTGCTGGCGCTGTGGCGGTCGATCCGGGCGGCCACGGAGAGCGGCGACTGGCGCCCGCGGCGCACCCCGCTGTGCGGCTGGTGCGATCACCAGGCGTTCTGTCCCGAATTCGGCGGGACTCCCCCGCCCTATCCACTGGCGGAAACAGCGGGGTCGCCGCCGGGCCTGGGCGAGAATGGTGCGGTCTGAAGGAGGAGTTCCTGTGGCCATTCGCGTCCTGCTGGTGGACGATCAGCCGTTGCTGCGTACCGGTTTCCGGATGATTCTGGAGGCCGAGCCGGATCTGGTGGTGGTCGGCGAGGCCGGGGACGGGCAGCAGGCACTGGAGCAGGTGCGGGCGCTCCAGCCCGACGTGGTGCTGATGGACATCCGGATGCCCAGGATGGACGGCGTGGAGGCCACCCGGCAGATCACCGGGCCCGACCGCTCGGGCCCGGCGAAGGTGCTGGTGCTGACCACCTTCGACCTCGACGAGTACGTGGTGGAGGCGCTGCGCGCGGGTGCCAGCGGCTTTCTGCTCAAGGACGCGCCGGCCGTCGAGCTGGTGCAGGCGATCCGGGTGGTCGCGGCCGGCGAGGCGATGCTGGCGCCGAGCATCACCCGGCGGCTGCTCGACAAGTACGCGGGCCGCCTGCCGTCCGGCGAGGAGGCGGTGCCGCAGCCGTTGCACGCGCTCACCGAGCGCGAGGTCGAGGTGCTGAGACTGGTGGCCCGCGGCCTGTCCAACGCGGAGATCGCCGCGGAGCTGTTCGTCAGTGAGACCACGGTGAAGACCCACGTCGGCCATGTACTGACCAAGCTGGCACTGCGCGACCGCGTACAGGCGGCCGTGTACGCGTACGAGAGCGGTCTGGTGCGCCCCGGGGCGGGGTGATCGATTCGCCCCGGGGCGTACCGCTCAGCCGCTGACGCGCCGGCCGAGCTCCCAGAACTGGGTGGTCGAGGAGGCGTTGAGCGCCCACTCGGTGCCCGTGATGTCGCCGCGCGCCAGCAGGTACTGCTTGCCCTGCCACAGCGGCAGCAGCGGCACTTCCCGCGCGATGATCTGCTGCGCCTGCTCGAAGTCGTCCACGGCCCCGCTGCGCTGGGTCTTGTGCCGGGTGCTGTTGATGATCTGGTTGCGGATCACCGGGTTGTCGTAGGCGAAGTTGAGGAAGTTGTCCGCGCCGAAGAACGGCGCCAGGTAGTTGTCCGGGTCAGGGAAGTCCGGGAACCAGCCCATGCCGAACACCTGGAACGCGCGGCCCCGGTAGGACGTCTTGTACGCGTCCCAGTCCGACACCGCCTGCAGGCTGATCCTGAACAGCCCGCCGACCTCGAGTTGCTGCTTGAGCATGGCGAACTCGGCGGCGGTCGCCTCACCGTAGTGGTTCGTGGTGTACGACAGGGTGAGCCGGACCGGGGTGGAGATGTCCGCCTTCTTCAGGAACGACCGCGCCTTGGCAATGTTCGGCAGGGCGCCGTAGAAGTCGAAGAACGGGTTGGCGTGGCTGGTGATGCCCTGCGGCACCATCGAGAACAGCGGCTCGGTGGTGCGCTGGTAGACGTCCCGGGTGATGGCCTGCCGGTTGACCAGCGCGGCCACCGCCTGCCGTACCGCCTTCTGCCCCGCCGTCCTGTCAGCGGTGTTGAAGACCAGGTACCGGATCTCGGTACCGGGCGCCACGGTGAGCTTGATGTCCTGGTCGGTGGCGAGGGTGAGCCGGTTGATCTGGTCGGGCGTCATCGTCCGGTTCATCACGTCGATGGTGCCGGCCTTCAGCGCCCGCTCCATCGACGCCGACGAGGTGAAGAACCTCAGCTCGATCCGGCTGTTGCTGAGTTTGATCGACCCCTTGTACTTGGGGTTCCTCTCGAACACCGCCGATGTGCCCGGGGTCCAGGAGGACAGCGTGTAGGGCCCCGAGCCCAGCACGCCGAACCCGGGGTGGAGCTTGTCCGGGGCGTAGGTCCCGCTGTCCACGATGTCGGCCGCGGGGGTGGCCAGCTTGAAGGGGAAGGTCGAGTCGGGGTCCTTCAGGTGGAAGACGACCGTGTCCTCGTCGGGTGTCTCCACCTTGTCGACATTGGTGAGCAGGCTCGCCGGACCGTTCGGGTCGTTGATCCGCAGCGTGCGGTCGACGGAGTACTTGACGTCCGCCGAGGTGATCTTGCGCCCGTTGGAGAAGGAAAGCCCATCGCGCAGGGTGCACCGGTACTGCTCGCCCAGACTGTCCGTGAAGTGGCACTCCTTCGCGGCTTCCGGCTCGGGGTCGGTGCCGCTGCGCGGCAGGCGCAGCAACGTCTGGTACGTGTTCTGGAAGATGCTCCAGGTGCCGATGTCGTACCCGGTCGCCGGATCGAGCGGCGCCGGGTTGTCCTTCGACATCTGGAACGCGTCCGTCGTACCGACCACGATGGGCTTGGCGTCGCCTCCGCTGCCGCCGCCTGATCCGCATCCGGCGAGCAGCGGTGCCGCCAGGCCTATGACGGCCGGCAGAACGAGCAGCTTTCGGTTCATCCTCGGCGATCTCCCTTGTCCGTACGGAACGGTCAACCCGCTACACCACGCCCGAGCTCCCAGAACTGCGTGGTGGTGGAGGAGTTGAGCGCCCACTCGACGCCGGTGATGTCGCTGCGGGAGGCCATGTACTGCTTGCCCTGCCACAGCGGCAGCATCGGTACGTCCTGGGCGATGATCTGCTGAGCGGCCCCGAAGGAGTCGCTCGCCGTGCTGCGTTGGGCCTGACGGCGGGTCTCCGGCAGGAGGACGTCCTGGATCTGCCGGCTCTGGTACGGCAGGTTGAGGAAGTTGTCCTTGTCGAAGAAGGGCGCGAGGTAGTTGTCGGGGTCCGGGAAGTCCGGCAGCCAACTGATGGCGAAGATCTGGTACTTACCCTCGGACGCCGCCTTCAGGAAGGCGTTCCACTGCTCGCTCTTGACGGTGACGTCGAAGAGCCCGCTGGCGTCGAGCTGCCGCTTGATCGCCTCGGCCTCGGCGCGGTTGCTGGTGCCGCCGTTGTCGCGGCGGAAGTTGATGGTCAGCGGCACCTTCTCGGTGATGCCGGCCTGGCGCAGGGTCTTCCGGGCCTTGGCCACGCTCGGGTCGCCGTAGACGTTGAAGTACGAGTTGACGTGCGCGGTGATGCCCTGGGGCACGACCGAGTACAGCGGGCTGGCGGTGCGCCGGTACACGTCGCGGGTGATGGCCTGGCGGTCGATGACCCGGGCGATGGCCTGCCGTACGGCCTTGTTCCGCAGGCCGGGGGCGCCGGTGTTGAGGAACAGGTAGCGGGCCTCGCCGCCGGGTGCCTCGGTGAGCTTGACGGTCTGGTCGGTGCTCGCCAGCAGCCGGCTGATCTGGCTGGGCGCCAGCGTCCTGGACATGACATCCACGGTGCCCAGCTTGAGGGCGTTCTCCATGGCCTTGGAGTCCCCGAACAGCTTCAGCGAGACCTTGCTGTTGTGGAGCTTGAGGATGCCGTCGTAGTTCGGGTTCCGGGTGAACGTGCCGCCCTTGCCCTGTACGAAGGAGTCGAGCGTATAGGGGCCGGAGCCGACGAGTTTGAAGCCTTCGTACGGCTTGGTGGCGGAATACACCTCGCTGTCGACGATGGCGGCGGCGGGGGTGGCAAGCTTGGCCGGGAAGGTGGCGTCCTGCGCGCTGAGGTGGAAGACGACGGTCTTCTCATCGGGCGCCGTCACCGACTTCACGCCGGATATCAGGGACGCCGGACCGGCAGTGAAGTTGATCTTCTGCATCCGGTCGACGGAGAACTTCACATCCTCCGAAGTCAGCGCGTGGCCGTTGGAGAACTTCGCGCCCTCTCGCATCTTGCACTGATATGCCAGCCCGGAGGCGTCGGTGTAATGGCACTCGGTGGCCGCGTCCGGGGTGGGAGTGGTGGTGCCGCGCTGGTAGGTGAGCAGCATCTGGAAGGTGTTGTAGAAGATGTTCCAGGTGGCGCTGTCGTACGAGGCCGCCGGGTCGAGCGGGGCGGGGTTGTCCTTGGTGAGCTCGATGCTGTCGGTGGTGCCGACGACGATGGGTTTGCCACTGTCGCCGCTCCCTCCGCCGGAGCCGCCGCACCCGGTGATCACGGGTGTCATCACGCCCAGCAGGGCGGGCAGCGCCAGAAGCTTGCGGTTCATCTGTGGTCGGTCTCCTTGTCCCTGCTCCGTATCGGTGGTGGTTCTCGCCGTGCGCCCGCACAGCCACGCCGAACCGGCGCCCGCACACCGGTTTTCCGGGGAACGGACTGAGCGCCGGGATGGCTGCGCGGTCGGCTGCCGATGCGTCATCGCGCGGCCAGCCGCAGGTAATCCAGCACATCCCGCGCGCATGCTTCGGTGACGATACCGAGAATGCTTGTGATCAGCACCAACAGGGTGTCAAAAGACGACGGCACGGCCGGTGTGATTTCCCCGGCACACACGCTCAGTGAATGCGTGTATTCAAAGAGCGCAGAAAAGGCACGCTGAGCTCTTCCAGCGAACCGACGACCGTACGGCCGGGACCCGACTCGATCGGGACCAGCGAGGGGACGGCGATCACCTGGCAGCCGGCCGCCTCCGCGGACGCGACCCCGGTGGGGGTGTCCTCGACCACCACGCAGGCCGCCGGATCGGCGCCGAGCCTGGCGGCGGCGGTCAGATACGGCTCGGGGTGCGGCTTGGTGCGGGTCACCTCGTCCCCGGCGAGGGTGAAGGCGAAGTGCTCGGGGCCGAGCGTGCGGAGCATCGCGTCGATGGTGCGGCGGTGCGAGGCGGAGACCAGGGCGGTGGGGATGCCGTACGCGGCCAGCTCGGTCAGCAGCCGGCGGGCGCCCGGCATCAGCGGCGCACCCCGTTCGATGAGCTGCTCGAACCGCTCGTTGATCGACACCGTGAGCTCGCCGAGCGTGGCCGTCGTACCGGTCACCGACATCAGGTGGCCGACGCTGCGCGACATCGGGCCGCCGACCACCACCGAGCGGTGCTCGTCGTCCAGCACGTGACCGAGATCCGCGAAGACCGCGGCCTCCGCCGCCCACCAGATCCCCTCGGTGTCCACCAGGGTCCCGTCCAGGTCGAGGAGCACGGCTCGCGGCGCGGGCCCGTGCGCCATCCGGGTGTCGGCGACGGAGATGCTGCTGGTCATACGCGCCACTCCTCGACTGCTGGGTCGGCCGGCTCCTCGCGGTGCGGGGGCGCCCGTTTCCGGGGGGCACAGAGGCCGGTCGCCGCGTCCCGCGATACGGGACGGCGACCGGCCTCTGCCGGACCGTCAATTGTACGTCGGCCCGCCGCGGCCCGCTCGAAGAGCGGGAAACTCCAGCCGAACGGCCGATCAACGGGCGTTGAAGTACTTCGCTTCCGGGTGGTGGATCACAATTGCGTCGGTGGACTGCTCGGGGTGGAGCTGGAACTCCTCGGAGAGCTTCACGCCGATCCGCTCGGGCTCCAGCAGCGCGGCGATCTTGGCCCGGTCCTCCAGGTCGGGACAGGCGCCGTAGCCCAGCGAGAAGCGGGCGCCGCGGTACTTCAGCGCGAACATGTCCTCCATGTCGTGCGGGTCCTCGGCCCCGAAGCCCAGCTCCGAGCGGACCCGGGCGTGCCAGTACTCGGCCAGTGCCTCTGCGAGCTGCACGGACAGGCCGTGCAGCTCCAGGTAGTCCCGGTAGGAGTCGGCGGCGAACAGCTCGTTGGCCGCCTCGGAGATCCGGTTGCCGACAGTGACGACCTGGAAACCGACCACATCGGTCTGCCCGGAGTCCTCCGGCCGGAAGAAGTCCGCCAGGCACAGCCGCCGGCCGCGCCGCTGCCGCGGGAAGGTGAACCGGGTGCGCTCGGTGCCGTCCTCGTGCAGCACGATCAGGTCGTCGCCCTTGGACACACACGGGTAGTAACCGTAGGTGACGGCGGCCTCCAGCAGGCCCTCGGACTGGAGGCGGGTCAGCAGCCCGCGCAGCCGCGGCCGGCCCTCGGTCTCGACCAGTTCCTCGTACGTGGGCCCGGTCGTGCGGGACTGCTTCAGGCCCCACTGGCCCTTGAACAACGCGCCCTCGTCCAGCCACGAGGCGTAGTCGGCGAGCTGGATGCCCTTGACGACCCGGCTGCCCCAGAACGGCGGGGCGGGCACCGGGTTGTCCACCGCGACGTCCGACCTGACCTGGCCGAGGCCGGTCTCGGGCTCCTCGGCGGGCTGCTCCCGCCTGGCCACCCTGCGCGCCTTGAGCTCGGGAAGCGCGGCGCCGGGCACCCCGCGCTTGACGGAGACCAGCGCGTCCATCAGCCGCAGGCCCTCGAAGGCGTCCCGGGCGTAGCGGACCTCGCCCTGGTAGATCTCGTGCAGGTCCTGCTCGACGTAGGCGCGGGTGAGGGCGGCGCCGCCGAGGATCACCGGGTAGTCGGTGGCCAGGCCGCGCTGGTTGAGCTCCTCCAGGTTCTCCTTCATGATCACGGTGGACTTCACCAGCAGTCCCGACATGCCGATGACGTCGGCGCGGTTCTCCTGGGCGGCCTCCAGGATCGCGGCGACCGGCTGCTTGATGCCGAGGTTGACGACGTTGTAGCCGTTGTTGGTCAGGATGATGTCGACCAGGTTCTTGCCGATGTCGTGCACGTCGCCGCGGACGGTGGCCAGCACGATGGTGCCCTTGCCACCGCCGTCCTCGGTCTTCTCCATGTGCGGTTCCAGGTGGGCGACCGCGCTCTTCATCACCTCGGCGGACTGGAGCACGAAAGGGAGCTGCATCTGGCCGGAGCCGAACAGTTCGCCGACCACCTTCATGCCGGCCAGCAGCGTGTCGTTGACGATGTCCAGGGCGGGCCGCTGGGCCAGCGCCTCCTCCAGGTCGTCGGTGAGGCCGTTCTTCTCGCCGTCGATGATCCGCCGTTGCAGGCGCTCCTCCAGCGGCAGCGCCGCCAGCTCCTCGGCCCTGCCTGCCTTCATCGACGTGGTGTCGACGCCCTCGAACAGTTCCATCAGCCGTTGCAGCGGGTCGTAGCCCTCGCGGCGCCGGTCGTGGATCAGGTCGAGGGCGGTCTCGCGCTGCTCCTCCTCGATCCGGGCGATCGGCAGGATCTTGGCGGCGTGCACGATGGCCGAGTCGAGCCCGGCCTTGACGCACTCGTCGAGGAAGACCGAGTTGAGCACGGTGCGGGCGGCCGGGTTGAGGCCGAAGGAGATGTTGGACAGGCCGAGCGTGGTCTGTACGTCCGGGTGGCGGCGCTTGAGCTCGCGGATCGCCTCGATGGTGGCGATGCCGTCCTTGCGCGACTCCTCCTGGCCGGTGCAGATGGTGAAGGTCAGGCAGTCGATGAGGATGTCGGACTCGTGGATGCCCCAGGTTCCGGTGAGGTCGGCGATCAGCCGCTCGGCGATCGCCACCTTCTTCTCCACCGTACGGGCCTGCCCCTCCTCGTCGATGGTGAGCGCGATCAGCGCGGCGCCGTGCTCGACGGCGAGCCGGGTGACGCGGGCGAACCGGGAGTCGGGGCCGTCGCCGTCCTCGTAGTTGACCGAGTTCAGTACGGCCCGGCCGCCGAGCTTCTCCAGGCCGGCCTGGAGCACGTCCACCTCGGTGGAGTCCAGCACGATGGGCAGGGTGGAGGCGGTGGCGAACCGGCCGGCGATCTCGGCCATGTCGGCGGCGCCGTCCCGGCCGACGTAGTCCACGCACAGGTCGAGCAGGTGGGCGCCCTCGCGGATCTGCTCGCGGGCCATCTCCACGCAGTCCTCCCAGCGGCCGCCCAGCAGCGCCTCGCGGAACTTCTTGGAGCCGTTGGCGTTGGTGCGCTCGCCGATCGCCAGGTACGCGGTGTCCTGGCGGAACGGGACGGTCTGGTAGAGGGAGGCGGCGCCGGGCTCGGGCCGGGGGTTGCGGGGAGTGAGGTCCTGGCCCTGGACGCGCTCCACCAGGTGCCGCAGGTGCTCGGGCGTGGTGCCGCAGCAGCCGCCGACCAGGGCGAGTCCGTACTCGCGGGCGAACACCTCGTGGGCGTCGGCGAGTTCGGCGGGGGTCAGCGGGTAGTGCGCGCCGTCCTTGGTGAGCACGGGCAGCCCGGCGTTGGGCATGCAGGTCAGCGGGATGCGGGAGTGGCGGGTCAGGTAGCGCAGGTGCTCGCTCATCTCGGCCGGGCCGGTGGAGCAGTTCAGGCCGATCATGTCGATGCCCAGCGGTTCCAGCGCGGTGAGGGCCGCGCCGATCTCCGAGCCGAGCAGCATGGTGCCGGTGGTCTCGACGGCGACCTGGCAGATCAGCGGCAGGTCCACCCCGGCCTCGCTCATCGCCCGGCGGGCGCCGACCAGGGCGGCCTTGACCTGGAGCAGGTCCTGCATGGTCTCCACGACCAGCGCGTCGGCGCCGCCGGCGATCAGACCCGCCGCGTTGGCCTGGTAACCGTCACGCAGCGTCCGGTAGGACGCGTGCCCCAGCGTGGGGAGTTTGGTGCCGGGCCCGATCGAGCCGAGCACCCAGCGGGGGCGTCCGTCGGTGGCGAAGTCGTCCGCCACCTCGCGGGCCAGCCGGGCGCCCGCCTCGGACAGCTCGTGGATCCGGTCGGCGATGTCGTACTCGCTCATGGCGCTGTGGTTCGCGCCGAACGTGTTGGTCTCCACGCAGTCCACGCCGACCGCGAAGTACGCCTCGTGCACCGAGCGCACGACGTCGGGGCGGGTCAGGTTCAGGATCTCGTTGCAGCCCTCGAGCTGCTGGAAGTCGTCCAGCGTGGGGTTCTGGGCCTGAAGCATGGTGCCCATGGCGCCGTCGGCGACCACGACGCGGGAGGCGAGTGCCTCCCGCAGTGCGGTGGCGCGAGCCGAAACCGCTGACGCTGCGGCGGATTTGGCGGGGACGGCGGACGAATGGGACGGCAAGGCCATGGGGTGCTCCTTGGGATGCGACGGCTGTCGGCTATGCGCCGCCTGTCCGAGGACAGGACACGCACCCCGCCAGAGTAACCGTCGGGGCCGACCGGACTCGAAGGATTCCGAAGGGCGGACGGGTGGTGCCGCACTCGCCCTGGAGAGGATGGAGGTCGGCACTGTCGACCGAGGCGCGGCCGGAGGTGTCCTGCCTTCCGCTCCTGGAGTGCGTCCGATGCCAGGTCCGATCCGGTCGCTGGAGCGTGCGGCGGCGATCCTCCGGCTGCCGGCGGGCGGTCCCGGGAAGGCGCTCGACCCGACCCGCGCCCGGGGCCGGGGCTCGGACCTGGAGGAGAGCCCGGCCCCCAGGCCGCGGGAGACGGCGCCGGCGCGCTCACCCGGACACCCCGGAGATCCGGGCGCGGGTCGTCTTCGCCCGCGACCAGGAGTGGGCCCGCGACGCGGACGACGTCCTTCCGCCGCCGCACCACCCTCACGACCCGCGGCCTGGACACGCCGGACGTACGCGACGAGGTGACGCGCCGCCTGACGGTCCGGAGTTGAGGGAACGTCAGTCACCACGCCCCTCGGTCCGCCGGGCTCGGCCCGCCGCCGTCAGGGCGTACGGCTCCGCGAGGAGGCCGGGCGGGCCGTCAGCCCCGCCCGGTCGGGGCACCGCCGTCCACCGCATCGCCTCCGGCGGACGGAACGGGGCGGTGCCCGACGCACACCGGGGCTGCGGTACCGGACGCGGTACGCCGTAGGCTGGTGCCGCACGTTGAGGAACGCAGAAGACAGCAGCCGGAACGGGGACGGCACCGCCCCCACCGGCCGGAAGGAGGCGCTGGGTGATCGAGCTCGAGGGGGTTCCCGAGCTGATCGACCCGGTCATGGTGGCCGCGTTCGAGGGCTGGAACGACGCCGGGGACGCCGCGTCCACCGCGGTCGGCCATATGGACCGGGAGTTCAAGGGCGAGGTCTTCGCGGCGCTCGACGCCGAGGACTACTACGACTTCCAGGTCAACCGGCCGACCGTGTGGATGGACGCCGGGGTGCGCCGTATCACCTGGCCGACGACCCGCCTGTCCGTGGTCCGTATCCAGTCGCCCAAGCCACGCGACCTGGTGCTGGTCCGCGGCATCGAGCCGAGCATGCGCTGGCGGTCGTTCTGCAACGAGATCCTGGGCTTCGCCCACGAACTGGGCGTGGAGATGGTCGTGGTGCTCGGCGCGCTGCTCGGCGACACCCCGCACACCCGGCCGGTCCCGGTCACCGGGGTCACCTCCGACCCGGATCTGGCCACCGCGCTGAACCTGGAGGAGTCCCGCTACGAGGGCCCCACCGGCATCGTCGGCATCCTCCAGGAGGCCTGCACGCACGCGGGCATCCCGGCGGTCAGCCTGTGGGCCGCGGTCCCGCACTACGTGTCGCAGCCGCCCAACCCCAAGGCCACCCTGGCGCTGCTGAACCGCCTTGAGGACCTGCTCGACCTGCGCATCCCGCAGGGTGAGCTGCCCGAGGACGCCCGCGCCTGGCAGGTCGGCGTGGACCAGCTCGCCGCCGAGGACAGCGAGGTCGCCGAGTACGTTCAGACCCTGGAGGAGGCCCGGGACACCGCGGAGCTCCCCGAGGCGTCGGGCGAGGCCATCGCCAAGGAGTTCGAGCGCTACCTGCGGCGCCGCGACCCCCAGCCGGGCGGCTACGCCAGCGAGGGCGGCGACGGCGTCCCCCAGTTCCGCGACCGTCCGCAGCCGCCCCGCGGCGACGCGGACGGCGGCGGCGGTGACGCGGGTGACAGCGGCGGCGTCGCGAAGGACCCGCCGGAGGCGGACGACGCGGGCGAGTAGCCGACCCGGCCGGATATCCGCGGGGGAACGTGGCAGGGGCGCCCGCCGACCGGAGTTCTCCGGCGGCG
>NZ_DATDBG010000161.1:0-19660 GCF_036524955.1 Streptomyces sp.
TCAGGCTCGGCGCCCACGCACCCGGTGCTCCGGCCGGCCGTCCGCCGTCCGCGCCCCCCGTATCCGTACCCGTACCGGGACCCATGGACCGCCCGGGCGGCACCCCACCGCCCGGATGGGTACCGCCGGGTTCCCCGGCCCGCCGCAGACGCACCCCGGTGGCCGCCCTGTCCGCCACCGCGGTCGGCGTGATCGGCGTCCTGGTCTGGACGCTGGTACCCGGCGACGGCCATGCCGATGCCCGGGCGGGCAGCACCACGCCCCCCGAAACCACAACCCCCGGCAGCACGGCCCCCGGCACCGCGACCGCAGGCTCTCTCGCCTCCAACGGCCCGAAGTCCGGCAGCGAGACGGGCACCCCGTCGTCGCCGACCACGCACGAGAACCTGCTCACCCCCGCCGGCGTACGCGGCACGATCGCGGCGATGCGCCCGTTCATGGCCGGCACCAGGGTCAGGGAACTGCTCGTCTACCCGGAGTACGCGAGCGCCGAGGCACCGACCCCCACCGACCCGAAGCTCTACGACGACATCGCCTACCGCGACGGCCGCGTCACCCACCAGCCGGGCGGGGTGATGGACCCCGACGACACCACGGTGGACCTACGGGGCTACGACTGGGACGTCCTCCCCGCGCTGCTCGACAAGGCCCAGCAGACCCTGAACGTCCCCCGCCCGACCAGCCGTTACATCATCGTCGGCCCCGACCTGTTCGACGACACCCCAGCCATCCGGATCTACCTCTCCGACGCATACGGCGGCGGCTACCTGTTGGCCGACGCCAAGGGCAGGGTGCAGCGGACCTACCCCCGAGGCTCCTGACCGGGGCCCGGCGGCAAGCCGGGCGGCGGAGCCGACCCCGACTGCCCACCCCCGCCCACCCCGCTCACTCCTCCGCGAGGTCGGCCGGTTCCAGCCGTGCGGTCTCGGCACACTCCGCGTCGTCGCCCGGTGCGACGCCGGACAGCAGGCGGCGCGGCTCGGCCGGGTCGGTGACCAGCGCGGAGACCGGGTCGCGGGCCCTCCGGCCGAGACAGTGCGCTCCTGGCCGAGGACGTCGGCCCGGTAGCACGGCTCGGCGGTGGCGATACGGGCCCGGCACGCGGTGAGCAGCGGGACGCTCGTCCCGGTGCCGTCCATGATCTGCGCGTGCTCGGGCCCGGCCGGCCCGCCCGGGGCGATCCGTGAGCAGGTCGCAGGCGCGCGCCCGGACCGTACGGCCGTCGGCGCCTCGGTCAGGCCGATCATGAAGGGATGACCTGGTACGCCGGGCAAGGCGGCCGAGGCGGGCGGCCCGTGGTGCGGATCCGCGGCGCGGTCAGGGCGTTTTCGCCGGTTCCAGGCCGGGCTCGGGCGTGGTCTCGGTGAGGCCCACACGGTCGTGGAGGCGGCGCAGCGCGCTGGGCGCGCTCCAGGCGTGCCGGCCGAGCAGGCGCATGGAGGCCGGGACCAGGATGCCGCGGATCAGCAGCGCGTCCATCAGGATGGCCAGACCGCAGCCGATTCCGAACATCTGCAGGAAGCTGACCGAGGCCGTACCGAAGGCGAAGAAGCTGACGGCGAGCAGTCCGGCCGCGGTCGACACGATCCGGCCGGTACGGGCCAGCCCCTCGGTGACGGCCTCCGTCCGTCCGGCGCCGCCGTCGTGCAGCTCCTTGATCCGGCTGGTGAGGAAGACCTCGTAGTCCATCGACAGGCCGAACGCGATGCAGAACAGCAGCACCGTCATCGCCGTGTCCATCGGCCGGGCGGTGAAGCCGAGCCACGACGCCAGATGGCCGTCCTGGAAGATCCAGACCATCGTGCCGACCGACGCCGAGATGCCCAGCACGTTGAGGACCAGCGCGCGGATCGGCTGGGCGACGCTGCCGGTGAAGAGAAACAGGACCACCAGGGTGGTCAGGCCGACCAGCCCGGCCGCGTACGGCAGCCGTGACCCGATCGCGTCCTTGGTGTCCACGAGCTCCGCGGCGTCCCCGCCGACCAGGACGGTGGCGCCGGGCGGGGCGGGCAGCGCCCTGATGTCGGTGACCAGGTGCTGCGCGGCCGTCGAATGGCTCGCCAGATCGGTGTAGACAGTGAGCAGGTGGGTGCCGGACGCGGTGGCGCTCTGCACCCGTACGACGTGCGGCAACTCTGCCAGACGGGCCGCAAGGCCGGCGGGGTCGCCGTCGACCAGGACCTGAAGCGAGGTCGCCTGGTCGCCGGTGAAGTCGGTCCGCAGCACGTCCGAGACCTGGCGGACCTGCGTGGACGCCGGGAGCACCTGCTCGTCCGGGGTCCCGAACGCCGCGTGCAGCAGCGGGCTCGCCATGGCCAGCAGCAGCACCAGCGGGGCGAGGGCCACCACCGGGCGGCGCATCACGGCTCCGGCCAGGCGCCCCCAGAACGGCGCCGCGCTGCCGCCGCCGGACGTGGACCACGGCAGCCGCCCGACCTCGACCCGCTTGCCGAGCACGGTCAGCAGCGCGGGCATGAGGACCAGTGCGCTGACCGCGGCGATGGCGACGACGCCGATGCCCGCGTAGGCGAAGGACCGCAGGAAGTACAGCGGGAAGACGAGCAGCGCGGCGAGCGCGGCGGCCACCGTGGCCGCGGAGAACAGGATGGTCCGGCCCGCGGTGCGTACGGTGGTGACCACCGCCGTCCGGCTGTCGGCTCCCTCGGCCGCCAGCTCCCGGTAGCGGGCCACCATCAGCAGCGCGTAGTCCACGCCCAGCGCCAGGCCGAGCGCGGTGGTCAGGTTGATGGCGAAGACGGACACATCGGTGAGGCGGCCCAGCACGGCCAGCTCGGCGAAGGTCCCCAGGATGGCGACCAGTCCGACGGCGAGCGGCAGCGCCGCGGCCACCACGCCGCCGAACGCCAGGATGAGCAGCAGCAGCGTCACCGGGATGGCGATCCCCTCGGCGACGGCCAGATCCCCCAGTACCTGCGAGTTGACCGTGTTGCCGACCACGGCCTGGCCGCCGGCCCGTACGGTGACCGCGGTGTCGTCCTGGACGTACGTGCTGAGGACCCGGTCGACCAGGGCGTCGTCCTCGCTGTCCACGTTTCCGACGACGAGTGCCGAGCGGCCGTCCTTCGACTTCAGGGCCGGGCCGCGGTTCTCCCAGTACGACCCCACGCCGCGCACCCCGGGCTCGGCGGCGAGCCTGGCGGCGAGTGCCTTGCCCGAGGCGGTGGGGCCGGTGTCGTCGATGGTTCCGTGGCGGGCGGTCACCACCAGCACAAGGTTCGCGGGCCCGCCGAAGGTGTCGTCGACGATGCCGGCCGCGCGGGTGGACGGGGCGCCGGGTACGTCGAAGCCACCGCCCTTGAGCTGGCCGAAGGCGCCCGCGCCCAGGGCGCCCAGCACCGCCACCGCGACCGCAGACAGCAGCAGGACGAGTTTTGCTCTGCGATGGACGGCCGTGCCGAAGCTGCCGAGCATGGCGCTCTCCTCGGGAGGATGTTAACGGCGTTAACTAGAATCCCCAGTCTGCCCGCTCGATGTTAACGGCGTCAACTCCGGCATGTCATGATGCACTCATGAGCCGCACCTCCTACCATCACGGCAACCTGGCGAACGCGCTGGAGGACGCCGCCGTGGAACTCGCCCGCGCCGGCGGCCCGGAAGCGGTCGTGCTGCGCGAGGTCGCCCGGCGCGCAGGGGTGTCGCCGACCGCCGCTTACCGGCACTTCGCCAGCCAGCGGGACCTGCTGGAGCGGGTGAAGCTCCGCGCACTGGCCGAGCTGGCCGAGCGGATCACCACGGCGCTGACCGCTTTGCCGGCGGTGGGCGACCCGGCTGAGGCCGCCGTCGCCCGGGTCCTTGCGGCGGGCCGCGCCTACATCGACTTCGCCCGGGCGGAGCCGGGCTGCTTCGCGACGGCGTTCCGCAGGACGGACGACGGGGAGGGAGGTGGCGGGGGCGGTACCGGTAGCGGTGGTGAGGCCGGGGGTGGCGCCCGGAACGGTTCCGGCGGGCGGGCCGGGGGAGGCGCCGGTGGCGGTGAGGCTGATGGCGGCCCCCTCCGCTACGACGGCGCCCTCCTGCTGCTCGGCTCGCTCCTGGACGAACTCGTGGCCGCCGGGCGCATGCCCGCCGAAGCCCGGCCGCACGCCGAGTACGCCGCCTGGGCCGCCGTCCACGGCGTCGCCGTGCTGCTGCTCGACGGCCCCCTGCGCCGCCAGGACACCGCCGCCCAGAACGCGGCCGTCGACCGTACCCTGCGCCTGGTGATCGACGGCTTCACGGTCGGCCCGACGAGGTCAGCGGGGCCGGCGGGGGAGTGAACGAGGAAGGGCGGTCTCCCCGTACCCGGCAGACGCCCCTTGCCACGCACAACGCACCGGAAGGCGGGCGGTCGCCCCGCGGCGGCGGAATCGGGCAGGGCGCGGAGAGGGAGCGGGGCGGGCGCACGCCGCGCGCTTCACTTGGGCAGCTCTCCGCTCCACGCGAGGCATTCGCCGTGGATGGTCCGGATGTCGCAGTGCCTCATGCGCACCGTGTCGTCCTCGTCCCGGTCCTGGAACTCGACGATGATCTTGTTTCCGTCAATGCGGCAGACCCCGATCTGCTGGTCGAAGTCGATGCCCATCCGAAGGGGGAGCGCGAGGCTGGCGAGGACGTACGTGTGCCTCATCTCCGGGTACTTGGCGAACACCGCCGATATCTCGTCGTGGAAGGCGGTCTCCGTTACGTGGGACTTCGTGACCATGACATCTCCTTTCTTCGGGATATGTTCCGGCTTGCGCTGATGCCGCGCGTCATACGTAAAGTCTGTGCCGGGGCTGGGGCACCCTGCGCGTCACCTGTCGCTCGAATGGGCTAATGGGCGACGGACGGGGCCGCATCCGAAGAGCGCCGCAGGCGACGGACAGGCACCGTCGCCTGCGGTGTTGTGCCGGACGCTGCGCCGAGACCTCGCGGCCCGGCCCGGGTGCTGCCGGAGTGCGAGGCGGTGCGCCGTACGTGGGAGAAGCAGGGCCGAGCCCGGACGGGTCACGACACTCCCTGGCTCTCCCAGGTCCAGTCGGTGACCTCGGGCAGGTCGGTGCCGTGTTCACGGATCCACGCGTGGTGGCGCAGGCGGGTGTCCTCCATGAGCTGCCGGACGGGGGCGGCGGATACGGCCAGTCCGGGGACGCGGTCGATCACGTCCATGACCAGGCGGTAGCGGTCGAGGTCGTTGCTGACGACCATGTCGAAGGGCGTGGTGGTGGTGCCGATTTCCTTGTAGCCGCGGACGTGCAGGTTGCGGTGGCCGGTCCGGCGGTAGGCGAGCCGGTGGATCAGCCAGGGGTAGCCGTGGTACGCGAAGATCACCGGCCTGTCGGGTGTGAACACCGCGTCGAACTCGGGATCGGACATGCCGTGCGGGTGTTCCTCCGCGGGCAGCAGGCGTGCGAGGTCGACGACGTTGACGACACGGATGGTCAGACGCGGCAGGTGACGGCGGATCAGCCCGGCGGCGGCCAGCACTTCCTGGGTGGGGACGTCGCCGGCGCACGCCAGCACCACGTCCGGTGCGCGCTGCCCGTCCTCGGTGCCCGCCCAGTCCCAGATCCCCGCGCCGCGGGCGCAGTGGGCGCGGGCGGCGTCCATGCTCAGCCAGTCGAAGCAGGGCTGCTTGCCGGCGACGATGACGTTCACGTAGTCCTTCGACCGCAGCGCGTGGTCGGCGACGGACAGCAGGGTGTTGGCGTCCGGCGGCAGGTAGACCCGTACGACCTCCGGGGCCTTGTTGAGGACGTGGTCGATGAAGCCGGGGTCCTGGTGGGAGAAGCCGTTGTGGTCCTGCCGCCACACGTGCGAGGTGAGCAGGTAGTTCAGGGACGCGATCGGCCGGCGCCAGGGAAGCTGCCTCGTGGTGCGCAGCCACTTGATGTGCTGGTTGACCATGGAGTCCACGATGTGCACGAACGCCTCGTAGCAGGAGAACAGGCCGTGCCGTCCGGTGAGGAGATAGCCCTCCAACCAGCCCTGGCAGGTGTGTTCGGACAGGATCTCCATCACCCGGCCGTGCCGGTCCAGATGCTCGTCCACGTCGAGCGTGGCGGCCTGCCACGCCTTGCCGGAGGCCGCGAACACCGCCTGCAGACGGTTGGAGGCGGTCTCGTCCGGGCCGACGATGCGGAAGTCCCGGCGGTCGGCGGTGTCCGCCATCACCTGTGCGAGCAGCTCCCCCAGCACGCGCGTGGGTTCGTGCAGGCCGACGCCGGGCTTGTCCACCGCGACCGCGAACCGGTCCAGGTCCGGGACGGGCAGGTCCCGCAGCAGCAGCCCGCCGTTGGCGTGCGGATTGCCGCCCAGCCTGCGGTCGCCTTCGGGAATGCGGGACAGCACCTGCGGCCGGGGCCTGCCTGCCTCGTCGAACAGCTCCTCCGGACGGTAGGAGCGCAGCCACTCCTCCAGCTGTCGCAGGTGGTCGGGGTCGGCGCGCACCTCCGCCAGCGGCACCTGGTGGGCCCGCCAGGTGCCCTCCACCGGAAGCCCGTCGACCTCGGCCGGGCCCGTCCACCCCTTGGGGGTGCGCAGCACGACGACCGGCCAGCGGGGCCGCTCGCCGGCTCCCTGGGCTCGGGCCGCGTACTGGAAGGCGGCAATACGGTCCAGCGCGGTGTCCATGGCCGCGGCCATCGCCCGGTGCACGGTCATGGGGTCGTCCCCGGTCACGTACAGCGGGTCGTGTCCGTAACCGCGCAGCAGCTCGTCCAGCTCCTCTTCCGGCAGCCGGGACAGCACCGTGGGGTTGGCGATCTTGTACCCGTTCAGGTGCAGGATCGGCAGGACGGCTCCGTCGTGCACCGGGTCGAGGAACTTGTTGCCGTGCCATGAAGCGGCCAGCGGCCCCGTCTCCGCCTCGCCGTCGCCGATGACGCAAGCGACGACCAGGTCCGGGCTGTCCAGCGCGGCACCGTAGGCGTGGGACAGGGCGTAGCCCAGTTCGCCGCCCTCGTGGATGGAGCCGGGGGTCTCCGGTGCGACGTGGGAGGGAACGCCACCGGGGAAGGAGAACTGCCGGAAGAGCAGGCGCATTCCGGCGGCGTCGCGCGTGACGTCCGGATAGGTGTCGGTGTAGCTGCCCTCCAGCCACGAGTTCGCCAGCACGGCCGGCCCGCCGTGTCCCGGACCCCAGACGCAGATCGCGTCCAGGTCCCGGGCCCGGACGACCCGGTTGAGATGCGTGTGGACCAGGTTCAGCCCCGGCGAGGTGCCCCAGTGCCCGAGCAGCCGCGGCTTGATGTGCTCCGGCCGCAACGGCTCCCGCAGCAGCGGATTGTCCATCAGGTAGATCTGCCCCACCGCGAGATAGTTCGCCGCCCGCCAGTGAGCGTCCAGCTCCCTGACCTCGTCGTCGCTGGGCGCACCCGGCTGCGGTGAAAGCGCGTCCGACATCTCGTTCCTCCGGAGTGTGATGGTCGTGCCACCACACTCCGCCCCGCGGTGCCCTCCTGGACAGGGCCGTTCGAGGTAATCACCCGGGTCCGACTCGCCCAGGGTGCCAGGGCCGTTCGGCACTGGGCACCGGCTCCCGCGGACGGGCACCGTGATGCTGCGGCCGATCGGCGCCGCCCTACCGCCTCGGAAGGGCCGGCGGCGCGGGCGGTGTCTGCGCCGCCGTGCTCGTCGGCTGGGCATGCGCCGCGCCGGTCTCCGACCGGCGCCGTGCCGAACCGTGGTCAGCCGAACAGGACGTGATCGGCCCCCGGTGGGACCGCGAGAACGCCTGAACGCCCCCCGGGGGGTGACGCAGCCCCGGACGCCCGAAGCACTCCCCGAACCGAGAACGAAGGTCTCTCCATGACACAAGTGATGACGCCACCCGTGACAGTCCGCGACCGGGACCGTTCCGACGCACAGGCCGTGAGCCGCCTTGTGGGGCGCGGCACCCGGGCGCTGACCGCTTTCGCCGGCCTCGACCAGGAGCAGATCGACCACATCGTCGCCAAGGCGTCCGTGGCGGCCCTCGACCACCACACCCATCTGGCCCGGCTCGCCGTCGAGGAGACCGGACGCGGCGTCTTCGAGGACAAGGCCGCGAAGAACATGTTCGCCAGCGAGCACGTCGTGCACAGCCTGTCGCGGATGAAGACGGTGGGGGTGATAGCCCGCGACGACGTCGACGGCGTGGTCGAGATCGCCGAACCGGTCGGCGTGGTGTGCGCGGTCACCCCGGTGACGAACCCGACCTCCACCACGGTGTTCAAGGCGCTGCTGGCACTCAAGACCCGCAACCCCGTGGTGTTCGCCTTCCATCCCGCGGCGCAGCGGTGCAGTGCGGAGGCCGCCCGGATCGTACGGGACGCCGCTGTCGCCGCCGGCGCGCCCGAGCACTGCATCCAGTGGATCGAGCATCCTTCGGTCGAGGCGACCGGTCTGCTGATGCGCCATCCCGGCATCGCGCTGATCCTGGCCACCGGCGGCAACGCGATGGTCAAGGCGGCCTACTCGGCGGGCAAGCCGGCGGTCGGGGTGGGCGCGGGGAACGTACCGGCCTACGTGCACCGCAGTGCCGACCTGCGACGGGCCGTCAACGACCTCGTGCTGTCCAAGTCGTTCGACAACGGCATGATCTGCGCCTCCGAACAGGCCGTCATCCTGGACACCGACATCTACGACCAGGCCCTGGCGCAATTCGCCGGACTGCACGCCCACCTCGCGACGCCCCAGGAGAAGCAGCGGCTGGAGACGTACCTCTTCCCGCCCGTCCCGGAGGGCCAGGAGCCCAGGGTCAACCCGGACGCCGTCGGCAAGAGCCCGCAGTGGATCGCCCGGCAGGCCGGGTTCAGCGTCCCCGCAGGCACCTCGATCATCCTGGCCGAGGCGGACCGCGTGGGAACGGACGAACCGCTGACCCGGGAGAAGCTCTGCCCGGTCCTCGCCGTGCTGCGGGCCGAGTCCACGCAGCAGGGCTTCGCACTCGCCGCCGAGATGGTCGCCTTCCACGGGCAGGGGCACAGCGCGGTCATCCACACCGGTGACCCGGCGCTGGCCGAGGAGTACGGGCACCGGATGAAGACCGTCCGGATCATCGTCAACGCGCCGTCGTCACAAGGCGCCATCGGCGGCGTCTACAACGGGCTGCTGCCCTCCCTGACCCTGGGCTGCGGATCGTGGGGAAGCACGTCGGTGTCCGACAACGTATCGGCGGCGCAGCTCCTCAACGTCAAGCGCGTCACCACCCGCCGGAACAATCTGCAGTGGTTCAAAGTCCCGCCGAAGATCTACTTCGAGCCGCAGGCCATCCGCTACCTGACCGACATGCCGGACGTCGAACGCGTCACCGTCGTCGCCGACGCCACCATGACCCGGCTGGGCTACGTGGACCGCGTCAGCCAGGTCCTGCGGCGCCGCGAGCGGCCGGTGGCCATCCAGGTCATCGACGACGTCGAGCCCGAGCCGAGCATCGACTCCGTCCAGCGCGGCGCGGCCCTCATGCGCGGCTTCCGCCCCGACACCATCGTCGCCGTGGGCGGCGGGTCGCCCATGGACGCGGCCAAGGTGATGTGGCTGCTCTACGAACAGCCGGACACCGACTTCTCCGACATGCGGCAGAAGTTCAGCGACATCCGCAAGCGCGCCTTCCGCTTCCCCGCCCTCGGCAGGCTGGCCCGGCTGGTCTGCGTCCCCACGACCTCCGGCACCGGAGCCGAGGTCACCCCGTTCGCCGTCATCTCCGACCCCGCCAGCGGCAAGAAGTACCCGCTCGCGGACTATGCCCTGACCCCCAGCGTCGCCATCGTCGACCCGCTGCTGGCCGCCGACCTGCCCCCGACCGTCGCCGCGGACAGCGGCTTCGACGCCCTCACCCACGCCACCGAGGCGTACGTCTCGGTCTACGCCAACGACTTCACCGACGGCCTCGCCCTGCACGCCATCAAGCTCGTCTTCGAGAACCTGGAAGCGGCGGTCAACGACCGCGCCGGCAGTCCCCGGGCACAGGAGAAGATGCACAACGCCGGGACGATCGCCGGCATGGCCTTCGGCAACGCCTTCCTGGGCGTCGTCCACGCCATGGCCCACACCTTGGGCGCCACCTTCCACGTCGCCCACGGGCGCACGAACGCGGTCCTGCTCCCGCATGTCATCCGCTACAACGGGACCGCACCGTCCAAGCTGACCGGCTGGCCCAAGTACGAGAGCTACCGGGCTCCGGAGCGCTTCCAGGACATCGCGCGCATGCTGGGGCTCCCGGCGGCGACTCCCGAGGAAGCCGTCGAATCGTACGCCGCGGCCGTGGAACGGCTGCGCGACGCCGTGCACATCCCGCCCACCTTCCAGGCCCTGGGCGTCGACGAGACGGCCTTCGTCTCCGCCCTGCCGCAACAGGCTCTGAACGCCTTCGAGGACCAGTGCGCCCCGGCCAACCCCCGCATGCCGATGCTCGACGACATGCGTGAGCTGATGCGCTCCGCCTATTACGGCACCCGCGAGGCCGGCGCGCACGCCGGGCCGGCCCGGGGGACCGGCGATCCGGCGCGCGGTCAGTGACGCCGCGACCGCACGCACAGGAGTACCAGGAGTACCGGGCGGCGACGCGCCACGGCGCAGGCGCGCTGCCCCGGTCGCCGTCCCACGGGAGCACACGATGAAACACCGCAAGGTCGGCAACGTGATGACCAGTGACGTGGTCCGGGTCGTCGAGGGCACGCCCTTCAAAGAGGTCGCGGCCCTCCTGGCACGGCACCGCATCAGCGGCGTGCCCGTCGTGGACGACGACGAGAAAGTGGTCGGCGTCCTCTCCGAGACGGACCTCGTGCTCCGTCAGGCCCGGGCGGACGCCGAACCCTCCCGGTGGCGCCGGTGGAGCCGGTGGCCCGCGCGTCCCACGGCCGTCAAGGCCGGCGCGCCGACCGTGGGCATGCTCATGTCCACCCCTGCCGTCACCGTGCGCGCTGACGACTCCATCGCACGTTCGGCGCGCGTCATGGCCGAGCACGGCGTGGAACGGCTGCCCGTCCTCGACGAGGAGGACCGGCTCGTCGGCATCGTCACCAGGCGTGACCTGCTGCAGGTCTTCCTCCGCCCGGACGCCGACATCCGCGACGACGTCATCCGGGAGGTACTCGTCCGCTCACTGTGGCTGGACCCGCAGGCGGTCGGCGTGCGGGCCGAGAACGGCGTGGTCACCCTCGAAGGGCACCTGGACCGGGCGAGCGAGGTCCTGATCGCCGGGCGGATGACCGCGCGCATCGACGGGGTGGTGACGGTGGTCAACCGCCTCACCTCCCGCTTCGACGATTCTGCCCCGCGTCCCTACCGGCCCGCGGCGCGCCGCGTCGCGCGGGAGCGCTCCTGAAGCCCTGACCGTACCGTGACGAGAAAGCAGTGCCGTGATGCCAACCACCGCCCCGACCAGTCCCTTCGCCACGATGCCCGCCCCGGGCCGCGACCGGTTGCTGACCCTCGCCCAGCAGGTGTGTTTCCCTGCCGGTACGCGGATCTTCGAAAAGGGCGGTGACGCCGACCGGTTCTGGGTCGTCCGCTCCGGCTCGGTCGCCCTGGAGACACCCGTTCCGGGCCACCGCCCGGCAGTGGTCGAGACGCTCCGGCCGGGCGACCTGCTCGGCTGCTCCTGGCTCTTCCCGCCGTACACCTGGCAGTTGGGTGCCGAGGCACAGAGCGACGTACGGGCCGATGAGTTCGACGCCACCATCGTGCGGGCCTTGTCCCATGCCGACCCGGGGTTCGGCGGGGCCCTGGCCCGCCTGGTCGCGGGAATCGTCGTCCACCGCATGCAGAACGCCCGGGCCCGGTCTCTCGGGGCGCACGGACCGCATGGTGGTGGCCCATATGACGGTGCGTCACATTTTCTTCATGCGTCGGCGGCCGAGACCGGCGGGCGGACCGGCACCCTGCCGCCTCCCGGCCGCGAGGGGGGCCGACGGTGACCGCTGCCGGGTGTCAGCCGGTCGGGAGGGGGTTCGGGGAGGTTTCCGTCTCTTGTGTGGCTGCCCAGGAAGCCAGAAAGGTCAGTGCTTCCGCGGACGGGGAGCCGGGTTCGGCTGCGTAGATGGTGAGGGTGAGGCCGGGCTCGGCGGCCATCTCCAGACCTTCGTAGGCGAGGGTGAGTTCTCCGACGACGGGGTGGTGGAATCGTTTCGTTCCGGTGCCGTGGAGGCGGACGTTGTGGGCGCCCCATCTGGTGCGGAAGGCGTCGCTGCGGGTGGACAGTTCGCCGACCAGGTCGTGCAGTTCTTTGTCGTGGGGGTTGCGGCCGGCTTCGGTCCGCAGGATGGCGACGGCGATGTCGGCGGCGAGGTCCCAGTCGGGGTAGAAACGGCGGGAGTCGGGGCTGAGGAAGCTGAAGCGGGCGAGGTTCGCCTGGTTGTGGGGGTCGGCGTAGACGTCGTGGTAGAACGCGCGGGCGAGGCGGTTCGTGGCCAGGAGGTCCATGCGGCCGTTGCGGACGAACGCGGGCCCTTCGGTGATCGCGTCGAGGGTCCACCGCAGGCTGGGGTGCGGTGTCCAGCGTTTCGGTGCGTGGCGTCGTGGGCGCATGAGCGTGCTGCTGCCGTCCGCGGCGCGGGCCAGGTTGAGCAGGTGGGCGCGCTCGGCGTCATCCAGCTGGAGGGCGCGGGCGATGGCGTCCAGGACGCCTGCGGAGACGCCGCCGAGGGAGCCTCGTTCGAGTTTGGAGTAGTACTCGACGCTCACGTCGGCCAGTGCCGCGACTTCGCTGCGGCGTAGTCCGGGGACGCGGCGCTTGGGTCCGGCGGGCAGCCCGGCTTGTTCGGGTGTGATCTTGGCTCGCCGCGAGACGAGGAACTCGCGGACTTCCTGGCGATTGTCCACATCACGACCGTACGCCCGGTGTGCCGGCCTTGGGATGTACTGCCAGTACACCCTTCGAGAGGAACTCCCTGCCAGCCGGGAACGGCGGTTTCCTTGATTGCGGTGGCGTCCCCGGCCGGGTTCCGGCTCGGAGGGACAGGAGCCATCAGGTCCGTGCGCGGGCCCGGTGCGCCCGCGGCTGACATCGCGGTCGACACGCTGCGTGCACGTCACGGACCGGCCGGTCGTCGCCCTTGACCGTCACTGTGACGGTCCGGACCCCCGTGGTGGCCGGCCCCCAAGGAGACCAGAAGGAGAACCATCATGCGTGGTGCTGTGCTGCACGCCCCCGGCGACATCCGAGTGGAGGAGCGCGAGGTCCCGCGGATCGTCGCCCCGACCGACGCGGTCATCCGGCTGTCGGCGGCCTGCGTGTGCGGATCGGACCTGTGGCCGTACCGCGGCGTCGAGGCGGTCGACGGGCCGGTGGCGATGGGCCACGAGTACGTGGGCATCGTCGAGGAGGTCGGCGACGAGGTGAAGACGATCAAGCCCGGGCAGTTCGTGATCGGGTCGTTCTTCGCCTCGGACAACACGTGCGGGATCTGCGGGGCCGGCTACCAGTCCTTGTGTGTCCACCGGGAGCTCGTGGGCGGCGCTCAGGCGGAGCTGCTGCGGGTCCCGCTGGCGGACGGCACGCTCGTCGCCACGCCCGGTGTCCCCGCCGATGACCTCATCCCGAGCTTCCTCGCCGCCTCCGACGTGCTGGGCACCGGCTGGTTCGGCGCGGTCGCCGCGCAGGCCGGGCCCGGCAGGACGGTCGCCGTCGTCGGTGACGGGGCGGTCGGTCTGCTCGCGGTGCTCGCCGCCAGGCAGCTCGGCGCTGAGCAGATCATCGCGATGAGCCGCCACGCGCCGCGGCAGAAGCTCGCCCGCGAGTTCGGCGCCACCGACATCGTCACCGAGCGCGGCGACGCGGGCATCGCCAGGGTGAAGGAACTCACCGGCGGCCTCGGCGCCCACTCCGTCATCGAGGCCGTCGGCACCCAGGAGTCGATGCTCCAAGCCATCGGCTCCACCCGCCCGGGCGGGCACGTCGGCTACGTCGGCGTCGCCCACGACGTCACGCTCGACGGCCAGGAGCTGTTCTTCTCCCACGTCCACCTGCACGGCGGACCCGCACCGGTCCGCCAGTACCTGCCGCAGCTGATCGACCTGATCTGGAACCGCCGGATCAACCCCGGCAAGGTCTTCGACCTCGACCTGCCCCTCGACAAGGCCGCCGAGGCATACCGGGCCATGGACGAGCGCCGCGCCATCAAGGCGCTCCTGCGCCCCTGACCCCCCTTCTGCAAGGACTCCGGACACGCCGCCAGCCTGATCAAGATCGGCCACATCACCACCGGCGTCGAAGCCCTCGCCGCGCGTCACGGCAACTTCACCCTCGCCGTCGGAGCCGCCCCCTGACCCCGCCCGGGCCCCAGCCCGGCACCCGGTCACCTGCCACCAAGCAGCAGTCGGCGCACACACCACGCTCCTCGTCCCTGTACACAGCACGCTCTGGAGAGAGACCCGATGGAATTCACCCCCCAACAGCAGCCCACCGGCAGGGCCCCGGCCGACCGGTTCACCGGCGACGTCTGGTGGGACGTCATCCACGCCGGACAGGAGCCGTCCCGGATGCGTGTCAACATGGTCCGCTTCGCCCCCGGCGCCCGCACGAACTGGCACATCCACGCCGTCGGCCAGACCCTGCACGTCGTCTCCGGCATCGCCCTCATCGGCACCCGCGACCTCCCGCGGGGCTACGCCGGGGCCAGCGGCACCCACCACACCAGGCGCGTGCCGCCGCCGGGTCCCGGGCCGGCCTCCATCCGGCCGCCGAGCCGCTCGGCACGTACCGCGAGGTTGCGCAGCCCGCTGCGGCGACCGTCCGGGGGGAGACCGACCCCGTCGTCGACGACGGTGACGGTCAGCCTGCCCGAGGCGACGACCAGGGAGACCTCGGCGGTACTGGACCGCGCGTGGCGCGCAACATTGGACAACGCCTCGGCCAGAACCGCGACGGCGTCTTCCACGACCGGTGGGGGCACATCAGTGTCGAGCAGCCCCTCCATGCGCAGGGCCGGCGTGAAGCCGAGGGTGTGGGCGGCGTCCTCCACGCTCGCGGCGGCCCGTGAACGCAGGCCCCGGGGCCGACGCTCCGCGTCCTTCGCGCGCAGCCCGAAGATGGTGGACCGGATGATCTTGATGGTCTCGTCCAGGTCGTCCACGGCACGCATCAGCCGCTCGGTCGCATCGGGGTGGTCCACGAAGCGCAGCGTGCTCTGCAGCGTCATGCCGGTCGCGAACAGCCGCTGGATGGCCAGGTCGTGCAGGTCCCGGGCGATCCGGTCGCGGTCCTCCAGCAACGTCAGCTGCTCGGCGGCCCGCCGGCGTTCGGCCAGTTCCATGGCCAGGGCGGCCTGCCCGGCGAAGGCGAGCAAGGGGGCGGTCTCGGCCGCGGAGAAGGGAGGAGAGGGTTTCTCGCGGGCCAGCAGGAGTACGCCGCGGGCTCCGCCGTCCGTCATCATCGGCACCGCCACGACCGGTCCCAGTCCGTCCCAGCGCGGCGAACCCGAGGTGGCCCGCGGGTCCTTGCCGATCTCCGCGGTGATGATGGGCTCGCCCGCGGCCATCGCGGCGCCCATGAAGGAGCCTTCCGGGGACAGCACCAGGTCACGGTGTTCGTCGGCACCGGTGCCGACGGCGACCACCGCCCGCAGATCGGTGCTGTCGCCGATGGGCAGGGCGAGCACGGCCAGGTCCGCGCCGAGAATGCCGCCGGCACGGCGGACGATCCCCTCCAGGACGCCCATCTCCTCCGCGCCGGAGAGCAGTTCACCGACGACCTCGGCGTTCGCCTCCATCCAGCGCTGCCGGTCGCGGGCCGCCTTGTAGAGCCTGGCGTTCTCGATCGCGACGCCCGCCGCCACCGCCAGGGACGCCAGGACGGTCTCGTCCTCGCCGTTGAACTGCCCGCCGCCGCGTTTCTCGGTGAGGTAGATGTTGCCGAAGACCTCGTCCCGGACCCGGATGGGTACGCCCAGGAAGGTGCGCATCGGCGGATGGTGCGGCGGGAATCCGTACGACACCGGGTGTTGGGAGATCTCGGAGAGCCGCAGCGGCTCGGGGTGGCGGATCAGCTCACCCAGCATGCCGTGTCCGGACGGCAGCGCGCCGATCGCTGTGGCCCGCTCATCGGCCACGCCCACGGTCAGGAACTCCGAGAGACCCGTGCCCTGGATGACGCCCAGGGCGCCGTACTCCGCGTCCACGAGCATCACGGCCGATTCCACGATCTGGCGCAGCACGTGGGGCAGATCGAGTTCGCGCCCAACGGCGAGCACGGCTTCGAGGAGGCTGTGCACACGGTCCTGCGTTCCGCGCACCGCGTCGATCCGCGTCTGCAGTTCGTCGAGCAGCTCGTCGAGCCGCAACCTCGGCAGGCGGTCGCTCTCCTTGCCGACGCCGTCGCGCACCGGTTCCTCCGCTCGTGCCTCACCACGGACCGCGTCATGTACCGGCCCAACATTAGCGGCCCGGGCGGGCCGCCGGTGACGCTCCTGCACATCGGCCGGTACGACAAGGCGACATGCGCGCGGGTGATCGCGGGCCCGCCCCGGTACGGGGAGCGGGACCCCCGTTCAGCTCGGCTGCGGCAGCGAGGCGAGCTCGGCCGCGATCCCCAGCGCCCAGCCGCGGATCTGCCCGGGGTCGCGGAAGTCACCGCCCTTCCCCTGGTCGAGCATCATCCGGGCGATCCGGCCCTGGGCACCGTCCACGAGCCGGCCACCGAACGTCATATGGCCGCGGACGTGCAGCTCTTCGGCGACCTTGACCGCACGGGAGACCGGAGGGATGTCCCGTTCGGACGCCGAGGCATCGAGCGGTCCGCTGCTGAACAGCCACACCGGCACCTTCACGAGGGCCCCTCGGTGGTGGTGCGCGAAGCGGACCACGTCCCGCAGCCACCGTCGTTCGTACGCGGCCGAGCCGAGCACGACCGCGGTGTAGGGCGCGAGATCCCCCACCGCGTCGACGGACGACACGTCGACGGCGATGCCCTCGCCGCTCAGCGTCTCACCGATCCACCGGGCGATCTCGGCCGTGGAGCCGTTCGTCGATCCGTACACGACAAGCACGCGGGACTCGGTCATCTCCGGTTCACCTCCGGCCGTTCAGCGGGGCCTGCAGCGGCAGCGCGGCCGTCACACCGCCGGGGTCGTCCGTGCGGCAGCCGAGTTCCTCGGTGACGTCGACGACGCCGTCGACGTCCTGGCACAGGCGGACGACCACAGGAATGAGCCCGGGGTGCCGGACCGTGCCCCGCAAGGTCACCCGGCCCCCCTTGACGCGGACGACGACCTCGCCGGGGGTGATGCCGAGGGTGCGGTCCAGGACGGCTCCGCTGATCTCCTCACGAATGATCGGGTCCCGGCGCAGGAAGACCCGCAGCAGGTCCAGCCGGCTGACGATTCCCACGAGTCGGCCGGTGTCGTCCACCACGGGCAGGCGCTTCACCTGGTGCGTGTCCATCACGCGGGCTGCCTGGACAACCGTCCACTGCGGCAGTGCGACGACGGCGGGGCTGGTCATCAGGCCGCCGGCGGTGACGGCCGCGGCTCTGGCCCGCATACCGGCCGGCAGGTCGGCAGGGGGCAGGAGCCCGGCCGCGTCCGGCTGGACGGCCTCCTTGCGCAGCAGGTCCGCCTCGGACACCACCCCCAGGGGGCGGTCGTTGTCGTCGACGACGGGCACCGCGGTGATGCCGTGTTCCGTGAGCAGTTTGACGATGTCCTTGAAGGCCGTGTCCGGTCCGACCCGTTGGACCGCATGGGTCATCAGATCGCTTACGGTGCGGTGCCTCATGATGCAGCCTCCCTGGGGGCTCAGTGGTCTGACTGACCTCCACTGTCCGGGATCCGCCGCCGGGAGTTCAGGGCCGGACGGGGCTCAGCGGAGGGACCAACGGCCCTGTCCGCAGCGCCCGGTCCGGACGACGATCGAGGCGCAGGAGCGACCGCCGAGCCGAGAGAGATGGCGAACGATGACAGTGATGACGAAGCGTCAGGTGGACCAGGGAGCCCACGCCTGGCACGGATTCACCGGGGAGCGGTGGCGTGAGCACATCGACGTGCCGGACTTCATCGCGGCGAACCACACGCCGTACGAAGGCGATGGCGGCTTCCTGGCCGGTGCGACCGAACGGACCCGCGTGGTCTGGGCGAAGGTGGCGGCGCTCCTCCCCGAGGAGCGGCGCCGGGGGGTGTACGACGTCGACACCGCGACCCCGTCCACCATCACCTCGCACGCACCGGGCTGGATCGACCGGGACCGCGAACTGATCGTCGGCCTGCAGACGGACGCTCCGCTCAAGCGGGCGATCATGCCGAACGGCGGCTTGCGGATGGTGGAGAACGGCCTGCGGGCGTACGGCTACACGCCCGACGCGTTCGTCAGCAGGGTGTTCGGCACCTATCGGAAGACGCACAACGACGGGGTCTTCGACGCGTACACCGATGAGATGCTCCGCGCCCGCAAGGCCGGCATCATCACCGGGCTGCCGGACGCCTACGGCCGCGGGCGGATCATCGGGGACTACCGGCGGGTCGCGCTGTACGGCACCACGCGTCTGATCGAGGCCAAGCGCGCCGACCGGGCTCTGCTCGACGGGCGGCCCTCCACAGCCGAGGTGATCCGCGACCGCGAGGAACTGGCCGAGCAGATCCGGGCGCTGGGCGAGCTGGAGCGGATGTCCGCCACATACGGCTGTGACGTCTCCCGGCCGGCGGTATCCGCGCACGAAGCCGTGCAGTGGCTCTACCTGGCGTACCTGGCCGCGGTGAAGGAGCAGAACGGGGCCGCGATGTCGCTGGGCCGCACCTCGACGTTCCTGGACGTGTACCTGCAGCGTGACCTCGACGCGGGCGTCGTCGACGAGACCCGCGCGCAGGAGCTGGTCGACGACTTCGTGATGAAGCTGCGGATCGTCCGGTTCCTGCGCACACCGGAGTACGACGCGCTGTTCTCCGGCGACCCGACGTGGGTGACGGAGTCCATCGGCGGGATGGGGTCGGACGGCCGGCCGCTGGTCACCCGCACCTCGTTCCGCTTCCTGCAGACGCTGTACAACCTCGGTCCGGCGCCCGAACCGAACCTGACCGTTCTGTGGTCGCCGAGGTTGCCGGTGGGGTTCAAGCGCTACTGCGCGCAGGTGTCCATCGACACCAGTTCGATCCAGTACGAGTCCGACGAGCTGATGCGGCCGCGCACCGGCGACGACACCGCGATCGCCTGCTGCGTCTCGGCGATGGCCGTCGGGAAGCAGATGCAGTTCTTCGGCGCCCGCGTCAACCTCGCCAAAGCACTGCTGTACGCGATCAACGGCGGCCGGGACGAGATGACCGGCGAGCAGGTCGCCCCGCCGAGCCCGCCGCTGACCGGCGAGTACCTGGACTTCGACGAGCTGTCCGCCGCCTACGACCGGATGCTGGACTGGCTGGCCGCCACCTACGTCAACGCGCTCAACGTCATCCACTACATGCACGACAAGTACTGCTACGAGGCCGTCGAAATGGCGCTGCACGACCGCGACGTGTTGCGTACCCTCGCTTGCGGCATCGCCGGGCTCTCGGTCGCCGCCGACAGCCTGTCCGCGATCAGGTACGCCCAGGTGAAGGTGCTGCGCGACCCGGACGGGCTGGCCGTCGACTACACCGTGGACGGCGACTTCCCGGCCTTCGGCAACAACGACGACCGGGCGGACACGATCGCGGTCGACCTGGTCGAGCGATTCATGGCGAAGATCGGGCGGCAGCCCGCCTACCGTAACGCGGAGCCGACGCTGTCCGTGCTG
>NZ_DATDBG010000162.1:0-30724 GCF_036524955.1 Streptomyces sp.
GCCGAGCCGGCACCCGAGCCGGGACCAGGGACGGAACCGACATCCGGGACCGGGCCCGGGACTGAGCGGCCCGACAGCCGCCGCTTCGCGGCCGTCGACGGTCTGCGCGGCCTGGCCGTCCTGGCGGTCCTGCTGTACGACACCGGCTGGTTCTCGGGGGCGCGCCTGGGGATCGACGTCCTGCTGGTGCTGTCCGGCTTCCTGGTCACACTGACGCTGATCCGCAGGGTGGACGCGACCCGCCGGACGGGCGCCGGAGCGTTCCTGGCCCGGCGCTTCAAACGGCTTTTCCCCGCCCTGCTGGTGGTTCTCGCGGTGACTCTCGCACTGTGCTGCGGCCTCGGCTCCCTCCCGATGGCCCGCAACCTGTCCTGGCAGATCCCTGCCGTGCTGTTCCAGTACACCGACTGGGCGCAGTCGGCCCACCACCAGACTCCCTGGGCCGCCCCGGTCATGACCGCTCCCCTCGCCGCCCTGTGGCCGCTGAGCGTCACGGCTTGGTTCTGTCTCGTCTGGCCGCTGCTGTTGGGCCTGCTCTGCTTTCTCCTGCGACGCCGGATCGCCGTTGTCGCCACGGCCGTCGTCCTGCTCCTCGTCGGCTCCGCCGCCGCTCCGCTGCTGTACCCCGGTGGGTTCGCCGACGCCGTCGTCCGGGTCCGCGCCGTCCCGCTCCTCGCGGGCTCCGCCGTCGCGTGTGCCGTGCACCTCGCCCATCGTGCGGCCGCGCACGGTACCCGGCGCCGTAACAGCCGGCGCTCCGGCCCGGCGGCCGTGCTGCTGCCGGCGACCGGCTTCGCGGCCCTGGCCGTCCTGGTCGCGGTGGGGGTCCTGGCAGGCGGCCGTCCGGCGCCCTGGCCTTACCCGGGGGCGGGGGCCGCCGCCACCGCGGTGGCGGTCTGCGCCGCGCTGCTCACCGCCGTGCTGTGCACCGAACGCGGTCCGCTGGCGCGGCTGCTGTCGGCGAGCCTGCTGACGGAACTGGGGCGGATGTCGTACAGCGTCTACCTGCTGCACCTTCCCGTCTACTGGCTGCTGCGCCGAGGGCAGCCGGGCATCACCGGCTACGCCCTGCTGCTGGTCGGCGGCGCGGTGACGTGGTTCCTCGCCCTGTTTCTGCACTACCTGCTCACCGAGCGCCTGAGCGCCCGCCCCTGGCGGGCAGCGCGTGCCCTCCCGCTGACCGTCCTGGCCTGCACGGCCGTCACAGCGGGTGCGTACTTCCTGCCGGTTCTCGCCCAGGGCGGCGGCCGGTGATCCGGCCGTAGGCGGTCCCCCAGCACGGCGGCTCCGCGCCCCCTCCACCGACCGGGCCCGTCCCGGCCCGGGAGCGCCGCCCGGCGGGTCGGTAAGGGCACCCTGCTTCGCTGAATGTGCTGTCCGCCGGGTACACGCAAACGGCAACAAATTCGCGAGAAACGGCACTGGAGCCATGCTTTTACAGTACGAGAGCGGACTCGGCAACTCGGACCGGCCCCCGAGCTGTGCCGCTTTCAACGCCGCGCACTGCAGCATTGCCCCGGCGAAGGCTCGAATTTGGCGAATTCAGGCAAAAAGTAGATAGTTGCGACATTGATGCAAAGGTGCCGGGCGACATGCCCGACGTGACGTCGCGGCCTATGCCGGTGGTAACATCATCAAACCTGCGACCATGATCCACTTGGATCAAGTGCTGTTCTGAGAGGCTGACTCTCAAAACCTCGGCGGTGCAGTCGCCTCCGGCGGTTGAACTGCGGGTTATCGCACGGTGCATCTATCGACGGCTGTAGAAACGAAGCCGGGAAAGAGTTCCATGACTAGCACTCGTGATGCGATTATCTGGTGCATGGTCGCCGTGATCGCGATTGGCACCCTTGTCGTCGTGATCGCTTTGCGGCGCAGCAAGAGGATCATAGCGGCCAAGTCCGCGGAGTTGACGCAACTCCAGAGCCGGGCAGCCCACGCGGAAGCCGAAGCCCGGAAGATCGGTGCGGAGAACTCCCGGTTCCTGGCCGAGCAGGATCAGGCGATCCGGGACGCCGTGGAGGCCGCTGAGGAAAGCACCAGGACCGTTCTGAAATCGTCCGCAAGGACCCTGCAGGGGCTTGCCGCCGAGCAGCAGGTGGTCATCGACAGGATTTCCCTCAAATACGGCGGCCACGAGGTTCTCAACGAACTGCTCCAGGTGAACCACAGCAATGCGCAGCTCTCTCGGCGTGCGCAGGCGATCTCGGTGATCTGCGGTGGCATCCTCGGGCGCCGCCGGGATCCGGCGAGCGTTTATGACGTGGTGCGCAGCGCCCAGGGGCAGATCGTCGGTTTCAATCGCGTGGATATTCTTTCGCAGGGCTCGTTCTCGATCAAGGCTCCCGCTGTTTCTGCGGTTTCACTGGCAGTTGCGGAGCTTTTGGACAACGCGGCCAGCTCCTCCAATCCGAATACCTCGATCGAGGTGACCTTCCGGACGACGCCCAACGGCCTGTGCATTGTCATCGATGATGCGGGTGTCGGCATGAGCGAGGAGGACAAGCAGAAGGCATCGGCTCTTCTCTCCGGCCAGTTCGTCCCCAGCATGGCGCAACTGGGAAATCCGCCGAAGTTCGGTTTCCCCGTCATCGCGAAGCTGTCCCGCGACCACGGGTTCCACGTCGACGTGACGGGGACGTCGCGGTACGGCGGGGTTCGTGCGGTGGTGCTGCTGCCCCAGGATCTGTGGACGGAGGAGGACATGGAGCGGAGGACGAGTCCCCAGTTCAGTGCCGTTCCCAGCCCCGGCGCCGACGCGTCCGAAACCGTGGAGCGCACGGTGGGCGGGCTCCCCAGACGAGGGGCCCGGCAGGTACCCGTCGCGAGGGTTCGCGACGAGGTCCGTCCGGTGAACCCGGTCGGCGCTTCCCAGGACGGCAGTCAGGCCGCAGGCCGGCGCATGGGCGCCTTCCAGCGAGGCACGCTGTCGGGCCGCGAGTCCCTGCCCGGGCCCGACGAGGGGTCTGAGCGGCGATGAGCGCACGGGACTTCTCATGGATGCTTGAGGACATCGTCAACAACGTGCCCAGCGCCCGGCACGCTGTGCTGCTGTCGGCTGACGGACTCCCACGGGGAGCGACGGCGGGGATGACCGCGGAGGGGGTGAACACGATCTCCGCTGCCATGGCGGGCATGCAGTCCCTGAGCCGCGCCACCGCGCCTTTTGCCGGGCAGGGTCAGGATCGCCAGTGGAAGCAGACGGTCATCGAGTTCTCCCACGGCTGGATCTTTCTCGTCGCCGCCGGCCAAGGGGCCTATCTCGCTGCGGCGGCGGCTCCTGACGTCGACATGCAGCAGATCACGTTCCGGATGCAGCAACTGGTGGGGCGGCTGGGCAGGGAGCTCACCTCCCCTCCGCGGACGGTGGCCGAGGAGCAACCACGCCGCTGGAGGTCGCCTTCTCCGGAGGACTCCGGGCAGCAGCGGTCGAGCATTCCCGGCCTCGACGAGGTGGTCTCCCAGGTGCCTGGCGCGCGTCACGCGGTCCTGCTCGCAGCCGACGGGCTGCCCCGGGGTGCCACCAGGGGTATGGATCCCGACCTGGCCGACACGATCGCCGCCGCGATGACCGGCATGCAGTCCTTGAGCCGCGCCACCGCGCCCTTCGCCGGGGCGGACCCGGACCGGCAGTGGCTGCAGACGGTCGTCGAGTTCTCCCACGGCTGGATCTTCCTGATCGCGGCCGGCCACGGTGCCTGTCTGGCAGCCGCAGCGGCCCATGACACCGATATCGAGGACATCACCACTCGGATGCATCGGCTCGTGCCCGAACTCGGCCAGTACCTCTCGGCCCCCGCGCGCGAGACGGCGGACCAGACGTGATGGACGAACCGGGCCAGGATCCGGATCTGGACCTGGATCTGACGACGGAACTGGTCCGCGCCTACGTCATCACCAACGGCCGCGGCCTTCCTTCTGACAACGTGTTTTCGCGTATGACGCTGGTGACGGCCACCGAGCAGGCGTCCGGCAGCAGAATCCTCACGCCCGAGGCGCGCAAGGTCGTGGAGTTGCTGGCGGGCCGCGTTCGGCCGGTGGTCGAGGTGGCTGCGCGCACCCGTCTGCCCCTGGGAGTGGTGAGGATCCTGCTGACGGAATTGGAAGACGCCGGCCTGATCTCGGCACGGCCGCCGGTGCCGCGCGCGGAGAAGATCGACCGGGAACTCCTCACCGACGTACTCAATGGCCTCAAAGCACGGTTCGGAGCCTGATCACGTGTCTACAGATACAGCAGTGCGCACTCCGGTGAAGGTGCTTGTCGTCGGGCATTTCGGCGTGGGGAAGACCACGTGCATCGGGAGCCTCTCCGAGATCGAGCCGTTGCGTACCGAAGAACTCATCACCGAGGCCAGTACGGGATTTGACGACCTGTCGAATACGCCGCACAAGACCACGACCACGGTCGCCATGGACTTCGGCCGCCTCACCCTCGGCGACGACCTGACGCTCTACATGTTCGGCACCCCGGGCCAGGAGCGGTTCAAGGAGCTGTGGGAAGACCTGTCGCGCGGCGCGCTGGGCGCGCTGGTGCTGGTCGACCCGCAGCGCCTGGCGGAGTCGTTCCCCGTCCTGGACCTCGTGGAGCGGTTCGGCCTGACCTACGCGATCGGAGTGAACTACTTCGACGGCACGACGCCCTACCCTCTCGACGAAGTCCGCGACGCCCTGAACCTCCCGGAGGGCACCCCCGTCGTCCCCTGCGACGTGCGCAGCGAGAAGTCCGCGGCTCGGGCGCTCATCACCCTCGTGAACCACCTTCTGTCTCGTCTTGGCTAGGAGCCACGCTCATGCAGCAGCACACCGGTACCCAAAGCCCCCCACCCGGCTGCCCTGCCCACGGGAACCTGTCCCTGTACGGAACCCAGTTCGGCTCCGACCCGGACGGCCACTACGACTACCTGCGTAAGCTCGGGCCGAGCGCGCCGGTGGACATCGCGCCCGGCGTCGAGGTCGAACTGGTCACCAGCTACGACGCAGCCCTCTACATCCTGCAGAACGACGCCACTTTCGTCCGGGACTCCCGGCGGTGGCGGGCCTTGAACGAGGGGCGCGTCCCCGCTGACAGCCCCGCTCTGCCCATGATGGCCTACCGCCCCAACGCGCTCTTCTCGGACGGGGCCGCTCACGCACGGCTCCGCCAGGCAGTCACCGACAGCCTGGTCAAGGTGAACGAGCACCGGCTCGCACGCCAGGTGCAGCAGGTGGCCGACTACCTGATCGACCAGTTCAGCCGTCAGCGCCTGGGCCAGGCCGATGTGGTCGCCGACTACGCCACGCAGCTCCCGCTGCTGGTCTTCAGCGACCTCTTCGGCTGCCCGGCAGCGATCGGCGACCGCATCATCGTCGGCATCAGCGGAATCTTCGAGGGCTCGCCTGGCGCCAACGAGATCCTCGGCCAGGCGCTGGGAGAACTGATCGCGCTCAAGCGCCGCCACCCCGGCGACGACATCACCTCGCGGCTGATGGAGCACTCGGCGAACCTGACCGACGAGGAGATGGCCAACCAACTGGTGACGCTGCTGTCCGGCGGCACGGCGCCGCTGGCCGCGGCCATCAGCACAGGCACCGCCCTCATGCTCGGCGACGACAAGTACGCGCAGACGCAGACCTCGGCCGGCCTTCCCGTCGAGGACGCCGTCAACGAGGTCCTCTGGAAGTACGCGCCGATCGCGAACTACGCCGGCCACTACCCGGTCCAGGACGTGGAGCTCGCCGGCCGCATGCTGAAGGCCAATGATCCGGTCCTGATCAGCTTCGCGGCCGCCAACACCGACCCGCTCATGTCGGAACACCGCCAGCGGCTCAGCGGACGAGCGCACCTGGCCTTCGGAGCGGGCAAGCACGTGTGCCCCGCGAAGGACCCCGCACTGGTGATCGCCGTCACCGCCATCGAAACCCTGCTGAGCCGGCTGCCCGACGTCGAACTTCGCACGCCGTTCGCCGACCTGAGCTGGACACCCGCGCCCTGGAGCCGCTCTCTGGCCTCCCTGCCCATCCGCTTCACCCCCCGTAGCATGCAGGCACCCAGCCCCGCCGCACGGACGCACAACGCGCCTTCACCCGTGCCGGCACCCGCACTCAAGCAGGCGGCGGCCCCGCAGCCGGCGAAGAGCACGCTGTGGAGCCGGTTCCTGGCATGGTCCAAGGGAGAGTGACCCAGGCAACACGCATTACGTGGCTGGCGTCTTGTATGAAGATCCAGCCGCAGGGGTAGGGATCGGCGGCCTCACTGTCCGGACCCCTCTGAAGGAGCCATCGTGGCGCCTGCGACAACTGCGACAACTCCGTCCACCGACCACCGTTCCGCGGTCGGGCTCTTCTCCCGTCTTCGTACGGCCAAGGGCCAGGCCGACCCCTTTCCGATCTACTCGGAACTCCGGTCGATGGGTGGAGTCGTCGCAGCCCCCTGGGGAGGACACGTCGTCACCTCCTTCGACCTGTGCGACCAGGTTCTCCGCAGCCGTGACTGGCTCGAACCCGACGCGAGCTGGCGGGACCGACAGGGCACCGGCACCCGGTGGACCGCCCCCTCCGCACGCGAGATGAGCCGGACGCTGCCCGCGCTCAACCCTCCGGACCACACCCTGGTCAGGCGCTCGGCGGGGAGCATGTTCGACCGGGCTTCGCTCGGGAGGTTCCGCGAGACGGTCACCGGGATCACCCGCCGGCTCCTCGACGGTCTCGGTGAACAGCTGCGCCACGGTGAGGCCGATCTGAGCGCTCTGGTCAGCGATGAACTGCCGGTGGCCACCATCGGAGAGTGGCTCCAGCTACCCGCGGAGGACTATCCGCTCCTGCGCGAGCTGACCCACGACCAGGTCTTCGCCCAGGAACTCCTGCCTTCTGCGAGCCAGTTGGCGAAGTCCGACGCGTCGACCGCGCAGCTCCGGGCGTACTTCGTCGGTCTGGTCCGCGAGCGGCGCAAGAACCCCGGCCCCGACCCCGTCTCCCGGTGGATCGCCACGTGGGACGAAATCGAGGACATTCCCGAAGTCGCCGATGAGGCTGTGTACTTCCTCGCGCTGTTCGTCCTTCTGGCCGCCCTGGAGACGACCTCCACGCTTCTGTCCACCACTGCCCTGCTCCTGCTGGAGCGCCCCGACCAGTGGTCCTGGCTGGCCTCGCACCCCGCGTACGTGCCGGCTGCCGTCGAAGAGGCGCTGCGCTACGATCCGCCCACCCACGTCATCAGCCGCATCGCCCGGGCCGACTGCACGCTGGGCGGCGTTCCGGTGAAGGCCGACGAGATGGTCCACCTGATGGTGGGTGCCGCCAACCGGGATCCGGCCAGACACCAGGACGCCGAACTGTTCGACCTGCACCGCAAGGCCGCGCACCTGAGTTTCAGCGGCGGCATCCACTACTGCCTCGGCGCGCCCCTGGCACGGCTGGAGGCGCAGACCCTCTTGCACGAGTTGCTCCGCCGCTTCCCCCGGCTGACGCTCGCCCGTACGCCTCAGTGGGAGCCCCGAGTCGCCTTCCGACGCCTTACCGCATTACACGTAGCCCTCGACTGAGAGAAGCATGAACACCTACCTCACCGGCCCCGTATTCAAGGGGCTGCGCGTACACCAGAGCGGGCCCGTCCTCAGCGTCGAACTGCACGCGCCGGAGACCGGGAACGCGCTGACCGCGGCGATGCTCGATGAGCTCCTCGCCGTCCTCAGCGGACTGCCCGACCGGCCCGACATACGCATACTCGTGCTCAGCGGAGCCGGCGACGACTTCTGCGTGGGGGCCGACCGCGAGGAGTACGGGGCGGCCCTTCGCACCGACCCCGGCGGAGGACTTCTGCGCCGTATCGGTGACAAGGCCCAGCGCGTCTGCGAAGTCCTTGAGTCTGCCGGCGTGGTCACCGTGGCCCGGCTGCACGGCAAGGTCATCGGAGCAGGCCTCGCCCTCGCCGCTTTCTGCGACCTGCGCGTCGGAGCCGATACCTGCCGGTTCCGCATGCCAGAGGTGGGCCTCGGGGTTCCCCCCGCCTGGGGAGGCGCACTCGGCCGGCTCGTCTCCGAAGCCGGGGCCTCCCGCATCCGGCGGTACATGCTCACCTGCGAGGGATTCGGCGCCGCGCAGGCTCTCGACATGGCGATCCTGCACAAAGTCGCCGCCCCGCACGAACTCGACGCGGCGATCGAATCCTGGGTACGGCCGCTCACCCGACGCTCGCCCGAGGCCCTCACCCTCACCAAGCGCATGCTCACCGTCCAGTCCAGAGCCAACCGCCCGGCAGACAGCGGACTTCTCGACGCCCACCTCCTCGTCTCCCAGCTGGCGCCCCTCCCCTCTGATCCCTTCACAGCCTGACCTCGGGCCTCCGGGGCCGGAAGCCGTTCCCACGGCCGGCGGAGCAAGACGGGTGGCAAGGAATCGGGCAGCAGCGAGGATGTCCGGTGCCGCGGGCGCGTGAAGGGGCGCAGGGCTGTTGGGGCGGGCGGCTCGGTTGTCTGCGGAGCGTCGGCGGGCGTCCGGCGACGCCCTGTCGTGGCGCATCGTGCGGGCACAGCTCGCCGGGCCTGACCTCCTTGCTGCTCCGCCCTTCGGCGCGAACAGCGACTCAGCCCCAGCAGCTCCGTCCATCGGTCCTGCTCAGGATGCGCTTCAGCCAAAAGTGTCCAGACTGATACCTGTGGAAAGGAGCGGCGAGCAGGAACTCGGCCCCCGGAGGGCACCCGCGCGACACACGGTCTCTGTGAGAGAGCCCGTGGGACTCCTCGGCGCATTGCCCACCGTTCCGCGCGCTCCTGCTCGCGGGGTCGTGTGGATCGCCGAGGTCGCAGGCCAGGAGCCAGGAGACCCGCCATGCGTCCGGGCACCACCGCTGGCGGACATGACCCGAGGAACTCCAGCGTGAGAAGGCAGAGTGATGAGCGAACCGAACAAGACCGGGCTGGCAGCCGCCGTCCTCGGCGGCTATGTCCTGGGCCGCAACAAGAAGGGGCGGATGGCCCTCACCGCGACAGCGCTCCTGCTGGGCAGGGCTCTGAACCCACGGGAGGTCGTAGCCGGCGGCATCCGCAAGATCGGCGGTGTGCCGGGAGGCGGAGAAGGAGGCGAGCAAGCCCAGATTGACATCGCGCAGGCGGGTCGTGCGGCTGTGTCGGCCATCGTAAACCGTCGCGTGACGGCTCTCACCGACGCCCTGCACGAGCGAACACTCGGTCTGAGCGGGGAGACGGACAAGGACGCCGCTGAGGACACGGACGGCGAGCCGGAGGAAGGCCGCGAAGAGGAAGGCGGAGACGAAGGAGAAGAACGAGAACGAGACGAACGAGAGAAAGAAGAGGCAGAAGAGGAAGAAGACGAAGCCGCGGAGGACAGGTCCGACACGCCGCGTCCGCAGCGCGCACGCACGCGGGATTCCGACACGGGAGAGGCAAAGTCTGCAGCAGGACAGAACACTCCCGGAAGAAAACCGGCGACCAGGAAGGGATCCGAGAAAAAATCCCCGCCCGACAGGAAAACCTCCGCAAGGAGAAGTACATCCACCAAGAAGCCGGTCTCACGAATGCAGCACGAGAGGTGACGTGCGATGGCAACGGACCAGAAGAGTGCGGCAGACCAGACGCCGTTGGAACTTCTCAGGCAAGAACTCCGCCAGTATGTCGGCGCCCAGGTGAAGCATCTGGCAAAGAAGACCGGAGACAAGCTGGCGGACTCGACAGGGCGCATCACCGACACCGCTGAAGGCAGCGGTATCCTGCCCAAGATCGGCTCTCGTGTTCTCCATGGAGAGTCTCCGACCAAGGCCGTCGTCGGCGAAAAGTTGGAAGAGGTCAAAAGCGGGGTCGCAGGCAAGGTCAAGGAAGCGGTATCGGGTGGGGAATCGGGCGGAGGTGATCAGTCCAGCGACACCAAGGCGACGACCATCATCGAGATGATCGATGTGGGGGTACCGCTGCGTACCGCCTACGACCACTGGACGGAGTACGAGAACTTCAGCCGCTTCACCAAAGGTGTACAGGACGCCGCACGCGGTGACGAGGCGACCAGCGAGTGGACCGTAAAGGTGGGACCGTCGACCCGTAAATGGAAAGCAACCGTCCAGGAACAGGTACCGGACGACCGCATCGTTTGGACTTCGGAAGGATCTCAGGGCACCACGCAAGGAGCCGTCAGTTTCCACGACATCACTCCCACGCTCACCCGAATCGTTCTGGTCATGACGTACTACCCGTCCGGGGTAGCAGAGAAGACGGGAAACATCTGGCGCGCACAGGGCCGGCGGGTTCGTCTGGACTTCAAAAACTTCCAGCAGTACGTGACATTCGCCGAGGAAGAGGCCGAGGGATGGCGCGGCGAAATCCGCAGCGGTAAGGTCGTCCGCACTCACGAGGAGGTCATCGCAGAAGAAGAAGAGGAAGAAGAAGAGGAAGGCGCTGCCCCGGACGACGAAGAAGAAGACGAAGAGGAGGATGAGGAAGAAGAAGAGGAAGAAGGCGAAGAAGAAGAGGAACAGTAGGCGTCAGAACCGTCCTGGTGGGATCGGTGACGTGGTCGCCAGCACATAGCGCACTCGGACGTCACGGTAGTCGGCGTTGGACTCGACCCGGCCGGGCAGGTTGATCCGGTCACTGGACGAGACCGACTCCCTTCCGGGCGAGCCGGTAAAATGGACTTCGGTGTCCTGCGTCTCGCCGAACCGGAGCCGATCGGCGTTCACCGTGGCGGTGAACGCGATGTCCGCCGAGTCAAGGTCGGGAGGCGCGGACGACGCCGGAGTTCATGGCGGATGTTTCCGCTGCCCACCCCGCCTACGCGGCTGCCTCGGTTCCTGCCGGAAGCCCGGCGACTCCGCCCTTCCCCTCATGAGTGCCGAACGGCGGCGCGACGCGGTCGTGGCTCGGGAGCGTGGTTCCCCACCAGTCGTCTTGGCCTTGGCCTTCTTGGCTTCTTTCTTCCCCGTACCACGTGCGGCGCCGGCGGTCTTACGAGTCCGCTTCCCTGTGCTTCCTTCGACGGCACCCGCCGCGCCTTCATTCTCGCTTTCCACCACCTGCTCGGCTCCCTCGACGGCGCCCGTGGCGCCTTCTCCGACACCTTCGACGGCTCGCCCCGCGCTGCCGGAGACGTCCTCCTCAGCCGCCCCCGCCCCCGCACCGATATCTTCGGCAGCCCGGCCGGCCCCCTCGCCGACCTCCTCCACAGCACTACTCGCACCGTGACCGAGTTCGCCTACGGCCTCCCGTGTGCCGCTTCCGATGTCACGAACCGCAGAACCGAGGGACGAGGTGACGTGCTCGAGGATCTGCGGATTCCGGTCGATCGTCGCCAGTACTCGACTGACGACTTCAACCACGTTGTCGAGGCGGACCTTGAGCAGTGCCTGAGCCTCAACGCCCGTGATGTCGAGTTTCACCCGGCCCAACTCCACGTTCACCCCGACGTTGAGCCTCAGCAGATCGAGCACTTCGGCCTGTAGCGACACCCGGGCCCGCAGGTCCTCGACCTCCAGATCGATCTCGTCGACCTTGAGGACCGGGACATCCAGCAGCACGTCCGGCCCCTCGTACGGTTCGACCAGCGCTCCCTCGGCGATCTCCCCGGGCTCCCCGGGCTCGTCGGCCTCAGCTGTCGCGTGGGGCTCTTCCGGCTCTTCGATGATCTCCGCGTCGTCGTCCATACGACCTCACAAGCGTCGATACGGTCGTACCATTCCGTACTTTCCAGGATAAACCGATCATCGCACCACGCCGGCCGGTGACGCCCGGATCACCCGGCACGGCGATACGGCCGACGGTGAACACCGTGCCGTCGTCCTCGACCAGGTACACCTCGACCCCCACGACGACGCCTCCTCTGGGGGGAACACCGTGGGTGACGGTGCCCATGGTCAGGTGCTGGCCCTCCACCGTCTTCGGCCCGATGCGGTAGCCGTGCGGGATGGCCTGCTCCGGCTTCTTCCCCAGCGCGGGGACCTGGAGAACCGGACCGGGTCGGCACACATCCCGCGTGAGGTGCGAGCTACGGCGGGCGCACCTAAAATTCTGCTTACTGCGGTTCCTCTGCCGCAGCTCGATCCTGCCGTCCATCCCAGCTTGTGTCGCGGACTGAGGCCGCGCGACGCGGGCTGGGGCGTCCGTGCTCCGCGCGGTTCGACCGCCCCCGGACGTTGATTCCGTTCCGTAGACGCTTGAGCCGGTCAAGGCCGACCGAAGCCGAAATCACCCGGACCGGGGCTGTGGCGGCTGCCCCGACCAACGAAGGGCTTCGTCACGGCACCGCACAGCCGAAGGGCCCGTTTGTGAAGCCAGGATGGAGACCCGCCATGCTCCCGAAGCCCCAGCCGACGCCGGTCTGGCCTGCGGTCGCGGTCCACACCCATGACCCGATGACCCGTGACGCGGTTGAGGAGTTCCTGCGCAGTTCCGGACGGATAACCGTGCTGCCCCCCGGCGGGCGTCACACCGCGGGTGTCGCGCTGCTGCTCACCCGCGCGGTCACCGAACAGACCCTTACCTGGATGCGAGAGGTGTCCGCGGCCGCCGAACACCCGGATATGAGGACGGCCCTGGTGGCGGACGGCATCAGCGAGCGGCACCTGTTCCAGGCACTCGGCTACGGGCTGATCGGCTTCCTGCCCCGCCCCACGGCGACCATGCCGAAGATCCGCCAGATGGTGCTGGACGCGGCGGCCGGGCGCGCGATCCTGCCGGGCAGCCTTGTCCGGTCGCTGATCGAGCAGGTCAAGACCGTCCAGCGCAACGTCCTTGAGCCGCACGGGCTCGCACTCGCCGGCTTCGCCGCCCGAGAGATAGCTGTGCTGCGGCTGCTGTCGGAGGGCTACGACACCGCGGAGCTGGCACAGCAGCTCAACTACTCCGAGCGCACCGTCAAGAAGATCCTGGCCGACATGATGAGCCGGCTCAGCCTGCGTAATCGCTCCCACGCGGTGGCCTATGCGCTCCAGACCGGTGCGATCTGACTCCCCCGCGGGGGCGGTGACCGGTTCTCGTTGCGTGGATCGGAACTCGCCTCGTCGAGCCGCGGGCGGTGACAGCGGCTGCCCGCCGTCGCGCGGCGGCGCCGTTCCCCGCCCGTGTGACTCCCTTCAACGGCCCAGGTACAGAGCGTTCCACCGATCCACGGTGTGGCCGTCGGCCCGTCCCCTCTCCCGGGACAGGTCCTCGCCCGGACAGGAGCACCCGCTATGAACGTGACGACGGTGTGTCTGATCTCCGACGACCCGATCACGGAGTCCGGCGCCACCAGGTTCCTGGGGCGCTGGAGGGAGATCAGTATCCTTCCGCAGCAGGAGAGCGGGAACGCCGATGTCATTCTCGCCCTGCTGCTGTCGCTGACCGAGGCGGAACTCGCCCGTGTCCGGCGGGCGGTGGCCGGCTCGCGGAACCCGGCGGCGCGCATTGTCATCGTGGCCGACGAGATCACCGAGTCCCATCTGGCGTACTCCGCCGCCAGGGTGCCGCTCAGAGTGCTGGTCCGCAGTCGCACCACCTTCGCGCAGATCCGCAATGCGGTCATCGACACAGCCGCTCATCGCGCGCTCGTCACGGTGGGGGCTGAACCTCCTCCCCTCCGGGCGGGCGAGGGCGCGCTCCCGCGCATCCCGCCCCCGCGCGGCTGCGAGGGCGTCCTGCGCGAGGTTCTTCCTCCCCCCGCCAACCCTCTGGGCGGCTTCCTGCCCCGCGAGATCGAGGTGCTGCGGTTGCTGGCCCTCGGCCTCAACACCGACGAGATCGCCGCTTCGCTGAACTTCTCACAGCGGACCATCAAGGCGGTCATCCACGACATGCTGGCCCGCCTCGGCCTTCGCAACCGGCAGCATGCCGTGGCCCATGCCCTGCGCATCAACGCCTTGTGAGGGCTGCCGCGCGAGGCACGATCACGCGCGGCCGCCGTCCGGAGCGCCGAACCAGCGGCGCAGGGACGCCTGGAGACTGTCAGGACCGGTTCCGGCCCAGGCCACATGCCCGTCCGGTCGCACCAGGACGGACGGGGCGCCGAGGAAGGGGTCGTCTGTCTCGGGGCGGGCCGTCGTGGAGGTCACACGGACCTTCCACGGTTCTGCCGCCGCGCGAATCCGGGGGTCGTCCGCCGTGTCGAGAAGGACGCCCTGGCCGCCGCGCAGCAACTCCGTGGTGCTCGTCCTGCCGCTGTCCCCGAGCAGAGCTCGGGGCGGTACCCGCCGGCCTACCAGGGGGTGGTCTTCCTCACCGGCGTCATAGCGGACGTCCAGGCCGCTGATCATGCCGGACAGGTGACGTTTGACCTCGTCGTGGGCCAGGAGCTCCGTGAACAGGGCACGCAGCGGGTCGGCTTCCTCACCGCCGAGAAACACCATGCCCTGAGCCCGGGTGTTGGTCAGCACCCGGGCTCCGGCCGGGTGCCGCTCGTCGTGGTAGCTGTCCAGGAGTCCGTCCGGGGCCCAGCCGCCGACGGTCGCGGCGAGCTTCCAGCCGAGGTTGACGGCGTCCAGCACGCCGGTGCTCATGCCCTGCCCGCCGGCGGGGAGGTGGATGTGTGCGGCGTCTCCCGCCAGGAGCACCCGGCCGCGCCGGTACTCGGTGGCCTGGCGTGTGGCATCGGTGAAGGCGCTGACCCAGGTCGCCCGGCCGTGGTGGATGGATTCCCCGGTGATTCTCTGCCAGGCGTCGGCGACCTCGGCGAAGCTCGGGGAGTCGTCGCGTTCACCCGGCGGGGTGCCGTGTTCGCAGACGATGATCCTTTCGATCCCGCCGCCCAGCGGCGCGGCCATCACCATGCCGTCGGGCAGCCGTTCGCCGAGAAGCCGGGCCTGCAGGTCACAGCCGGCGACGTCCGCGAGATACATCCCGCGCGTCGGCGGCGTACCCGGGAAGTCGAACCCCGCCAGCTTGCGCACAGTGCTGCGGCCGCCGTCGCACCCCACGAGATAGCCGCCGCGCAGCTGACGGACACCTTCCGGGGTGTGCGCCGTGACGGTCACCGTCCGGCCGTCGTCGACCAGTTCGGTGACCTCCCAGCCACGCCGGATGTCCGCTCCGAGCTCCGTTGCCCAGGCATCCAGCACCTGCTCGGTCTGTGACTGCGGGATGCCGCGTGCGCCGAAGTGGCTGTCCTCCAGAACGGTGTAGTCGAACCGCACCCCTCCGAAGTGACCCATCGGGCTGGTTTCCAGGGAGCCGAAACGCGGCAGCAGCCCGCGCTGGTCGAAGACCTCCATGGCGCGCGCGGTGAAGCCCAGGCCGCGCGACTGCCCGCTGGGCCTCACCAGCTGCTCCACGACGACGACATCGGCGCCGCCCAGCCGCAGTTCTCCTGCGAGCATCAGCCCGGTCGGTCCGGCACCCACCACGATCACATCGGTATCCACGTCGGTGTCCACGTCGTTCCTCCTCATCCGTTCTCTGTCCGGCTTCTCGACTTCGTCCGCTGTCCGGCCTGTGCCGGGTGACCGGACAGGCGGGGGGTCCGGGGCCCGAACCAGCGCAGCAGCGCGTCGCGTGCCCGATCGGGATCGGGCCCCAGCCAGGCGATGTGCCCGTCCGGCCGGACCAGGACGCAGGCACTGCCTGACAGGGGCGATCCGGGTGCCGCGCGGGCTCTTGTGACGCGGACCCTGCCGTCGGCCCGGGCGTCCGCCACCGGCCGAAGATCCAGCAGCATTCCCTGTCCGCCGTGCCGGGCCGGCGCGGGCTCACCGTCGCCAGGGAAGATCGTCAGGTCCTGGACCGGCAGGCGGTACCCGAGCAGCGGGTGGCCCGCACCTCCGGTCGGGTAGCGGACGTCCAGCCCACTGATCATCCCCGCCAGCCGTGCGCGGACCGGCTCGTGGTTCATGAGCTCGCGTACGAGCGCGCGCACCGGTTCGACGCGGGGGCCACCGAGCAGCAGCGCTGCCTGCGCCCTGATGTTGGCGAGCACGCCGCGGCCCACGGCGTGTCGTTCGTCGTGGTAGCTGTCCAGCAGCCCCTCGGGCGGGTCGGAGCCCGCCGTGAGAGCCAGCTTCCAGCCGAGGTTGACGGCGTCCTGAAGCCCGAGGTTGAGAGCCTGACCGCCGACGGGGAGTTGCTGGTGGGCGGCGTCGCCGGCGAAGAGTATCCGGCCGTGCCGGTAGCGGCTGAGCTGCCGGTCGGCGTCACCGAAGCTGTTGACCCACACCGGTGTGCCGCCACTGATGTCCTCACAGGTGACCCGCTTCCAGACCTCGGCCAGCCTGGCGAACCCGGGTGGGTCAGGGCAGGCCCATGCGTCGCCGGCGAACTCGTGGACCATCACCCGGGTGATGCCGTCGGGGTCGCGGGCGGCGATGGCCAGACCCCTCTCCATCTGCTGGAAGCGCCGTCCGGGGATCTCGATCCCCGCCACGTCCGCGCGCAGCAGTTCGCGGCGGGCCGGCCGGCCCGGGAACGCGGCACCGATGAGCCGCCGGGCGGCGCTGTCCTCTCCGTCGCAGCCGACGAGGTACGCGGCACGCAGCCGGCGCGTGCCCTCGGTGGTGGCGGCGGTGACGTGCACCGCGTCGCCGTCCTGCGCCAGTTCCCGGAGTTCCCAGCCGCGCCGGATGTCCGCACCGAGCGCGAGAGCCCACTCCTGGAGCAGGCGTTCGGTGCGGACCTGGGCGACCTTCCACTGGCCGGGATACCGGGTGGGGAGGGTCAGATCGAGGGGGATTCCGCCGAAATGCCCGAGCACGCTGTTCGGCGGCGTGCCGAGGGCGTCGAGGAGTCCTCGGCTGTCCAGGATCTCCATGGTGCGGGCGTGCAGGGTGGAGGCCCTTGACTCGCTGGTCGGGGCCCGACGGCGCTCCAGCACGATGACGTCCGCGCCGCCGAGCCGCAGCTCACCGGCGAGCATGAGGCCCACCGGACCGGCGCCGACGACGATGACCTGGGTGTCCATGGTCAGACGGCGCTCTCGGCATACCTTTTGGCGTAGCCCAGCGTCGCGCTGCTGTTGGCGCTGAGCGCCCGCTGGACGTAGGACCTGGCGTCGGCGACGGTCGCCGCCGGGCCGAGGATCCGGGTGATGGCGTCGGTGTTGATCACTACGGTGTGCTGCGAGGAGGCGGTCACCCCGCCGCCGTGCTCGGTGAAGGTCCACAGACCGGTGTGCAGGTTCATCAGGGCCGGCAGAGTGACCTGTTTGTAGGCGATCCTGTGGTGGGGGAACGCCACGCGATAGGACGCGGTGGTGTGGGTGGAACCGTCCCGGGCGCGGGTCTCCATCTCCAGCAGTTGCAGCCCCGGCGTCTCCTCCTGAAGGCTGACCTTCGCCACGTGCGGCAGCCGGTCGGGCCACAGGTGGGCGTCGTGGATGTAGTCGTAGGCGTCCTTGGCGGAACCGGCGATCTCAACGCTGTCCTCGAAGGAGAAGGTCAGTTCGGACGCGCTGTGTGCGAACTCCACGTTGGCCTTGAGCGCGGCCAGTTCGGAACGGGAGTTGCGGTCGACCGCCTCGTCGATCCAGGCAAGGCCTTCGGGATCGTCCCCGACGGCCCGGTAGTCGTGCAGCAGTCGCAGCCGTGTCCCGGTCTCGGATCGGCGCTCGATCACCCAGGCCCCGCCCATCGCGGCGACCGGCGGGGCGCACACCTCCTGGCGGAAGTCGATGCGCAGTCCCTGTGGATCGAGGACTCTCCGCGATGTCCATTCCTTGACCGATCCGTTGGCCGTGGCCCAGATGCGGATGCGCTCCTCGGCACCGGTCCGCTCGACCGCGTCGACATGGATGGTCGGCGGGAACACCCGCGGCCAGTTCTCCACGTCGGCGATCAGCGCGTACACGGCCTCGGCCGGGGCCGCTATGAAGATCTCGTGCTCGGCCTCGTGCGCGTTCGGGTGCGGCACAGGGGAACTCCTCTCAGAAATTGCCCAGACCGCCGCAGACGTTCAACGCCTGCGAGGTGATGGATGCGGCTGCGTCGGACACCAGATAGCCGACCAGGCCGGCCACCTCCTGGGGTGTTGAGTAGCGGCCGAGGGGGATCTTGGCCTGGAATTTCTCCAGGATCGCCGCCTCTGTGGTGTGGTAGGCCGCCGCGTAGCCCTCGCGGACCCGCTGGGCCATCGGCGTTTCCACGTATCCGGGACAGACCGCGTTGACGGTGATGCCCGTGGGTGCCAGTTCGTTGCCGAGCGCCTTGGTGAAGCCGACGACACCGTGTTTCGAGGCGGAGTAGGGGGCGCCGAGCACCACGCCCTGCTTACCCGCGGTGGACGCGATGTTGACGATCCTGCCGCGGTCCTTGCGCCGCATGCCCCCGGTGTTGAGCACTTCCCGGGTCATCCGGAAGACGCTGTTCAGGTTCGTCTCGATCACGTCGTACCAGAGTTCGTCGCTGATGTCGGCCGTTGGCCCGCCGCCGCTGCGCCCGGCGTTGTTCACCAGGACGTCGACGGTCCCGTAGACATCGACGGCGGCCTGGACGAAATCCTCGACGGCCCTTTCCGAACAGACGTCGACCACGGCACCGTCCACGTCCAGCCCCTCCTCGCGCAGTTGCTTGACCGTGGCCGCCACGTTCTCGGCGCCGCGTGCCCCGAGGAACACCCGATGCCCCTGGGCGGCGAGGAGCTCGACGACGGCACGTCCGATTCCGCTGGTGCCTCCGGTGACCACGGCGACACGTCGAACCTCTTGCATGAGCCCGCCTTTCTCTCCTGTTCAGGTAGCCCGCTGCGCGGTCCGGCCGATCTGTGCGTTGACCGCGGTGATCAGGGCACGCGGGGTCGCGCTGACGGTCACCAGCGAGTCGTCGAGTCGTATGCCGTAGTCGCGCTCGATCCGGCTCGCGGTCTCCAGGAGTCCGAGGGACTCGTATCCCAGAGCCGCGAAATCCGTGTCCAGGCAATCACCCAGATCGCCGTGCTCGTCCACACCGGTGGCGAGGGTCAGGATGTGCGCGAGGTACTCCGGGGTGAACTGAGTGCCAGCCACTGGGGTTCTCCTCTCATGGGTTCATGTCTGCTTCGTCGTGCGCAGCACCACGGCCGAGTTGAATCCGCCGTGGCCGCGGGCGAGGACCAGCGCCGACCGGACCGGCACGGCCCGGGGGCGGCCCTGGACCAGGTCCAAGGCGTACTCGGGCAGCGGTACGACGTTCACCGTGGGCGGGATCACGCCGTCCCTCATCGCCATCAGGGCCGCCGCCACATCGAGGGAGGCAGCGCCCGCGTGGAGCCGTCCGGTCATGGTCTTGGGGGCGGTGACCGGCACACCACGCGGCCCGAAGACGTCCGCGATCGCCGCTGCCTCGATCCGGTCGAGTGCGGGCAGGCCCGCGGCGTCCGCGAACACCACGTCCACCTCGCGGGCGTCCAGGCACGCGTCGGCGAGGGCCAGAGTGATCGCCCTGCGCAGGCCGGGCTCGCGTCCGCTGCCCGGACGGGGGTCGAAGGTGGAGCCGTAACCGGCGAGTTCGCCGTAGGGGGTCGCGCCTCGCGCCCGCGCCGCATCCGCGGACTCCAGCACGAGGATCGCACCGCCCTCCCCCGGCACATGTCCCCGCGCGCGGCAGTCGAAGGGGAGAAAAGCGCGGGACGGATCCTCCGCTGTGCTGAGCCGTCCGCCGGTCATCTGGGCGACCCAGCCCCAGGGACACAGGGAGGCGTCCACGCCGCCGGACACCACCAGCGGCTGCCCCTTTCGGATCATCCGCCGCGCTTGCGCGATGGCGTCGAGCCCGCCGGCGTGGTCGCTGACGACCACCCCGCTGGGGCCGCGCATTCCGTGCCGGATCGATATCTGGCCGGTGTTCACGGCATAGAACCAGGCGAAGGACTGATACGCGCTGACGAACTCGCTGCCCTGGCTCCACAGATGCCGCAGTTCGCCCTGGCCGAACTCGAAACCGCCGGCCGAGCTCGCCGTGACCACACCCATGTCGGCATCGGGCAGTTCGTCCGATCGGACACCGGCGTCGTCGAGCGCCCAGTCGGCAGCGGCGAGCGAGAGCTGGGTGACCCGGTCCGTCTGCGGCAACAGCCTTCCGGGCAGGTGCTCCTTCGCGGTGAAGCCCTTGATCTCACCGGCGAGTCGGGCGGGGTACGGTTCCGGGTCGAACCGGGTGATCCGGCCGATGCCGCTCTCGCCCTCCAGCGTGGCGGCCCAGTAGTCGCGTGTGCCGAGGCCGTTGGGCGCGGCGACGCCCAGTCCGGTCACCACCGCGGCGGTCACCGCCGGACCTGACCGGGACGGGTGAGCACCATCGCGCTCTGGAAGCCGCCGAACCCGCTGCCCACCGTGAGGACCGCGTCGGTGACGTGCTCCCGGGCGACGAGTGGGACGTAGTCGAGATCGCACTCCGGGTCGGGGGTGTGCAGGTTCGCTGTCGGAGGCACCACGTTGTGCTCGATCGCGAGGGCGCACGCGGCGATCTCGATCGAGCCGATCGCTCCGAGCGAGTGGCCCACCATCGACTTGATCGAACTCACCGGTGTCCGGTAGGCGTGCTCCCCCAGACTCCTCTTGAACGCCGCGGTCTCGTGCCGGTCGTTCTGCCTGGTGCCCGAGCCGTGGGCGTTGATGTAGTCGATCTCCTCGCCGTTGACCCGGCCCTCGTCCAGCGCCGCTCGGATCGCCTCGGCCATCTCCGCACCGTCGGGCCTGAGTCCGGTCATGTGGTACGCGTTGCTGCGGGTGGCGTAGCCCGCGATCTCCGCGTAGATGTGGGCGCCGCGCTTCCGGGCACGGGTGAGCTCCTCCAGGACGAACACGGCGGCGCCCTCGCCGAGCACGAATCCGTCCCGAGTCGAGTCGAAGGGCCGGGCCGCGCTCCCCGGGTCGTCGGTGCGGGGCGTGGTCGCCTTGATCGCGTCGAAGCAGGACACGGTGATCGGCGAGATCGGCGCGTCCGCCGCGCCGGCGATCATCACATCGGCGGAGCCTTCGCGGATCAGCTCGACCGCGTAGCCGACCGAGTCCAGGCCGGAGGTGCAGCCGGTGGACACCACCGTGGTCGGCCCTTCGGCGGCGGTGGCCCACGCCACTTCCGCCGCGAAAGAGCTGGGCACCATGTAGTCGTAGAGGTGAGGTACGGCATAGCTGTGGTCGACGAGATGCAGCCGGCCGCCGTCACTCACCGTCCGGTACTCCTGGTCGAGGGAAATCGTGGAACCGACCGCGGTGCCGATGGTGACACCCATCCGATGCGGGTCGACCGGATCCGAGTCGAGACCGCTGTCCCGGGTCGCACCCCGTGCGGCGACCACCGCGAACTGCACCGCCCGGTCCATCCGCCTGATCTCGTGGGGGCTCAGGCCGTGGTCCTCAGGGTCGAAATCGACCTCCGCGGCCACCCGGGAGCGAAAGGGCGTGGGGTCGAAGAGGCTGATGTCGCGGGTGGCTGTACGGCCGTCGGTCAGCAGGGACCAGAACTCCTTGACGCCGACTCCGCCGGGGGCCACCACGTCGATGCCGGTGATCACGACCCGTCTCCCTTTCATCCGGACGCCTCCCAGGAGTAGAAGCGCGCCGCCATGGCGTCTTTCGGTGACCGCCAGGTGACCGGGTCGTAGGCCTCTATGAACGGCTTGAGGTCCTGACTGATCCGCACGAACCGCGGGTCCGCCTTCGCGCGCTCGATCGACTCGCCGCCGTTGTCGGTGTCGAAATCCTGCAGATGGAAGTACAGGCCTCGGTAGGCGAAGAGCTGCCGGCGGCGTGTCCCCATCAGATGAGGCATGTCACCGGCATCGAAATCCGCGAAAAGATCGGCGACATGATCTTTCGACGCGAGATTCATCCGCGCCACGATCAACGTACTGTGCATCGCACTCCTCACGGGGGACGCTCCTGGCGCCAGGAAGTGACTGGGACGTCCCAGTTATAGGGACCCGGTGATTCCGCCCGTATCTCCGGAAGCCGTCACTGCACCAAATGACCCTCAATCGCTGCACTTAAGTGCACATGCCCCACGCGTCCGCACCGTGCTCCGGGGATCCGTGCGTAGGGTCACCCGAACCGGGACGACCGGCCTGGCGCGTGGCTGCCCACGGCGTCCCGGCCACGCCCGAGGGGCTGTTCCCGCGACGACTCCGACACCTTGCACCGGAGGTTGAGATAAACGGATCATCCACGAGCGAGAAGACCAGGTGCGACGTCATCGACAGGCTGCTCGCCGCCGTCATCGTCAAGGACATCGACGCCATGGCCGAGCTGTACTCCGCCGATGCCGTACTTGAGAACCCGTTCCGGCCCGGTTGGCCCGCTGTGCGTGGCCGGGACGCGATCCGCGCCCACTTCGCTCTCGGGTTCGGGCGCGCTCCGGTGCGGTTCGACGCGGTACGGTCGCTGACCGTTCACGAGGCGGCCGACCCCGAGGTCGTGATCGCCGAATACACCCTGGAAGGGATGGTCCTTCCCACCGGGGAAGCGTTCCTGCCTTCCTTCGTCACTGTCGTGCGGCTGCGCGACGGGTTGATCGTCCATATGCGCGACTACGAGGACCTGGCCGGTCGCGCGCGGGCGCTGGCCTCCGGCACCGGGCGACCGACCGAGGGGTGACCGTGCGCCGGCCCGGACCCCACGGATTTCACGCATCAGCACCGGGCGCCGACTCCAGGCCGCCCCGAAGCCTCTGACCTGGGAATACTCATGGAACTCGGACTCAAGAACAAGGTTGTGCTGGTCACCGCCGGCTCGGGCGACGGCGTGGGCTCGGCGACCGCTCGGGCGTTCGCGCAGGAAGGCGCGCGTGTGGCGGTGACGTACTGCACGCGCCCGCAGGCGGGAGAGGCGGTGGCCAAGGACGTCGAATCACTCGGAGGTGAGGCGATGTCCGTCCACTACGACCTGGGTGACATCGCCTCGATAGACACCGCCGTGGCGGCCGTCCAGGAGCGCTGGGGACCGATCGAGGTCCTGGTGGCCAATGCCACGTTCGGACCGGTCTACGGTCACGGGGCCTTCGAGGAGGTTCCGGCCGAGGCATGGCAGCGCAAGTTCCGGGCGGACGTGGAGGGGACGTACCGCACCGCCCAGGCCTGTGTCGCCGCCATGCGGCGAGAAGGCTGGGGCCGGATCGTCTTCGTCTCCTCGACGGGCTGGGTGAGCGGACGGGCGGGCCGGGCTCCGTACCAGGCGGCGATGGCCACCTCCAAAGCGGCCCTGCACGGCCTGACCCGCAGCCTGGCCATCGATCTCGGCGCCGCGGGGATCCTGGTCAACACGGTCAGCCCGGGGGCCGTCGACGGGGCGCGCCTGCGCGGCCGCCTGGGCGAACAGGCCGTCAACGCGATCGCCGCGGCGACGGCCACGGGCCGCATCAGCACTCCGGACGAGGTCGCCGCCGCGATCGTCTTCCTGTGCTCCGCGGCCAACGGGAACATCACGGGCACCGACCTGTTCGTGGACGGCGCGTCCGTGTGACCCCGTTCGGCCGTGTCGCGGCCCGGACCTGTACGCCCCCGTCCGGCCCGGCCGGCCGCGCCGCCGACCGTCTTCCCTACCCGGCCGCCGCACCGTCACGGACGGGTGTCGAACACCCCGTGAACGGCGTGCCGGCCCGAACCCCGACTGCGGGACACGACACGCGGCCGGCCAGACAAGGAGTGGATGCATGTCAACCCATCACCCCCGCCCCGACCTGGACCTGTGGAAGCAGGCCGACCTGGTCACCCCGATGGTCATACGCGTAGCGGCCACATACTCGGTGGCCGATCACATCGTCGCCGGGCGCACCACCGCAACCGTCATCGCCGAGGCCGAGGGTCTGCACGCCGGTGCACTGGACCGCGTGCTCCGGCACCTCGCGGGCGTGGGTCTGCTGCACCGCGACGGCACGGGCTACGGGCTGACGGAACGCGGCCGGTTCCTCCTGTCGGATCACCCTTCGGGGATGCGCGCCCTGTGGGATCTGCGCGGAGCCCTCGGCCGTGCCGATCTCAGCGTCACGGAACTCGCCCACGCGGTCACCACCGGCGAACCGGGCTTCCCCGTCCGGTTCGGGCAGTCCTTCTGGGACGATCTCGCCGCGGACCCGGCCCGTGCGCAGTCCTTCAACTCCCTGATGGCGTCGAACATCGCGCACAGCGCTCATGAGATCGCGCAGGCGTACGACTGGTCGACGCTCGGCCACGTCATGGACGTCGGCGGGGGGAACGGCTTGCTGCTCGCCGCCCTGCTCACCGCCCACCCGACGCTGAGGGGCAGCGTCCTCGACCTCCCGGCATCGCTGGACACGGCCCGCAGGACCTTCGCGGACCGGGGTGTCGGCGACCGGGCCGAGGCGCTGGCCGGAAGCTTCTTCGACTCGCTGCCCAGCGGCGCGGACGGATACATCCTCTCCTCCGTCATCCACAACTGGGACGACGACGACACCCTGGCCATCCTCAAACGCTGCGCCGAGGCTGCCGGTGAGCGGGGACGGGTGTTCGTCATCGAACAGACGGGCGAGGACGGGGAGTCACCCAACACCATCATGGACCTGCGGATGCTCGTCTTCTTCGCGGGCAAGGAACGCGGGGTGTCCGAGATCGTCGAACTCGCGCGTAACGCCGGCCTGACCTTCGTCGCCGCGCACAGCGCGCCGGGGCGGGTGGCGGCCCGCTCGGTGGTCGAGTTCACGGCCGGTCCGCGGTGAGGCCGCGGGCCGAGAGGATTCTTCTGGCTCAGTCCGCTGCCCCTGGGGCGGCGGGCGGGCGGCCGGCGGTCCAGCCAAGACGGAACGACAGCCGGCTCAGCCGCCATCCGTCCGGCGTGAGGCGGGCCTCACCCGAGACGAACGTGCCGGTCACGAAGATCGGGGGAGCGCTGTCGTCGGCCTTGTGCACCAGCACGGACATCAGATTGGCCCGCAGGACCGCCCGGCCTTCGAGGAGTTCGACCACGGCGGGAGAGTGGATGTGCTGTGTCCGCTCCCACGCCGAGAGCGTCCGCCGGTGGTAGTCGGCCAAGCCGGCTCTCCCCTGGTGCCCGCCCATCGGGAACTCGACTCCGGCGTCCTCGGTGAAAAGGCTGCGCGCCCATGCGTCGTCGAGCGCGACTCCGTCATCGTCAAGGTCAAGCAGATAACGGTCGAGCAGCGAGCCGACCTTCATGGCGGATTCCTGATCGTTCATGCACCAAGTATGACCACATCGTCCCGGACGGCACTCGCCGAATACACCTCCACCACGACAGGCGAAGGAAGGCCACCATGCCCGTCATCTCCGCCGAGGACGGTCTCCTGACTGTCTTCAACATCTTCACCACTGACTCCTCGGAAAACCAGCGGCGTCTCATGGACGTCATGCGGGAGGTAATGGAGGGAGCGGACTATCCCGGATGGATCTCGGCCTCCCTGCACAGCGGCGTGCACACTCCCGGTTCCGCGAACCTCATCCAGTGGCGCAGCCGCAGCGACCTCGAAGCCCGGAACGCCAGCGACGAAGTGTTCAGACACCGGGCGCTCCCGGTGTTCCGCGAGCTGGCGACCTCCCTCAAACTCCTGCAGACAGCAGTGGCTTTCACCCAGCGGTTCCCGGCGGCACACGACCGCGTGGAGCTCTCTCCGGAGCACGGTCACCACACTGTGATCGAGATCTTCGGCGTTGCCGGCCCGGACCCCGAACCGCTGATCGATGCCCTCGGGCCCGGACGGGCCTGGCTGGCCGGGGTGCCCGGATACCTTTCCCACAGCGTTCTGCGCGGCCTCGGCGGTGTCGGTGTCGAGGGAAGCTTCGTACTTGTCTACTCCCAGTGGAAAGACGAATCGGCCCACGACGGTTTTCGCACGCTCCCCGAGAGCGAGTGGACGAGTGAACGCCGATCGTCAGCGGTCCGAGTCAGTTCTCTCGCGCACTCCTACGACTGGAATGCGTACCGGATCACATTCTCGCGCTCGGCGGGTGAGAGCGGGCGAACGGCTCCGGAAAGCCCGCACCACGAGGTTCCAGCGCTCGGTCACTGAGCTTGAACGCGTCGGGACCTCCGTCGAGACCGTCGCGGTCCGCCTCGGCACCGGTGAGGACCGCGGTGGCGTGGCGGAGGATCTCCCGCGTGGTGCGGAGTCCCACTCCCGCAGCGGTCCTCGGTCGGTCTTCCTGCTCACTCCCCCCGCGGGCGGCCTCGTCCCCCGGCCGCCCGCTCCAGGAGCTCGGGCGTCAGCCCTCGTTCGGTGAACCCGCGCAGGACCTCGTCACGCGGCGCCACCAGCGCCCCGCGCGGAGCCCCGGCCGCGTCCGTGGGCGGTTCGGCGGGCGGTTCGGCGCGGCCGGCACCGCCGGTGTCCGCCGGTCCGCTCGCGCCCCACCGGCCGTCCCCTGCCCCGCTGCTCTCCAGACCTGCCATGTCTCCCCGTCGCCTTCGCCGTCCGGCAGCCCTCATCGGCCGTCTCAGGGACGGGGCCCGTCCCGGCCCGGGAGATCGAGCTCCGCGCGGACGGTCTTGCCCACGGAGAGCCGGTCGAGGACCGCCCAGCGATGCGCGAGCGCCTCGACGAGGAACAGGCCCCGGCCGGACTCGGCGAGCGGGTCGGGGGACTTGACCTCGCCGGGGCCGGGCGGGCGCCGCTCGGAGCGGGTGTCGCTCACCTCGATACGGAGGGTGCCGTCGGCGAGGGCGAGGCGCAGTTCGAAGTCGCGGCCGGGGACGCGGCCATGGGTGGCGGCGTTGGCCGCCAGCTCGCCGACGATCACGGCCGCGGCCTGCGCGGTGTCCCCGTCGTACGGAATGCCCCACTGATTGAGCTGGTGGAGCGTCAGGTGCCGGGCGAGGCGCGCGCCGAGCCGGGTGGCGCTGAAACGCTGGGCGAACTCGCCTGCGGGTACCGAAGGCTGAGGCCTGATGGGGGTCGGTGGTGCTGTCATACGGTTCAATGTGCCGGGCCGGATTGCCCCTTCACCAGGCCTGACGCTCGTACGGTGGGTGAGCGTACGCGGACGCGGAGCGGATCGTACGCCGGCTTCGTCGGGCTGCGGGCGAGGTCGCCGGGCAGGTGCCGGGCGCTACGGCCACGGCCACGGCCACCATGCCGCCTCCCCGGCCGCCCCACTGCCACGGCGGACACTCCGGCCCACGGTACCCGGCACACCGAGGCGTGCGCAGTACGCATGCGGGCCGGCTGTGGACAACGGTCTCTCCCCCGCGGGCGCGGACACGCCGAAGGCGGTCCTGCGGGGCTGCGGGCAAGACGCCCCCCAGCCGTCCGCCCTCCGGGCGGTGTTCGCCGGGCCTCGGCGGTCCTGTGCGGCGCCTCAGCGTCGTGAGAGCGCTCTCAGGCAGTCCGAGGATGAGCACTCCCGGACCAGCCGTCCGGCCACCCGGCCTTCAACAGCCCGCGACATGGCACAACACCTCCATCCCCTCCCGCCTCTCCCGACCTTCGCGAGCGCCCGAACCGGCCCGATTCCGACGTGCCCGTACCGGAGCACGACAACAGCTCCGACGCTTCCGTGTCCACATCATTGACGCACCTTCGGCTGTCATCTAGCCTCCTCCGCTTGAGAGCGCTCTCAGTATCGGTTGCTGCTCAGCCTCGGAGAGGCGAGCCGCGAGGCAGGCCCGACCCATGGTCCCGGCGGATCATGACGCCGCGCCCGCTCCCCCCACGACGCTCGTCCGTCGCGTCGCACGCTCCTCTTCGTCGTCGCCGCCCGATGGGACGGTGACGACCTGCCTCAGGAGGCATCACCGTGACCAGACCAACCCCCGACCGCTCACCGGCGACGGGGCCAGGCCTCCCCGCCGGAACCGACCGGGCGGAGCACGCGGCCCGGAAGGCGGGTCGGCGCTCCCCACGCACCGCGCGGGACCGCGCGGTGCTGCGGCTGCGGGTGCTGGCCGTCAGCACGGCGGCGGCACTCGTCGCCGGCCTGCTGGCGCTGTTGACGTCCCATTCGGCCTACGCCACCACGGTGGGTGCCGGCAGCTACACCACCACGCCGGTGGGGCCGCTGCCCTCCGGGTGCGGAAGCCTGTCGACCAACCCCCGCGCCTGGGTCACCGCGAACGCGCCGGCCGGCCCCGTCCCCACCAACGACTGGTGGTCCTCGATCCTCTGGAAGAAGACCAACTGCGCCTACGGTGAACCGCTGCACGCCCATCCGCTGGCCTTCCGTGCCACGTCGGGCGGTCTCGGGTTCTCGTACACCACGACACCGGCGATCTCCGGCACGGCCACGGGCGTCGGGGAGTACCACTTCCCCTACAGCCAGGACTTCGTCACGGGCGTCGCTGGGCTCAGCTCCCCCGACGTGAAGGTCGACGGCTGGAGCGACTGGACCGTCAGCCCGTACTTCAGCGACGGCACCCGCACACTGCGCGCGACCATCGGCGAGGGCCTGCCGTTCGCGTACTTCAAGGCCACCGGAGGAAACGCGACGATCACCTCGTCGGCCGGTGCCCCGACAGTCTGGTCCAACTCCGGTTCCACGATCGGATACCGGATCAACGGCCATGACTACGTGGCCTACGCGCCGACCGGCGCGACCTGGACGGTCAGCGGTTCCACCCTCTCCTCGTCGCTCGCGGGCAAGGACTACTTCTCCGTCGCCGTCCTGCCGACCACCGCCTCGACCCCCTCGGCCGACCGGGCCGCCCTGGCCGCGACGTACGGCACGTACGCGCACAACCACGTGACCGGCACCCAGCTCTCGTACCAGTACGCGCCGGGGACCAGCACCGTGACGACCACCTACGCCTACACCACGACCGCCCGCGAGGGCACCGGCACGAAGACGGTCGTGGCCCTGCTTCCCCACCAGTGGCGGCATCTCGCATCGGGCACCCCGCTCCCGCAGACCTACGTCTCCGCCCGCGGTGCGCTCAAGGTCCTCACCGGCGTCTCCTCCTTCACCACCACGATGAAGTTCCAGGGCGTCCTCCCGGAGGTCCCGGCGGTCGGCGACAGCGCCGGAGCGGACGCCACGACGCTCCAGAGCTACCTCAACGCCGAGCAGGCCGATCCGACCAAGCAGGTCAGCGACGACACCTACTGGACCGGCAAGGGCCTGGGCCGCGCCGCCCGGCTGGCCGAGATCGCCGACCAGACCGGCAACACCGCGGTCCGGGACGCGGCGCTCGCGTCCATCAAGTCCAAGCTCACCGACTGGTTCACGGCCACCACCGGCAAGACCGGCCACCTCTTCTACTACGACCAGAACTGGGGCACCCTCATCGGGTACCCGGCGTCCTACGGGTCCGACCAGGAACTCAACGACCACCACTTCCACTACGGCTACTACATCGCGGCGGCCGCCACACTGGCCAAGTTCGACCCGGCCTGGGCCTCCAACACCCAGTACGGCGGCATGGTCGACCTGCTCATCCGCGACGCCAACAACTACGACCGCAGCGACACCCGCTTCCCCTACCTGCGGGACTTCGACATCTACGACGGCCACGACTGGGCCTCGGGACACGGCTCGTTCGCAGCCGGCAACAACCAGGAGTCCTCGTCGGAGGGCATGAACTTCGACAGCGCCCTCATCCAGTGGGGCCAGGCCACCGGTAACACGGCCGTCCGCGACGCCGGCATCTTCATGTACACCACGCAGGCGGCGGCCATCCAGGAGTACTGGTTCGACACCGAGAACGAGAACTACCCCTCCGCCTTCGCCCACAACGAGGTGGGCATGGTCTGGGGCGACGGCGGCTCGTACTCCACCTGGTTCTCCAGCGCCCCCGAGCAGATCCAGGGCATCAACCTGCTGCCCGTCACCGGCGGCCACCTGTACATGGGCTACGACCCGGCCTACGTGCTCGCCGACTACAACGACATGGTCACCAACCGCGGCGGCGGTGAACCGGCCATCTGGACGGACATCTGGTACGAGTTCCTCGCCTTGGGCAACGGCGACCAGGCGCTGTCCAAATACCGTGCCAACAACTCCTTCACCCCCGAAGAGGGTGAGAGCAAGGCGCACACCTTCCACTGGATCCGCAACCTGGCCGCGCTCGGCACCGTGGACACCAGCGTGACCAGCGACAATCCGCTGTCCTCCGTCTTTGTGAAGAACGGCGCGCGGACGTACGTGGCCTCCAACATCAGCGCCGCGGCGATCACCGTCCACTTCTCCAACGGCACGGTGCTCAACGTTCCCGCCGGGAAGACCGTCGCCTCGGGGGCCAACAACTGGAGCGGCGGCAACGCCACGGGCGGCACCGACCCGACCGGCACTCCCACCCCGACGCCGACGCCCACTCCGACGCCGACCGGCGGTACCTCCCCCACGCTGTACCTGCAGAGCGACGGCACCCTGTCGGGAACCGCGGGCACAGCCGGCAGCGTGACCGTGGCCTCCGCCGGCGGCGCCAACCACGACGGCACACCCACCAACCCCAAGACCTCCACCGCCACCGGCGTGAACCTCACCTACAACGGAGGCGCCACCGCCTTCGACCTCTCCGTCGACGCCAACACCGCCGTAGGCAACGCCGCCCAGACCCGCGTCTCCTACGACTGCACCAGCAACGGCAGCTGGGACCGCGTCGAGACCTACCAGTACTTCGCCACCGACCCCGTCACCGGCTACGAGCACTACAAGCAGACCACCGGCATCAAAACCACCACCGGAACCTTCTGCAACCTCACCAACGGCACAGTCAAGATCGAGGTCTGGAACGCCCTCGGCACCGCACCCACCACCCTGGGCACCGGCAACCAGTCCCTGATCACCCTCCCGTACACGGGAACGACCCCGACGCCCACTCCGACGCCGACGGGCGGTACCTCCCCCACGCTCTACCTGCAGAGCGACGGCACCCTGTCGGGAACCGCGGGCACAGCCGGCAGCGTGACCGTGGCCTCCGCCGGCGGCGCCAACCACGACGGCACACCCACCAACCCCAAGACCTCCAC